>DASXIR010000042.1:0-49761 GCA_036497895.1 Vicinamibacterales bacterium | reverse complement strand
CGCCAGCGGGTCGAGGTAATCGTCGTCGACACGACGATAGATCACGTCTACTCGCCGCAATCCGGCCGTTGTCCGCATGTAGACGACGTTGTCGTGGACCAGGAGGTCGCGTCCCTCGACCAGCGGCAGGCCCATTTCCCGTGCGAGAAATGCGTGCTCGAAGTAGGCCGAGTTGCCGACGCCCGGCGTCAGCACGACGAAGGTCGGATCGACGGTGCTCGGCGGCGCCAGGGCGCGAAGCGTCGCGAGCAGCGCCTGACCGTAATGCGCGACCGGGCTGACGTGGTAGCGATCGAACAGCCACGGCAGCACGCGCTTGGTCGCTTCGCGATTCGCCAGCATGTAGGAGACGCCGCTCGGGACTCGCAGGTTGTCCTCGAGCACGACGAAACGGCCGTCCTCGAGACGAATCAAGTCGGAGCCGGCGACGGAGACGTAGATGTCGCGATGGAC
Organism: Vicinamibacterales bacterium; assembly: GCA_036497895.1. Taxonomy (GTDB): domain Bacteria; phylum Acidobacteriota; class Vicinamibacteria; order Vicinamibacterales; family CAVVIG01; genus CAVQFC01. The sequence continues at coordinate 49,308 of DASXIR010000042.1, read as the reverse complement.
GTGGACGCCGCGCATCTCGCGGCGATAGTGCCTGCAGCTTTGCACCAGCTGACGCGGGACCACGCCTTCGTCGAGGATGCGCTGGTCGTGATAGATGTCCTTCAGGAACAGGTTGATCGCGGTCAGGCGCTGCGTCAGGCCGCGTTCGAGCGTCCGCCATTCGCCGGCATCGATAATCCGCGGCAGCAGGTCAAACGGAAAGATGCGCTCGGTGCCCTGATCGTCGCCATACACGGTGAACGTGATGCCCTGCATCAGGAACGCCTTGTCGGCTTCCATCTGACGCTGACTCAGTCCGGACTCAGACGCGGCGCGCAGTTCGTCGAACAGGGCGCGGCAATGGGGCCGCGCCACGCCCGTCGACTCGAACATCTCGTCGTACGCGGTGTCGAGCAGATAGTCGGAGAACAGCTCGCCGGACGGGTGAGGAGAGGCGCCTGATGGGATGATGAGCGACATTAGAGGTCCGGTGGCTTCGAATCAAGACACAATTGTCGATACACCGAACGCTGGCGACTGAAATGTCCCAATTTCAGACTCGCGCCACGTTGCTGTCTGGCTTACACACCGGAGGCCGCGGGTTCGACCGGAAGAGGAGCAAGAGCCAAGCCACGTCAGCGCGTGGCTTCTGGATATTTTTCAACGACTTGCGACGATTTCAGCGGTGACGCCGGAATGCGAGTCAGACATTTATGTCGTCATTCTGGAGGGCCCACTGAAACGTTGAACGCTGGATTGCGGCAACGAACAGCCCCGATGGCGTGATTGGCGCTCGTCTTGCTCGATGAAGATCCCGTGAACGGCCAGCCACTCATGACTCAGGTCGCCGTGCTTTTCGTGCTGGCGATACCGGTCGCTTCAATCGCCTGGACGGTGACGCACGAGGAAGTCTTTCGCGAGCCGCGCGACTGGTGCGCCGCGAGAAGCAAGGCGTGCCGCAGCTTCTTCAGCCGGAAATTGTTCTATCTCTTCACCTGCGAGTACTGCTTCAGTCACTACGTCGCGGCGGCGTTTCTGGTGATCAGCCGCTTCACGCTGCTGTTCGACGGCTGGCGTGGTTACCTGATCGCGGAGTTCTCACTGGTCTGGATTGCAAACATCTACATGAGCTTCTTTGGCCGGTTGCGCCTCGAGATTCAGGAAGACCGTCTCGAGATCGCCGCCAGCAAATCCAAAGGTACGGAATAGGCCACGTCGCCGACAGCGCTCACGACGCCGATGGCGACACCCCCAATCGCGATCGCCCCGACCGCCACACCTCCAACCGACAGGCCAAAGCCCAATGCGACACCGCCCACGGCCCCCAGCACGCCGAGCGAGCAGCCGCCGATCGAGATCAGCCCGCAAGCGACACCACCGATTGCCAGCATGCCTACCGCCATGTTGCCGATCGCGATGACGCCCCTGGCAATCCGCGGGCGCAGCGTGACCGGATCGACGCCGCCGCTGATGTGCAGCAGCGGCCAGCCGGCGATCGTCAGCGCCGACTTGTACTCGTAGGCGTAGCCATACGATCCCTGTTGGCCGATTCTGCGAACGGGTGCGGGACTGTCGCTCATGCTCATTTCACCCCAAGTGCCTGCTTGAAGTTCAGCGGAATGTTGACGGTTCCTTCGGTCCACTCTCCGGTGATCTCACCGCCCGCGCCGAGCGTACCGCGATAGCTGCCCGGCGCTCCCGGCACGTCCAGTCGGAGCTCCAAGTCGCGCAACGTGACGGTCGTGACCGGAATCTCCTGACCGCTCCCGCCAACGGGATCGCCGGTGATCAACACCGCGGTCGCGGTCCCATCAGCCGCGGCGCTCATTTTCAACACAACTTGTCGGGCTTTTCCGCCTGCGTCTGCCACGCCCTGCCAGACACCCTCGAACGATTTGGTCAGGATGCTGCTCGCCGCCTGGACTTTGACGTGTGGATCACCCTTGCGTTCGAGCTGAAACGGCACGGCGCCGTGCTGATTCGAGGCCTCGCCCGAGAGCTGGTTCGGATCAGGACCGAACTTGCCTTCGAAAATTGGATTGTCCGGCAGGCCGGCCTGGAACCGGATGCCGGTGACGTCCACGGCAATGTTGTGTACCGGCACCTCGACCGGCGCCGGGCCCGGAATGGCCATCGACCCCACCCACGCGCCGCCGGCGCCTCTGGCCAGATCCACGGCAACCGCGACTTCCTGTCTGCCCATGTGAATCACGCCCTCCCAGTGCCCGGCTGGACCGGCGGTCTGGGCGCCGGCTGACGACGAGGCAGCGATGAGGACCAGGGCAATCTGGAACAGGGACGAAAATTGACGCCGCATCCAAGGCCTCCTTAATATATCGCATAACAACATATCGTGTAGGAGTATACGCATCCCGATCGGAAATTGTTCGACGTATGCTTCCGGGCAGGCCCAGTGACCGCTCTGCCCGCCAGAACTCGTCAACCACTGCTCTTCATCGGCGCCGCCGTCCTCATCGTCCTGTTCCGCTCTTTCGTCCCGGCCTACTACGAAGGCTTCTACTTCGATTCGGACCAGGCCATCGTCGGACTGATGGCCAGGCACGTCAGCACGCTTCATCGCTTTCCGCTGTATTACTACGGGCTCAATTACCTGATGGGCGTGCAGGCGTGGCTGATCGCGCCGTTCTTCTGGATCTTCCGGCCGTCGGTGACAGTGATGCGTCTGCCGCTGGTCCTCTTGAATGCTGGCGTGGCGGCGTGGCTGATCGCGGGGCTCGGTAAGCGACTGCGTCTCACTCCCGCCGTCGCGTTCGTCGCCGCGCTTCCGTTCATCGTCCCGACCCCGGCAATGAGCAGTCAGCTGCTGGAGATGGCAGGCGCCAGCATCGAGCCGTTCGTCTATGTCCTGCTGTTGTGGCAACTGCGCCGGCGTCCATTCGCGTACGGCTGCGTGCTCGCCTTTGGAACGCTGCACCGCGAATTCACGCTGTTCGCGCTGCCGGCAATGCTGGTGGTGGAGGCCTTCAGCGGCGAATTATGGGACCGGGCAAACCTGCGCCGTGGATCGTGGATGATCGCCGGTTTCGCACTGGTCTGGCTGATCGTCGACGACCTGCGGATGCGTCAGACCGGGGCATCGCTGGCGCTGCAGGTGTCGTCGCTCGGTGGTCAGATGTGTTTCGACGCGACCCTGCCGCGCCGGATCGAGTCGGTCTTGCTGCGGGCGCTGCCGGCAGTTTTCGGCGGCCTTCGCGCGCCGCTGGTGGCGTGGCGCATGAACTCGACGCTCGAGATCGGCCGCGCATGGGTATGGTGGCTGCTGTCGGCGACGCTGATCGCGATGCTGGTTCGGCTGCTTCAGATCCGATGGCGCGCAGTCGCGGAGCGGAGCACGCTCCGCCCCAGTCAGAAGACCACCGGGGAAGGTTTCGGGTTGTATCTGGCAGGCGTTGGCGCTCTGGCCGCGTGCGCTTATCCGCTGTCGTGCAATGTCGTCTTCGACTACGCACCGCTGCTTCGTTATCTGCCGTTCACACTGCTGCTGCCGGTCGGAATCTTCGCGACGTTCATGATGCGGGAGCCCTCACGCCTCGGGCGCGCGTTGGCGGTCTCGGTCTTTCTCCTGCTCGGAATGCTCAACGCTTTGGACAACGGACGGCTCGTCGTCTCGGCGATACGCAATCGCCCCGAGAGCGAGCATCGGATGCTGGTGAACTACCTCACCGGTCATCACATCCGCTACGCCACGGCGATTTACTGGGACGCGTATGTGCTCGACTTTCTTTCGCAGGAACGGATCACCGTTGCCTCGAGCGACGTGATCCGCATTCCCGAGTATCAGAACGAAGTTGAGGCACACGCGCAGGACTCGGTGAACCTCGCACGCCTGCCCTGCTCCGGCTACGACACCGTCGCGTCGTGGTGCATTCAGCGCCGGTAGCGACTGGCGCCTCGGCCTATTTTCCGACCACGAGGATCGAAAAGGAATCGGGAACCATCGGCCCCCGGCCGCCGCGTCCGGCCGGTGCTCCCGGGGCCGGCGGCGTCGCGGGCGCCGGCAGCGGTGCGAACTCCGCCGTCATCGTCACGATGTGGTTCGTTTTGGAATCGAGCGTCAGCGTCTTGGCGCCGACCATCGTCTGCAGGTTCTGGACGACTTCAAAGCTGGTCGGGCTGTTTTCCTTGACGATCGTCAACGTGCCGTTCCCTTGCGAGCTGAACGCTTCCTGCGTCGCCGGATTGAACACTGCTCCATCGGAGCTTCCCGCCAGCGGCAGCGTCGTGATGATCCGGCCGTCATCCGCGTTGAGAATCACCATCACACCGGGCTGCGGCAGGCGGCACGCGACGAACAGAATGTGATTCTTGACATCGATCGCCAGGCCCGCGAGCCCGGCGCCCTTGTCGCCGAGATCGTAGTGGGCCGTGACCGCCATCGTCTTCGCGTCGATGACGGCGACGTTGGCCTTGTCAGAAACATCGACGTAGATGTGGCCCGCGCCATCGCTTACCGCCTGCTCCGGCGCACCACCCAGATCGATGGTGCCAAGCACCGATCCCTCTTTCGCGTCGATGACCGTGACGTGCGGCGCCGCGTGGCTGAGGATGTAGATACGCTGATTGAACGGGTCGGCCAGGATGCCGTCCGGATTACCCTGCACGTCGATCGTCTTGATCACGGCAAGCGTTTTGGCGTCCCACATCGCGACCGGTTTGCTGCTGGCGAAACCATGCCCGGACTTGGGGTCGACGACGGCACCGTTGGCCCTGGTATTCGGAATTTCGCCGACCGGCGCGAGCGTGTCGAGGTCGAAAACGGTGACGCGGGCGGGCATCGGTGTCTCGCCCTGGACCGCGCCGCGCGGAATATACAGCCGGCGCCCCACTACGTCCGCGTACACATAGTCGAAGCCGCCGGTGCCACCGACTTTGGCCGTCTTGATCACGCGATACGGACCGCCGGTCGGCGCCTGACCGGCAACGCCGGCCGATGCTGCAATTGCAATTCCAAGGACGGCCACGACAGATAGTCGCCGCATGTTCACTCCTCCAGTTAGGGTAGCCGCGTAGTGTAACAGCCGCATCATGAACAGCCCGTGAATACGATCAACCCTTCACGAGGAAGCCCTTCGTCATCAGGGTTTCCCGGACCCGATCACGCAAGTCACCCTGCAGTTCGATCGCACCCTCCGCAACCGCGCCGCCGGTGCCACAGGAGCGCTTCAGTTCGGAACACAGGTCCTTCAGGAACGCCGCGTTATTCGGGAGGTTGTAGACCACCGTCACCGTCTTGCCGCCGCGCCCTTTCTTCTCCATCCGCAGCTTCGCGACCATGCGATCCGGAACCGTCTCGCGAGGAACGTTGTTGCGGCTGCATTTGCAGTCGCGATCCGGCCAGCCGCAGCCAGGACAAATGCTGCCGACGCCGGTCGAGTAGACGAGCCTGCCCTTCCCCTGATCGCTCATACCGTGATCATACGACGGCCAAACCTCATGGACCCGGGCGCGACGGCCGAGCGTGTACCATCACCAGGTGCCCGACCCGACACGTCTTCTGACCGCCGACCGTGGCGATGCCGGGTTGCGCCTCGACCTGGTCGTCAGACGTCACCTGCGGGACCTGGACACGGCGACGCGCACGCGCGTCCAGGCGTGGATCGAAAGCGGACTGGTGTCGGTCAACGGGCGGCCGGTCCGCCGGGTATCGACGCGGACGGCGATCGGAGATGTTGTCGCGGTGAGGTTACCGGACAGCGCGCCTCGGCAAGTGATGCAGGCTGAGGACGTCGCGATCGATCTCCTGTACGAAGACGACCAGCTGCTGGCGTTGAACAAGCCAGCCGGCGTCGTCGTGCATCCGTCGTATCGGAACTCGACGGGCACCTTGATGAACGCGCTGCTCTGGCACGCCCGCGCGTGGCCGGCGCCGCAACGACCGTCGCTGGTCGGACGTCTCGACAAGCTGACGTCCGGCATCGTCGTCGTCGCAAAAAGCGCGAGCGCGCACGCGGCCCTGCAGCGGGCGATGGCCGAGAGCGAGAAGGACTACCTGGCGGTTGTCTACGGGCGCGTCAAGGTTGCCCGCGGCGAGATCGACTTGCGCATCCTTCACGATCCGGAGGATCGACGACGGATGATTACCTCGAGGACGGTAGGAGCGGCGAGCCTGACGCGTTTCGAACGGCTCGGACGCGGGTCAGCACCAGGCGTCGGGCTGGCGCTGCTGCGATGCCGTCTCGTGACCGGACGCACACACCAGATCCGCGTTCACCTCGCGGCCCGGGGATGGCCGATCGTCGGCGACCCGGTGTACGGCGCGCCGCTCTGGTCCGGCATCGAGGACGAAACGCTGGCCGCCTTGCTCGAGGCGTTCCCGCGTCAGGCACTCCATGCGTGGCGTCTGGCGTTGACGCATCCCGCGACCCGCGGGCCGCTCGTCATCGAGGCACCACTCCCGGACGAAATGACGATGCTGCTGAAGGCGTCGAAATTAAACGAATTCAGCGACCGGAGTGACCGTGTCCTCAGGCGAGGGACCGGGATCGGGTCGGCCTGACCCTTCGAGGTGCATCAAGGCGCGAACCGCCATGTCGTGATCGCACACGATTTGACACGACAGCCTGACACCGGTGAGACCTTTGGCGCTGAGCTTGTCCCGTTCCGCCACCGTGTGGGTAGCGGGCTCACCCTCGATGAACTCGACCCGGCAGGTGGTGCATTTGGCAAATCCGCCACACGCGTGCAGGATGTCGACCTTGGCGTCCTGCTCGATCGCCTTCACCAGCCTTTTGCCGGCAGGCACCTCGAACGTTCCATATCCCTCGACCGTAAGTTTCGGCATGGGATCATTGTATGCGGCGCGCGTTCCGATTAGGCTGGATCAGTGGGAATCGGCAGCGATCAGACCGACGGCGCCGTCAAGGAACGGACCAAGGTCGAAAAAAAAGACCCGACCTTATACAAGGTCGTCCTCCTGAACGACGACTACACCACCATGGAGTTCGTGTTGCACGTGCTCGAGTCGCTGTTTCAGAAATCTCCCGCCGAGGCGTACCGAATCATGATGCAGGTGCATCTAAATGGCAGTGGGATCGCCGGGGTCTATCCCTGGGAAGTCGCCGAAACGAAAGTGGAGACCCTGACGTCGATGGCCCGTCAGGCCGAGTTCCCTCTCCGGGCCGCCATCGAAGAAGCGTGAGCTGACCGTGTTTTCCGCCGCCCTCGAACTGGTTCTGACGATCGCTTATCGCGAAGCCGTGTCGCGCCGGCACGCCTACGTGACGCTCGAGCACCTGCTCTACGCGCTCGCGCACGACAATGATGGCGAGCGGATTCTCGCCGCTTGCGGCACCGACTTGCCGAAGCTGCGCCGCGATCTGGATGCCTACCTGCGCGACTCGATCGAGCAGCAGAAACGCGGCGATCAGCGCGAACCCGAACAGACCGCGGCGTTTCGCCGGGTGCTGCAAACGGCCGTGCTGCACGTCCAGAGCGCCCAGCGAACCGAAGTGGAGGCCGGCGACATCTGTGCAGCCATCCTGCAGCAGCCGAAAACCCACGCGGCTCAGCTGCTGGCCGAACAAGGCGTGACCCGCCTCGATGTGCTCGAGTACATCGCCCACGGGATTTCGAAGACACCGCCAAACGGACTGCCCGGGGCGCCGGATCAGGGCACGACCGCCGGCGGTGGCGAGGAAGGATCCGCGACGGCGCGCGACCCACTCGCGGCTTACTGCACGAATCTCAGCGAGCGCGCCCGGACCGGCCTGCTCGATCCGCTGATCGGGCGCACCGAAGAACTGCAGCGCACGATCGAAGTGCTGTGCCGGCGCCGGAAGAACAACCCGGTGTTCGTCGGCGAGGCCGGGGTCGGCAAAACCGCTATGGCCGAGGGCCTGGCGGTGAAGCTGCTGGCGGATGACGCGCCCGAACTCTTGAAGGACGCCGAGGTGTTCGCGCTCGATACCGCAGGCCTGCTCGCCGGCACTCGCTTTCGCGGCGACTTCGAGGAACGCTTCAAGGCGGTCATCGCCGCGCTGGGCAAGCGGCCGAAGGCCATTCTTTTCATCGACGAGATTCATTCGACCGTCGGCGCCGGCTCCACCACGGGTGGCACGATGGACCTGGCGACGCTGATCAAACCGATTCTGACCGCCGGCGAACTGCGGGTGATTGGCTCGACCACCTTCGACGAGTTCAAACAGATCGAAAAGGATCGCGCGCTTGCCCGGCGGCTGCAGAAGATCGCCATCGACGAACCGTCGATCGACGAGGCGATCAGGATTCTGTCCGGCTTGCGCAGCCGCTACGAAGAACACCACCACGTGAAGTACACCGATGCCGCGCTCGAGGCGGCGGTCAAGCTGGCCGGACGGCACCTGCGCGACTATCGCCTGCCCGACAGTGCGATTGATCTGATCGACGAGTCGGGATCGGTCGCTCGTCTGGCGGTCCCGCCGCAGGAAACCGTGGACGCGCCGGACATCGAGCGGATCGTGGCGCGAATCGCCCGCATCCCCGCACGCCAGGCCTCCTCGTCGGATCGCGAACGGCTGCGGACACTCGAGGAATCGCTGCAGCGGGTCGTCTTCGGCCAGCAGGAGGCGGTTCACCTGGTGGCGCAGGCGATCAAGCGTTCCCGTGCCGGACTGGGTCAGCCCGATCGGCCGGCTGGTTGTTTCCTCTTCACCGGCCCGACCGGCGTCGGCAAGACCGAGCTCGCCAAGCAACTCGCCATTCAGCTCGGCAACGAATTCAGCCGCATCGACATGAGCGAGTACATGGAAAAGCATGCCGTGGCGCGACTGATCGGCGCGCCTCCCGGCTACGTCGGATTCGAGCAGGGTGGGCTGCTCGTGGACATGGTGCGGACGCACCCGTACAGCGTCGTGCTGCTCGACGAAATCGAGAAGGCGCACCCCGACATCTACAACATCCTGCTGCAGGTGATGGACCACGCGGCGCTGACCGACAACACCGGCCGCAAGGCGGACTTCAGAAACGTCGTGCTGATCCTGACCTCCAACGCCGGATCGCGCGAGATGAGCGCAACGTCGATCGGATTTGCCGACGTCGGCGGCGACGCACACGACGAGCGGGTCAGCAGGATTGCCGCGAACAAATCAAAGACGGCGATTGAGAAGGTGTTCAGTCCGGAATTCCGCAATCGGCTCGACGCCATCGTGACGTTCCGGCCGCTGAACGCCTCAGTGATGGAAGAAATCGTCGAGAAGTTCGTGTTGCAGCTCGAGCAACAGCTGGCCGAGCGGCACGTGGCAATTACACTGGCGCCTGAAGCTCGCAGCTGGCTGGCGGTGAAGGGATTCGACCCGATCTTCGGAGCGCGCCCGCTGGCACGTGTGATTCAGAAGGAAGTGCGCGATCCGTTGACCGACGAAATCCTCTTCGGCACCCTCGAGCACGGCGGAACGGTGACCATCGGCCTCGCCGACGACAAGTTGACGTTCGCATACGAAGGCCGACCGGCGCCGGTCGCCGCGCCACCGCCGCCACTCCCGCCGGTCAGCGCCTAGGCCCGGTCGGCCGCTTACCTCATTCCGGCGGCTCTGGCGACGATCACGAAGTCCCGGCCGGGATCGAGATCGCCGTTGTTTACGTGCGTCTGGGCCGGTTGTTTGGCCAGCGTCTCGCTCCCTCGCAGCTCGAGTTCCAACCTGTAGGTCCCGATCGGCACCTGAACCGTGTAGCCGCCGTTGGCTCCGGTCGTCGCATCCACGCGCGTGCCGGTCTTGACCTCGATCGCGGAGACGCGGCGTCCGGGAACGGCGACACTGGCGTCGCTGGTTTTCACGATGCCGGCAATCGTCCCACCCACGATTTCGGGCTTGGCGGCGATCGGACCTGGATGACAACCGGCTGAGCCGATCGCGATCACGAATGCGGCTGTAAGCAGCCTCATGCGCCACCTCCTGCGATTACGGGGCTGCAATGCGCAGGCCGTGACCAACCGTCGAGCAGCGAAACCCATGTATTCGGGGCCATAAGGGTGCAAGACCCCATCAGGCGGGCCACTGTTCGCGTGCGCGCAGTGCCAGGCCCGTCGCCACTGAGGTCAGCTCGCCACCGCCGGCAACCTTCGGCGCCCCGAAGCGATCGGTGAAAATCCTCCGCACCGCCGGAACGAACGACGACCCGCCGGTCAGAAACACCCGGTCGATGTCGTCGAACCCGAGTCCGGAAGCAGCCATCACCCGGTCCACGCACTGCGACATCGCCACGAGCTCGGCGGCGATCCACCGTTCGAAATCGCCGCGCGTCACGACCTTGCGAATCGTGACCGGCCCTGACACGAACGCAAATTCTGCTTCGTTGGCGGTTGAGAGCGCGAACTTGGTCTGCTGTACAGCCTCGTGCAACTGATAGCCGAGCTCGTGTTTGATCAGCAGCACGAACGCTTCGAGACGTTCCGGCGTCGAGGCGGTCCGCTGAACGCGCTCGAGCATCTCCAGCGTCTGGGGCGACTTCAGGAACGACAGATAGTGCCAACGCTCGAGCCGTTCGTACGGCCAGCTCGGCACCGGCAGAAACTTGTTCGGCGGCGAGACATACTCGCCGCCCATGCCCAGGCGCGGCGCGATCAGGTTCCGGATGATGCGCTTGTCGAACGCGTCTCCGGCTACCGGCACGCCGTCGGTGGCAATGATATCGGTGGCGCGGCGGCCTCGAGCTCGCACGCCAGGTCCGACCGAGATGATGGTGAAGTCACTGGTGCCGCCACCGAAGTCGCCGATCAGGATCCGCTCGTCGTGGTCCAGCCTGGTTTCGTACGCGTACGCGGCCGCGACCGGTTCGTACTCGAACACGATGTCATCGAAGCCGGCCAGCCCGATCGCCTGCCGCAGCCGTCCCACCGCGAACACATCGAGCGCCGGATCGGGCGGACTCGAGAAATGAACCGGCCGACCGAGGACGATCCTTCGCGGCGGCGGCCACGCGAACCCGATTTGTTCCCGCATGTGCTGACCGATGAGAGCGATCAGTTTTTCGAGCGTGAAGTGGCGGGTGCCGATGCCGGTGCCTTCGAAGCTCGGTTCGGCAAGATAGGTCTTGAGCGACTGGATGAACCGGCCTTTGGTCTCGGAGGCGAGATACCGCTCGATCGCCGCCGAACCGGCCAGCGACGCCGCTTTCGGTTCGAAGTAGAGCACGGAGGGAAAGGTCGAGCGCGGGCCCTGAATCGACGGAAAGGCGACGAGGGTGGCGCGGCCGCCGGTATCGGCCGTCGCGACTGCGCTGTTCGTCGTGCCGAAATCGACCCCGACCCAACGCGGCTCTGGCGCGGGGGGCTGTATCACGGTCTCACAAGCGTACCGTCACTCCTGCTTGAACGCCACGACCACATCGCCGGCCGTCGCGCGCCGGGCGGGCAGCCACGTCGCAAACATGGCGACCAGAAGGAGCAGCACCGGAACGCCGATAAACACGGTGAGGTTGATCATCCCACTGAGCAGGTGCAGGGCCACCACGAACATCAACAGCCATCCCGCAGATGCGCCGGCGCCGACGGTCACCATCGTCTCCCTGATGATTTGCCGGACCACGCGTGGTGCGGTGGCACCGAGCGCCATCCGGATCCCGATTTCGGCAGTGCGGCGCGACACTGAATACGACACGACCGCGTAAATGCCGATGGCCGCGAGCACGAGCATCAGTGGTCCGAGCACGACGAACATCCGCGCCGGTATCCGGCGCAGGAACAGATTCTTCTCGACGTGCTCGCCCAGCGTTCGCACGTCATAGATGGGCAACGTCGGATCCAGTGTGTGCACGACCCGCTCGATCGCCGGGCCGAGGAGCGACTCGCCGCCCGGCCGCGTGCGCAGGTGAATCTGCCCCGTCGACGCCGGGCGGTCCCGGTACGAAAAGTACATCACCGGCGTTGGTTTCTCGGTGAACGATTCGCTCAACGAGTTGCGCACGACGCCGACGATGACGTAGCGCCGGCTGCGCGAGGTCAGGCCGCGGCCGATCGGTTCGCCCTGCGCGATGAATTGGCGCACGAATTCCTCGTTCACTACGACCTGCGCCGGCGCCACCGCATCGTCGAGCGCGGCGAAGTCCGTGCCGGCGCGAAGCGGAATTCCCATCGTGGCGAAATAGTCGGGGGTCACAATGTTGCTGAGCGCGCGATCCGCCGCGGCGTCGAGTGAGGCGCGGCCTTCCAGCGTGAATCCTCGCAGCGGCAATCCGTGAATATCGAGTGGCACCGAGGTCGCAATAGCGGCCGATTCGACTCCTGGCAACGCGCGCAACCGGCCGAGCAGCCGGCTGGCGAAGTCGCGGCTCGCGGCAGCGCCGGTGTCGCGGCCCGAGAGATCGTATTCCGCCAGCAGGACGCCGTCGCGCCGGAAGCCAGGATCCGTCTCCCGGGCATCGCTGAAGTTTCGAACGAACAGCGCCGCCGCCATCAGCACGAGCAGCGTCAGCGCGACCTCGACAGCCATCAGCGCGTTGCGGATCGGACTTCGGCCTGACGAGGGGGCACCCGAATGCAGTGCGGCGTGGGGCTCGATCCGCGCCAGCTGTACAGCGGGGGCGATGCCGAACAGCAGTCCGCAGATGAGACCGAGGGACGTGGCGAAGGCGAGCCCGACCAGATCGACGTGGGTCTGAAACTTGATCGGGAATGCACCGATCATCGGCGCCGCGCGCAGTGCGTCGGTCGCCCACATCGCAATCGCGATGCCGAGCAGGGAGCCGAGCAGCGACAGAATCAGGTTCTCCGTGAGCAGCAGCGTCGCGACGCGCCACGGGCCGGCCCCCAGCGCGAGGCGTACGCCGACCTCTCGATGCCGACTGCTGGCGCGCGCCAGCATCAGGTTGGCGGTGTTGCCGCAGACCGACAGCAACAGCAGCAGCATCACCGTCTGGAGAACCGCCAGTGCGCCGACCAGGAGCCGTTGTGGGCCGCGCGGCGACTGCCAGAACGGCAGTACCTCGGCGCCGATGTCCTTGTTGGTGTCCGGGTGGTCGTGCGCCAGCTCGCGCATCGCGCCATCGAGTTCCGCCTGCGCCTCAGCGTGCGTGGTCGAATCGGCAAGCCGGCCGGCCATGTAGTAACCACGCTCGCCGCGGTCTTCGAGTTCCCGCGAACCAGACAGCATCGTGGGGGCGAGCGTCGCCGGCATCCACAAGTCGAATGCCAGCGCAATCACAGTGCCCTGAAACTGTTCGGGCGCCACGCCTACAATCGTCAACAGCCGATCGTTGATACGAAGCGGTGCACCGACCGCCGATGGCGCGCTTCCCAGGTGGGACTGCCAGTAGGCGTAAGAGACGACCACCACCGGGGACGCGCCGACGACTTCTCCTTCATCGGCACGAAGAAACCGGCCGAGCGCCGGCCGCAGGCCGAGCGCCGAAAAATAATTGCCCGACACGAACAGTGCGTGGGCTCGTTCGGGCCGGCCCGCTTCACCGACACTGAGCGGAACCATCCGAAACGCGAACAGATCGGGAAACGCGCGCAGTCGCGCTTTCAGATCGCGATATTCGGTCCACGATCCGCCAGGGCTTGAACCGCTTGGCGCGTGCGGTTCGATCAGAAGAATTCGCGAGGCAGTGGCGACACCAGGCAAAGGCTGGAGCACCATCGCCTGAACCCAGGAGAAGACGGCCGTGTTGACACCGATCCCGACACCCAGGGACACCACGACCACGCTCGCCAGGACCGGCATGCGGACGATCGAGCGCCACGCGTGACGAATGTCCACGGCGATCAGACTAGCGGCAGGAAGCTGAATGGCGGATGAACGCGTGTGTCAGCGTGCCTATGCCCGTCCGGCGAACTCCCGCGTCTCCGAGTGCACTTTGATCTTTTCCCCTTCTTTGATGAAGAGAGGAACACGAATCTCCATGCCGGTCTCGAGCGTCGCCACCTTCGTGACGCTGCCGCTCGCGGTGTCGCCGCGTGCGCCCGCTTCCGTGGACGCCACCGCGATTTCGACGTGCGGCGGGAAGACCAGGGCAATCGGCCGGTCGTTGTAGGTGTGAATCTGAATCAGCAGGTTGTCGACCAGAAGAAAGCGGTCCTCGCCCACCACGTCCGCGCTGAGCGTCAGGGTGTCGAAGGTCCGCTGATCCATGAAGTTGTAGCCGGAGGCGTCGGCGTACAGGTATGACGCCTGCACGTAGGCGAGATCGGGCTCCTTGAACTTCTCGCCGGCCTTGAAGGTCCGATCGAACACCGCGCTCGTGAGCATGTTCCGCATCTTGATCCGAACCAGCGTCTGGCCACCGCGAGCGGTCGGCTTCGACACTTCCACTTCCAGGCAGTGATACGGCGCGTCTTCGTATTCGAAGAACATCTTCCGCTTGATCTCGATCGCTTCGATAAGGCTGGCCATAGTCAGCCATTTTAGCCTGCGACGATCCCTTTCAGGTCGAACACGCCTTCGCTGTCGCCGAACCGGGCCAGGTCGTCGAGGCCAAGCGCGTGCAGCACGCCCAGCATGACGTCAGCCAGCGGGGTGCCGTTGCGTGCCTTGAGGTGTACTCCACCGCGCAGCGCACCGCCGGCACGGCCGACGATGAAAAACGGCACGCGCTTGTGGTTGTGCACATTGGAATCGCCCATCGGCGACCCGTACAGCACCAGCGTATGATCGAGCAGCGTGCCCTCACCATCCGGCGTCGATTGCAAACGCGACAGCAGATGCGGAATCAGGCTGACATGATAGGCGTTGAGCCTCGCGAACTCGAGGACCGTGGCGTCACGGCCACCGTGGTGTGACAGGTTGTGGAATCCGCCGGAGACGCCGCTTTCGGGATAGCCTCGGTTCGAGGCGTCACGCCCCATCTTGAAGGCGACTACGCGAGTGACGTCCGCGGCGAATGCCAGCACCTGCAGATCGAACATGATCGCAACGTGATCGCCGAACGAGTCAGGGACGCCGGCGGGTGACTCGGGGAGCGCACGCTCCTCGCCGCTCAAATTGCGTGTTTCGATGACCTGAATCCGCCGCTCGACCTCGCGCACCTGTTCGAGGTAGTCGCCCAGTCGCGCGCGGTCGGTCGGACCGAGCCTTGCCCGCAGCCTCGCAGCCGACGTCATCACCCAGTCGAGAATGCTGCGCTGCTGCCTGAGTTGTTCGCGGCGCACCGCCTCCGGCACCCCGGGCTCGATGCGTCCAAACAACTCGTCGAAGACGATGCGAGGATCCCGAATCATCGGCAACGGCCGGTTCGGTGCCGCCCAGCTGATGGCATCGGTGTAGGCGCACGAGTAGCCGTAGCCGCATCCGCCGCCCTGATCGACCGGCTCGATGCACACCTGCATCGACGGAATGACGGTGTTGCGACCTACCCGGCCGGCATACAACTGATCCAGCGACACTCCCGCCATCAGGTCGGCGCCTTGCGTCTGTTTCGGATGGGCCTGGGTCAGGAATACGGCGCTCGATCGAAAGTGATCGCCGCCGATTTCGGTCGCGGTGAACGGGTTCGCCGGATCCACGTCGGTGTTGCTGACGATGGTGAGGTGATCGCGGAAGGGTTGCAGCGACCGAAGGCTGGTCGGCGTCAGATCGAAGTCCCGCCCCGTCGCCGCCGGCGCCCAGAGGTTCTTCGTCAGGCCGACCGGCGCGCTGCCGGCCGAGCCATGGACCATTTCGATGCAGACCAGCCGCGTGATCTGACCTGACGAAGCTCGCGTGGCGGCACGGACGGGCACCATCGCATCGAGAAACGGAAGCGCGATCGCGGCGCCCATTCCCTGCAGCACGGCTCGGCGCGACAGCGGCGTCATTTCCGCTCTTTCAAACGCTCCGCGGTGTAGGGCAACTCGTGACTCCCGACAGCCACCGTGCCCTCGATGATGCCCTCTTCGTTCAACGCACCCTTGATCGTGATCGTCGTCGACTCTTTCGCGTTTTCGACGATTCCCGACAGGGTGATCGAACCCTTCGTCGTTTCTCCCGTCAGACGCACTTCCACTGTCTGACCGATGGTCTGCGTCGGCATCGCGATGGTGCCGGTGAGTGTCGCGTCCTCCTGCTTCAGGACGAGCGCGACCGGAATCACATGCCCGCCTTGAAGGCCCATGTTCCAGGTCCCGCTCAGGCTCGGCGCGTCGTTTTTCTGCGCTGGCGCGGCTTGTGCGCCCGCCAGCATCAACACCGCCACGATCGTCGTCACATGTTTCGTCATGGATGGCTGCCTCTCATCGGCACCTTAGTGGCCCACGGCTGAACCAGGGGTGAACGCGACGTTCAGGCGCCGTTCAGGTGAGCCTGCGGTACCCTGTGCCAAATGCGGGTCTTGGTGGTCGAGGACGAAGCGCGGTTAGCCGACCAGCTGGCGGCAGCCCTCGGCGATGCCGGCTACGCCGTGGACCTTGCGGACGCCGGCGAGCGCGCTGATTTCATGGTCCATACCGAACGCTACGATGCGATCGTTCTCGACCTGGGGTTGCCCAACGTCGATGGACTGACGGTGCTGCGCCGATGGCGTCAATCTGGTATCGGCGTGCCGGTCCTGATTCTCACAGCGCGGGAGAGCTGGCACGAGAAGGTGCAGGGAATTGACGGCGGCGCCGACGACTACGTCGCCAAACCATTTCAGATCGAAGAGGTCATCGCGCGAGTGCGTGCACTGATTCGCCGTGCCAGCGGACACGCCACGCCGGAGCTACGTTGCGGCCGGCTGGTCCTCGACCCGCGGACCGCGAAGGTCACGGTCGACCGCGTCCCGATCAAATTGACCAGCCACGAGTTTCGCGTGCTCTCCTACCTCATGCACCAGAGTGGACGCGTGGTCTCACAAAGCGAGCTGATCGAGCACATCTACGCGCAGAGTGCTGACCGCGACTCGAACACTGTGGAAGTGTTCGTCGCGCGTCTTCGCCGAAAGCTTGGCGGGGCGTTCATCGACACAGTCCGCGGGCTGGGATACCGCATCGCGGCCGAATCATGACGGCATTCCACTCGTTCCGCGCCCGGATGATTTTCGGGTCAGTGCTGTGGACGCTGGGACTGCTGGTCATCACGACCCTGATCGGGATGGCCGTCATCCACAGCTTCCCGCGCATGGTTCCGATCGTTCACACATCGGCCCTGATCATCTCCGCGACCGTCTGCGTCGTGCTCGGCGTCTCGCTCCTGCGTTACGGCCTGTCCCCGTTCGATGCCTTGCGGCAACGGCTGGCAGCGGTCCGCGACGGGCGAAGCCGGCGCGTGGACGGCGAGTATCCGAGCGAAGTGCAGCCGCTCGTCGACGACCTCAACACCCTGCTCGAACATCGGGAGCTCGTAGTCGCCCGCGCAATCGCCAAGGCCGGCGACCTCGCGCACGGCCTCAAGACCCCGCTCGCTGTGTTGCGGCACGAAGCCGGCCTTGCGGCAGCGGCCGGTCATCCCGAACTTGCGGCGGTGCTCGAGCAGCAGATCGACCGAATGCAGCGCCACGTGGACTATCACCTGGCGCAGGCGCGCGCCGTCGCTTCGGGTGCCAATCCGGGAGCGCGGTGTCTGGTCGCGGCTTCGGCCGAGGGGCTCGCCCGCACGCTTCGTCGCCTGCACGCCGAACGTGGAGTCACCATTCACGTTGACGTGCCCGCAACCTGCTGCGTCCGCGGCCAGCGTGAGGACGTCGACGAAATGCTTGGCAACGTGCTCGATAACGCCTGCAAGTGGGCGCGCACCGAAGTCCGCATCTCCGCCGCCGCGAGCGACGCCGACATTGTCATCACCGTGGACGATGACGGCCAGGGACTCGAAGCGTCGAAGCGTGAAGTCGTGCTACGGCGCGGCGTCCGCGCCGACGAAGCTGCGCCCGGTTCCGGCCTCGGCCTGGCGATCGTCGGAGATCTCGTCGAAGTCTACGGCGGCGCCTTCTCGCTTCACGACTCGCCGCTCGGCGGACTCCGGGCGAGGATTCAGCTTCCAACCTGCTAGTTTTACGAGCCACCGACGGCGGTCGGGCTCCAAAATCTTGAACGTGCCGACCCGAGCGGTATCAGAAGAGTCGTGAAAAAAGTGCGGCGACGGTCAGTGATCTGCTCTGGCCGATACAATACATAAAGAGCCCTTATTTGCCGCGGTACAGACAGATCCGAACACTCGTGTTCGCGCTGGTTGGCGTCGTGCTCGCGGTCCGGCCGTCGCACGCCCAGGATCATCCGGAGGTCGAGGAAACCACGCCGGAGCGGCTCGCCGTGGTGAAACATCAGATCGACGTCGGCGATCTCTGGCACATGGTCCGCGGACAGGACTTGGCGCCGGTGGTGCCGCCGCCGCCTGGATCGCATGACAGGCGCTACCTCGTAGTGACGCCATCGATTGGTTCGAAGCCGTCAACCGGCCTGACCGCTGGCGTATCGGGAAACGTCGCCTTTTTTCGAGGCGATCAGGCCACGACCCATATTTCGTCGATCTCGGGCGGCGCGAGGATCTCCCAGAAGGGCCAGTTCATGCTCGGCGCTCGTCTCGGGATGTTCACGAGCGACGATCGCTGGTTCGTGCAGCTCGACAATCGGTTGCAGCTGACGTCGCAAAATACCTACGACCTCGGCACAGACACACTGGCTGCTGACGACGTCAACTTGAAATACAACTACTACCGGCTGTTTGAAACCGCTTATCGGCGCATCACGCCCGGTCTATTCGTGGGCGGCGGACTCAACTACAGCATTCACAACGACGTCAGATCTGGTAGCGGGGGCAACTCCAACATCGACGACTCGGCGTACCTGTCGTACACCGAGAAGTACGGCTTCGACGTGGACGGGCAGAACTCGGCCGGCCTCAGCTTCGGTGTGCTCTACGACACGCGCGACAACGCGATCAACGCCAGCAAGGGCTGGCTCGCGAACGTCGTTTACCGGACGTTCTTCGATGGGTTCATCGGCGGACAGGCGACGTGGCAAAGCCTCAACATGGACGTCCGCACCTATCACACGTTCAATTCTCGCAACAGAGTCGCCTTCTGGTTCCAGGGGAACCTGGTGACCGGCGGGGTCGCGCCATATTTCGACCTCCCGGAAATTGGCGCCGACGGCCGTTCCGGTCGTGGTTACGCCGAGGGCCGATACCGTGGCGAGCAGCTGCTCTACGGCGAGGTCGAATACCGGGGCACGCTGACGTCCAACGGTCTGCTCGGCGTTGTGGCGTTTCTCAACAGCACGACGATCAGCGACAACGAGAGCGGCGAGAAGCTGTTCGACTCCGCCGCTCCGGGCGCCGGTTTCGGATTCCGCGTCCTGCTGAACAAACGCTCGCGCACCAACCTGTGCACCGACTACGGCTGGGGCAAGGATGGATCGCGCGGGTTCTACCTTTCGATTCAGGAAGCGTTCTAAAACGGGTTGAGGTTCCTGCCGATAGCGACGGCTCTCTTCCTCGCCACGCTGTCCGTCTTCGCGCAAACACAAGCGCCTCAGCATCCTCCTGACATTCACTTCGCGACCACGCCGCAGCCGATGGCGGACGCGATGCTGCGCCTGGCCGGCATCACCTCCAGCGACATCGTCTACGACCTCGGCTCGGGTGACGGTCGAATCGTCATCCTGGCCGCACAGAAATATGGCGCACGGGGCGTCGGCGTCGAAATCGATTCGCGGCTGGTGGATCTCTCGCGTCAGGTTGCCCGCGAGGGCGCCGTCGCCGATCGCACCACCTTCATCGCCGGCGATCTCTTCACGGCGGACATCTCGCAGGCGACGGTGGTCACGCTGTGGCTGTCCACGACCGTGAACCAGCGGCTCGAATCAAAACTGAAGCGCGAACTGCGTCCCGGCACGCGCATCGTCTCGCGGCAATTCCCGATCGGCGACTGGCCGCCTGCGCGAATCACAGTGTTCGAAAACGAACAGCTGTTTTTGTGGACCGTTGGGGCACAATAACGCGTCAGACTGGACGCGTACAGAATCAACGCGGAACGCTTAAGGGAACGTTATGAGTGCATTCAGCGATTTCAAGTTCGCCGTTCGCTCCCTCGCGCGCGTCAAGGGCCTCACTGCGACGATCGTCCTGACGCTGGCGTTGGGAATCGGCGCCAACGCTGCCATCTTCAGCGTCGTGCGCGGCGTGCTGATGCGTCCGCTGGCCAACCGCGACGAGGCGCGGCTGATTTACATCCGTCAGAGCGCGCCGGGCATCGGCAGCGAAAACACGACGTTTTCGGTCCCCGAGATCATCGACCTGCGCGAGCGCATCAAGAGCGTCACGCAGATCGGCGACTTCTCGACCGTCGGCTTCACGATGGTCGGACTCGGCGAACCGCGCGTGATCCGTGCTGGCGTGGTCAGCAGTGCCTACTTCGACGTGATCGGTCTGAAGCCGGTGCTCGGCCGGCTGCTGAACACCGGCGACGACGGCCCGAATGCCGCCGGCGCGGCGGTGCTGACCCATCGATTCTGGACCACCGGTCTGAACAGCGATCCGACCGTGCTCGGAAAGACCATCCGGCTTGGCACCCGCTCGGCAGTGATTGTCGGCGTGCTCGAACCGTCGGTGCCGTATCCGTCTGAAACCGAACTCATCGCCAACGTCATCACCAGCCCGCATCACATGACCGCAACCATGGTGACCGGCCGCGAGCATCGCATGACCGAGCTGTTCGGCCGCCTGGCCCCAGGGGCGGAGGTCGAGAACGCCCGCGCCGAATTGCGCGCTATCCACGGCGCCATCCTCAAGGAGCACGCCGAGGCGTATCCGGTGAAGTCCGACTTCCGCATCGATGCGGTCCGGCTGCGCGATCAAATCACGTCACGCGCGCGAGCGGTACTGCTGGTCCTGCTGGCGGCGTCCGGGCTGGTGTTCCTGATTGCGTGCTCGAATGTCGCGAACCTGATCCTGGCTCGCAGCGTCCGCCGCGAGTCCGAGCTCGCGATCCGGGCGGCGCTGGGCGCGAGCGGTCTGGCGCTTCGCCGTACGCTGCTCGCGGAGAGCGTGATTCTGTGCGGCGCAGGTGCGGCGCTGGGCGTCGTGATTGCGCGCCCGATGGTCGCGGTCCTGTCGCGTTACGCTGCGCGTTTCTCGGTCCGCGCGCTCGATCTGACGCTCGACGCCAGCATGCTCTGGGTCGGAGTCGGCCTGGCGCTGGTCGCGGCCGTGCTGCTGGCCTTCGTCCCCCGGCTGCCGTCCACCGACAGCTCGCGGGGCTTCGGGTTGACCAGTGGCGGCCTCCGCATCACCGGCGCAACCAACCGGCGCCTGCGGCTGTTTGCGGTGACGCAGATCGCGGCGTCGTTCGTGCTGCTGGCCGGCGCCGGCATGCTGCTGCATACGCTGCTCACGCTGCAGGCTGCCAGGCCCGGTTTCGAAACGGCGCAGGTGCTGGCCGTCAACGTACCGGTGAGTTCGTACGGTCGCACCCCGGATCAGGTACGCGGCTTCTATCGCGAAGTGCAGCGCCAGGTTCGGCTGCTGCCGGGCGTCGATCAGGTCGCGTTCGGCAGCAACGTGCCGTGGCGCGACGCCGGCAATTTCGGTGACGGCTTTCAGTTTTCGGTCGAGGGACGGACGCGCGAGAACGGCGCCGACGACCCGCGAGCCCTGTTTCGCACGGTGTCGCCGGGATTCTTCGCGTCGCTCGGCATTCCGATGGTCGCCGGCCGCGATTTCAACGACGCCGACCGCGACGGCTCCGAGCGCGTCGTGGTCATCAGCGCCAACCTCGCGCAACAGCTGTTTCCGGGCAAGGATCCGCTCAACCGCCATCTGGTCTGGACCGACGGCGTGATGAAGTTCATCGGCATCGCGCCGGATCCGCGCCGCATCGTCGGCGTCGCCGCCGACATCAACGACGAACGTATCGACGGGCGCTCGGTCATGACCGTGTATCACCCGTTCGAGCAGGAGCTTGGCGGTGGTCGGTTGTTCGTCCATACCAGAAGCGACCCCTACGCCCTGGTGCCGGGCATCACGCGCACGATCCGGGCAATGGCAGCCGACCAGGTGATCGAGCGTGCGGCCACCCTGGACGACGTCAGGGCGGAGGTACTCGCCCCCGATCGCCTCAACGCCATCGTGTTCGGTGGATTCGCGGCAGTGGCGCTGGCGATCTCGATTGTCGGCGTCGCCGGCGTGCTGGCGTTCTCGGTCAGCGGACGGACGCGCGAGTTCGGGATACGACTGGCGGTCGGCTCACAGCCGCGATCGATTCTCGCCAGCGTGTTGAGCGAGGGCGTTGTGATGTCGGCGTTAGGCGTGGCAGTGGGTGCTGCCGGCGGCTTCGCCCTCGCGCGCGTGATCGGCAGCTACATCCAGAACGTGCAAATCCCCGGCGTGCTGCCGATCCTGGGTGCCGCGACGGTGCTGATCGTCGCGGCGATTCTCGGCGCGCTGCTGCCGGCCGCTCGCGCCGCGCGCGTCGACGTGGTGCAGGCGCTTCGCGCCGAATAACTACTTCGCGGTCTTGATGCGGTAGGTCCCGTCTTCCAGGCGTTCGCGATACGCGCCGTGGCAGCTCGCGCACGACTTCCCGAGCTCAGTCGCCGGCGCCTTGGCGTCGTCCCATTTCGCAGCGACAGTTGCCGCAGCAATGAGGTCGACCTGTTTGCGCGCGTCAGCCGCCCATTGAACGGCGTCAGGTTTCGCCTTTGTCTTCCAGAACGTTTCCGTCTCGGCGAATGACTGCTTCAGGACGGCCACGTTCTTCGCGGTGGCTTCGACGTTGCTGGCTTCGATACCCGCGCGCAGCGCCGTGAACGCCGGCCCGACCTGTTTCATCACCTTGCTCAGCGCGATCTCGTCGGTCGTCATCGGCGGCAGCGGCTTCTTCGCCAGGTCCACGAATTTCTCATTGATGACCTGGGTCGCGATCAGCACCGGGCGGCCATTGTATTTCGCGATCACCTCGGGCGACAGATCGAGCTTGTAGTCCTTGGCCTGCTTCGCAATCTGTTCCGGGCTGAACTTCACGAGCTCGCCGATCACCGTGACATACGTGTCGGGATCGGGTGACGTGATCAGGGTCGGCGCGATCACCAGCACATCGGTCGGACCTTTCGGCTTCCCCATCGTCTGGCCGACACGCTTCTGGTCGACTGAGAACGCCGACTTCGACAACACCGCGCCGACAGCGGCGGTCATGGTCACGCCTTCTCCGTAAAACTCATCGGGGTTGGCGGTGACCGTATTGGTCGCGACCGGCACCAGCGGCTTCTTCTGCGCGGAGGCGGGCGCCTGCGCAGGCGCAGCGCCTTGTGCCGCGACGGCGACGTAGGACGTGATCAGAACTGCGATGACTGCGCCTGCCGAGTTGAATGATCGAGACATCGACGAACCCTTTCTAAGTGCGTGTACCTCGATGATAATCTACGCGGCGAGGATTCGTGAAGCAGACGACGTCACAAACGGCGCAGACGGCAGCGGAGGCCTGGAGCATCGTGCTCGCGGCCGCACGCGGTGCGCAGCGCATTGCGGACTCGGGAGAACCGGTCGCGCTGACACTCGTAGACAATGGCGTCCTGCAGCCCATCAATCCCGGACACCCCGACGCGATGATTGCGTGGTGTGCGGCCACCGGCTGGCGCACAGTTTTGCCGTCCGACGACCCGCGGACCGCGATGATCGATCTCTACCTGCCGTTCTGCACCGCCCAGCCGACAGTCGTCGGCCATCTCGGTCAGAGCCTCGATGGGTTCATCGCCACGCACTCGGGCGAATCCCAATACGTCACCGGCGAGGAGAACATCCTGCACCTCCATCGCATGCGAGCGCTGAGCGACGCGGTCGTGGTCGGCGCCGGCACCGTCGCGGCGGATGATCCGCGGTTGACGACCCGGCTGGTCCCGGGACCGAACCCTTTACGCGTCGTCCTCGACCCGGCGCGGCGGCTGGGCGACCACTTTCGCGTGTTCACAGACGCCGCCGCGGACACCCTCTACGTGTGCGCCCAATCGCTGGCGCAACCCGGAGAAGATCGATTCGGGCGTGCTACGGTCGTGGCGCTGGACGGCGACGAGGACACCGTTGACGTCAGCGAATTGCTGCGTGTGCTGCGGGCACGTGGCTGCCGTCGGATTTTCGTCGAAGGCGGCGGGGTGACAGTTTCGATGTTTCTCGAAGCCAAGCGGCTCGACCGTCTCCAGATCGCGATCGCTCCGTTGCTGATCGGTGACGGCCGTCCGGCGATTCGGCTGACGCCCCCGAGCGCGCTCAGCGATTGCCATCGTCCTCGCTATCGCGTGTTTCGAATGGGTTCGGACGTGCTGTTTGATTGCGAAATCGGACCGGCGCTTCAGGACGAGCCGGGCGATTCACGCGACGAGCAGCCCGCCATCACACGGGTGATTTGACGGCCGAAGGATGAGCCGGCGGTAAGCCGAGCAGATCCTGATGGCCGACCACCAGCAACGACTGACCGCACGCGATGTGTTCCAGACGGCGATGCTTCCAATCGTCGATGAGCGCCTTGTCCAAAGGCATCAACTCCGTCGCCGCCGCAGCCCATCCGGCGATTAGCTGTTGCTGAAGCACCCCGTCAGCCGCCGTCAGCCGCCAGTCGCTCGAATCGACGCTCACGTCGTAGCCGAGCCGTTTGAAATACGCGGCAGCGATCGCAGTCGCGTCTGGCCCGAGCGCGGCACCAAAACCCTTGTCGGTTCGTTGATGACGATTGACGAGCGCTCGAATGGTCTGGTCCTCGGAGTCGACCGGCCAGCACTCGATCCGGCCATCGTACGAAAGCGCAAACAGCACGGCGGCGCCGGCCCCGCGGCAGTGGTCCGCCAGGAGTCGCAGCCACTCGTCGGAAACCAAATCGAGCAGCGCCGACGCGGTGACGAGATCGCGCGTCGCGAAAAGGTCGCTGACATTGTCGAACCGCGATAGGTCTGCTTCGACGACATCGATCAGGCACATTGAACGGTCAATGCCTCGTGATTCCGAGGCACGCGCGAGGAGCGCGGCATCATGGTCGACGAGCGTCCACTGCTGTTTCGACAAGAGGCGGGGGGACAGAAATCTAACATTCGAGCCAGCGCCGGCACCGAGATCGAGCACGCGGAGAGGCCGCTCCAGCGGAAACGCTTCCGCCAGCTTGACCGTCAGCGTCGACGAGCGGGCGGACGTGTCGGCCGGCTCGCGTAACGCCAGCCACTCCGGGTCGAATCCGCTCATCAGGCGCGACCCGCGCTGGCGTCGAGCACAGCAGCCATACGATCGCAGGCAGCGTCCCAGGTTGGAAGGCGGCCGCGCGCCCGGCGAGCACCCTCAGCCAGCCGGGCCCGGTAGTCGGCGTCACCGATGACACGCGCGAGAGCATCGCCGAACTGGCGTTCGTCGCCTGGTGGTAGCACGACTCCAGCCGGCGAGCCTCCGCCATTCACGAGCTGCTCGATCGCGCCGGTGGCAGTACTCACGATCGGCACGCCGCGAGCGAGCGCTTCTGCGACCGCCATTCCATAGCCCTCGTAGAGCGTCGCCAACACGAACAGGTCGGCGGCGTCATAACAAACATCCAGAGCGGGCCGGTCGAGGTCGCCGACGAACTCGACGCGATCCGCAATGCTGCTGCGATCAAGCTGACGCCGGAGCCGTTCGACCGTCGGCGGATCGCGGTCAACGCTGCCTGCGCACGTCAGCCTCCAATTGCGTTGCGCCAGAGACGACAGTGCGCCGAGCAGCAGCTCGTGCCCTTTTCGCGGCGTTAGTGTCGCCACACACAAGAGGGCCACCTCCGACGTCCGGCCGCCGTGCGCGACAGGAGCCGGGTCTGTTCCCGGCTCGACGACCGTCACGCGGTCGGCGCTGACACCATACGCAGCCAGCGACCTGGCGGTCGCCGCGCTGGTCACGACAACCGACCGGACCGCGGCCAGCGCCCGACGCTCACTCCGTTCCAACGTTGCGATTGCGTCAGCGTCGAGGCCGGCTTCGGCGGCAAGCGGATGGTGCACCAGGCCGGTGATGCGCAGACGTTCCGCCTCGCGTTCGACTTCCGCCGGAAGGACACCGAGCGCCAGGCCGTCGATCAGCACGGTCGCGCCGTCGGGCACCGACGCCAGCGCGCGAATCGCTTCGCTCCGTGCCTCGGCCGATGGGAATGGAAAGCTGTCCGCGAGGCCGATGACCTCCACCCCCCAACCGCGGTCGCGCAGACCGGCAACGATGCGACGGTCGTAGCCATACCCGCCGGTGCGCGTGTCGAGCCGGCCGGGAACGATTAGCGTTAGCGCCGGCATCGACTCAGATCGATCCCTCGAACGACGCCGATGCGATGTGCGACTCGTGGAGGGTGACCTTCAGGCGCTCGACCAGGCGCGCGCCCGGGCCGAGTTCACCCCGGAGAACCGCTCCGACGATGCCATCGAACACGGTACGCGCCAGCACCTCGGTCGTCGTGTTCCGTCCTGCGAACGCCGGCTCATCGTCGAGATTCCTGTAGTTCAGAGTCCCGAGCACGGTCTTCAGCGCGTGGGTTGCGAGGCCAATATCGACGACGATGCCGTCGGCGTCGAGATCGGCGCGGCGGAACTCGAGGTCCACGACAAACGTCGCGCCGTGAAGCCGTTGTGCCGGACCGAATACCTCGCCACGAAAACTGTGAGCGATCATCATGTGATCGCGAACCGTCACGCTGTACATGTCGTCATCCTTGATATCGAATCCGGTGGCAGAGCGTATCGCCCGGAGCCGCCGACAGCCTCGGCATCAGCGCAGGCAGATCCTCGAAGTCGCTTTCGCCGGTCAGCAGCACATCGAGCGTCGGGTTTTCGAGCAGCGTCAGCGCGAGTTGCATCCGCCGGCGCGAGTCCCAGCGTGCGCGCTGGGACGCCGCGACCCGGCCGACCTGCGACGAGGCGATGGTGAGGCGGCGTGAATGAAAACCCTCGCCTAGAAACAGCGGCACCGGCTGACTGCCGTACCAGCTCATGTCGACGACCGCCGCCTCGAGACCCGCGAGTCTAAGTGCCAGCGCGAGTCCAGCCGGCGATCCGCTCGTGTGCAGCACGAGGTCGGCGTTCTCAGTCGCGTCATCCGGCAGCGCGAAGCGCACACCAAGTGCAGCGGCGACTGCGGCCCGGCCCGGATTGACGTCCACGAGTTCGACGTCGCAACCGCCGATGCGCCCTGCCAGCCATGCGACCAGACAGCCGACCGTGCCGCCGCCAATCACGACGATGCGATCGCCGATATGAGGGCGCGCATCCCAGACCCCATTGATCGCGGTTTCGAGGTTGGCCGCCAGCACCGCTCGGCCGGGTGGAACCGCCTCGGGAAGCGGCACGACTGAGGCTGCCTGAATCACGTATCGCGTCTGATGCGGGTAGAGCGCGAATACCGCCCGTCCCTGCAATTCGCGCGGCCCCTCTTCGACCTCGCCCACGCTGGCGTAGCCGTACTTGATTGGCGCGGGAAACTCACCGGACTGAAATGGCGCCCGCATGCGCTCGTATTCGCTGACCGGCACGCGGCCGTCGAAGACCAGCGTTTCGGTGCCGCGGCTGATGCCGCTGAACCGGGCGCGAACCATGACGTCGCCGGCGCTCATCGCCGGCAGCGGCTCGGTGCGAATCTCGCCGCGCCCGGGTTCGGCGATCCAGAACGCCCGCGCCTGGTCGATCGTCATCGACAGTCATTCTGTGGCTTTTGAGCACGCGATACAATCGCCTGGGGCATGTATCCCATCACAGCCGGTCTGGTCTTCGCGACCATCATGGTGGTCGCCGCCGGCTTCCGGCGCGCGCGCCACCCTTTCGCGCGGTTCGGCCTCGCCAATCAGATCACGGCGGTCCGAGCGCTCCTCGTCGCGCTGGTCGTCGCATCAATCGGCGAACCGGGGGAGCGATCGGTGGCGGCAGCCGCGGTCGTCCTCGGTCTGCTCACGACAGCGCTCGACGGCGTGGACGGCTGGCTCGCCAGGCGGAGTGGGAGCGCCAGTGAGTTCGGAGCGCGATTCGACATGGAAGTCGATGCGCTGCTGATTCTCGCCCTCGCGACGCTCGTGTGGCGGCACGACAAGGCCGGCGCCTGGGTGCTGCTCTCGGGCCTGCTCCGCTACCTCTTCGTCATTGCCGGCTGGATGATGCCGTGGCTCGGCGCACCGTTGCCGTTCTCGCGCCGGCGCCAGACCATCTGCGTCGTGCAGATCGGCGGGCTGATGCTGGCTTTGACGCCGTCGATCGAGGCCCCGGCGAGCACGCTGTTCGCGGGAATCGCGCTCGTGGCACTCTGCTACTCTTTTCTGGTCGACACCCTGTGGCTGTGGCACCGCGCTCGCTGAAACTCGTCCTCGCCCTCGCGATCCTCAACGCGTCGCTGGCGTTTCAGAATCTCTGGCCCACGCCGGCAATTCGCTGGGAAGGAGAGTTGTCGATTGAATTCGCGCTGATGCTGCTGGTGATGTCCAGCCGATGGCTCGGCTCGCCGTCGGCGGCGCTCATCCGCGGTCTCGCCATCGTGTGGGTAGCGCTGACCATCGGACACTACGCCGACGTCACCGCACCGGCGCTGTATGGCCGCGAGATCAATCTCTACTGGGATCTCCGCTTCATGCCGGATGTGGCTGCGATGGTCATTCGCGCCGCACCCATCTGGCTGGTCATCATCGTCGTCGCCGTTGCCGCGATGAGTCTCGCAGCTCTGTATCTATTGTTCCGGTGGGCGCTGACGCTGGTGTCGGCGGCGATGGCAAACACCGGCCAACGCCGTGCGATGGCCGCCGTTGCAATCACTATTGCCGGGCTCTTCGCGACGCAGTGGTTGCCTGGAATCGGCCCCACACTGGCTGCCAGTCACGTGTTGGCAACGCCGGTGACGTCCACATACGCGCGCCAGGTCCGCTTCGTCGCTGCCGCGATGGCGGGATCACGTCCGATGGCTGCGAGCCCGGCGATGGACTCGGATCTGTCACTGGTTCAGGGCGCGGACGTGTATCTCGTCTTCATCGAGGCGTACGGCGCGGTCGCGTTCGAGCGGGCGGACATCGCGCCGGGGTTGACGGCCGCGCGTGCGACACTCGACGAGGCGATCCGTGCGAGCGGGAGACGAGCGGTGTCGGCCTACGTGGATTCGCCGACGTTCGGCGGCTCGTCCTGGCTCGCGCACATCAGCCTGTTGTCCGGAGTCGAAGTCCGCGACCCTGAAACCAACGCGAGGCTGATGACGGAAAAGCGGGAAACGCTCGTCACTCAGTTCGCGCGCCACGGCTTCGCGACGGTCGCGCTGATGCCCGGGCTGCGGCAGCGATGGCCGGAGGGCGCCTTTTACGGGTTCAGCGAGATCGACGATGCGACGCGACTGGATTATCGAGGCCCGGAGTTCGGCTGGTTCGCGATTCCGGATCAGTATTCGCTCGCGAAGTTCGACGCGATCGCCGGCAATCGGACGTCCAGGCCGCCGCTGTTCGTGTTCTATCCCACGATCAGCACGCATTTCCCGTTCAGTCCCACGCCGCCGTACCAGCCCGACTGGAGCCGGATGTTCGACGCCCATCCTTACGACGGCCCGGCGATTGTCCGCGCCTACGCCAGGCAACCAGACTGGACGCATTTCGCGCCGGGCTATGTCGATGCCGTGTCGTACACATACAACACCCTCGGCGGCTACCTGCGCCGGCACGCGGACCGCGACTTCGTCATGATCCTGCTCGGCGATCATCAACCGGCCGCGGCGGTCAGCGGCGAAGGCGCGTCGTGGAGCGTTCCCGTGCATGTGATCGCGTCGCGATCGGAGATTCTCGATCGCCTGGTTGCTCGAGGCTTCAGGGATGGCCTGACGCCGGCGCGGCCGGCGCTGGCGCCCATGAACGCGCTGTTGCCGGTTCTGCTCGACGCCTTCGGCAACCGGCCACACCAGTAGGGCGGAGCAAAGCTCCGCCCCGGCGTGGGCGGCTCCGACGCAGCGTTGGGCTCGCTTCGGGAATCGGGGCAGAGCAAGCTCCGCCCCTACGTATCGGTCAGCGCTTGCGCGCCCGAATCGTGACCTTGTAGTTGTTCTCGGCGTTCAGATTGATCAGCGACACGAACGCCCGGTTATCGCGCAGTCCAATCGTGCCGGACTGCGACACGGCAGTGACGTCCCAGCCGGCTGGCAGCACGACGGTGTTGCGCAGACCGTGCAGGGTTCGCTCGAATACCAGTTCGCCGCTGGTCAGCTTGTAACTCCCGTCCTTGATCGTGCCGGTGATCTGGATATGCGCGCTCTGTTTGTCGTCGACGATCGGCACGTCCAGCTTCACGGTCGTCGCGGATCCCGCCTTGGTCGTCGTGAACGGCTTCGCCGTGTCGAGATCGACAACACGTAGATCGGCCAATGGGAGATAGGCGAGCGAGTCCAGTCTTGCGGTCGTACCTTTCCGGTAATCGCTGTAGGTCTCATCCACCTTGATCGTGCCGGTTTCCGGCGCGTCGAGGTCGTAGAGGGTCTTGATGTCGTCGAAGAACATGTCGGTGTACGCGAGCGGTGGAAACGCGGTGGCCGTCTTGCGCGCATGAATCGTGACCGGATTGCTCTGGCCGCTCGGATTCGCGAAGGCGATCTTCAGCCGGCCTTCCGGGTCGGTGGTCAACTGCGCCGCGACATTCGACGAAATGAACGAGAACCCTTTGGGCAACAGCACGCCCAGACGGTAGCCGCTGAGGCTGCGGACCCAGGCAATGTCGTCGCCGTGCATGATGTAGGTGCGCGGATCTTTGTAGGTCTTGTAGATCAGCACGCGGCCGACGCCGCCCTCCGGCACCGGAATCGGCAAGGTCGCGTGGATCGCATGATTGTCGGGATCGCTGCCCTCTTGCGCGTAGGTGAACTTGAGCGGCTTGCCGGTGCGCGGGTCGTACACCTCCACGCCCGAGCCCTCGCTGCCGCCGCGCGTGGCGTTGACCAGCTCGGTCGCACCGACGCGGGTTTCCTCCGGCAGGAAGCGAATCCGGAATTCTTCGCTGCCTGGCGCGAGGATCGCGTACTCGGTGTAAGCGTCCTGTGAGAAATAGCGCGTGACCGGCGGCGTCGGGCGCAGCGAACCGTCCGGGTTGGCGCCGCCGGGAAACGGATTGTCGGCGCCGCCGCGGCGCTGTGCGAGGATGAGGCCCGGAATCAGAGCACCTGTCAATACGAGCGTGGCGCGAATCAGCAACGTTCTCGAAAACATCACGTTATCCCTTCAGACAGTCGGTCATCGAAGCGTCCATCGCGGAGAGAGCAGCATCGAGTTCGCCGAGCGCGCGGATCCGCTGGCAGTCGCAGTCGGCATAGAGGCCGCCGACGTCGAGGAGCACCGGCGTGACCGCCGCGGATCGGGCACCGACGACATCGACGTGGTAGAGGTCGCCAACGTGGACGGTGGTGTCGGCCGTTGCGCCGCTGCGCTCGAGCGCGAGTTGAAAGAATCGCGGATCCGGCTTCTCGATCCCTTCGTCATAAGAGTCGAACACGGCGTCGAATGCGGACGTCAGGCTCAGGCGGTCGAACAGCCGGTGCAAGGTGCCATTGGCGTTGGACACCACGACCAGCCGAAGACCGCGGGCGCGCAGCGCTGCCAGCGCCGGTCGCACCTCGTCCGGAATCGTCTCCCACAGGTTCTGCTGCTGGTGATATGCGTGCAAATCGGCGAGCGCCGCGTTGGTTTTCTCCGACAATGGGATCCCGGCTTCGGTCAGGACGAGGTTGAAATAGGTCCAGCCACGCTGCTGATCGTTGGTGGCTCGGATCGTGTCGCCGAGATCGAGGCGCCGCTTGGCCTGCGGCTCGGCAGCGGCCAGCGCCGAGGCAGAAATGTGCACACCGTGCGCGGCCAGCCGGTCGCTGACGCGGATCCAGTTCGGGTTGACCAGGACGCCGCCCGCATCGAGGAACACGGTTTGAATCGACACCGCTTCAGCTTACACTTGTCTGTGATGAACGGTCTGCCATGAACGGACGCCGCGCCGCGCTCCTGCTCGTCATCGTGATCGGTAGCGTTGCCATGCTCTGGGCCGCATCGCGCTACTCAGCGCAGGTGGCCTCACGTCAACGCCACGACGTCGCCGCGTCTCCCGAGCCCGACCGCAGCGGTCCGGCGACACTGCGGTTCTACAAGAACCCGATCGCTGTCCCGGTGTTCACCGCGCGCGACCTCGACGGCCGCGAGGTCTCGAACTCGTCGCTGCATGGCAAGGTGCTGATCGTCAATTTCTGGGCGACGTGGTGTCCGCCCTGCCGCGCCGAAATTCCCGACCTCATCGCGCTGCAGGAGAAGTATCGGGATCAATTGCAGATCGTCGGCATCTCCGAGGACGAAGCTCCCGTGGAAACGGTCAAGCGATTCATTGATGAACACAGAATGAATTATCCGGTCGTGATGCTGACGCCGGATCTCGAGAAAATGTTTCCCGGCATCAGCGCCCTTCCCACTTCGTTCATCGTCAACCGCGAAGGCCGAATCGTTCAGAAGCACGTCGGCATGCTGACGGCGCACGTCACCGAACAGGAAGTGCGTTCGTTGGCAGGATTGACCTCGAACGCCACGGTCGAGCTCGTCGATCAGACGCAGGGTCTCAAACTGGACAACGGCGCACAGGCGATGACCATTCCCGGCATCGATCTGACCAAGTTGTCGCCCGCCAAGCGCGGCGAGGCGCTGCAGAAGCTCAATGCGGCGCCCTGCACGTGCGGCTGCGATCTCACCGTCGCCAAGTGCCGTGTGGACGATCCGACCTGCGGCGTCAGCCTTCCGCTAGCCCGCGATCTCGTCCAGCAGGTATCCGCGCAACCATGACCCCGGCACGAGCCTCGATCGCGGCCGCGGTCTTCGTTTACTGCGCGGTCGCGGCCCTGGCCCAGTCGCCCGTTCCTGCAGAATCCGCAAAATACGTCGGGTCCGCCGCATGCGCCAGCTGCCACGCGCCGATCTACGCGCGCTGGCAGAAGACGCGCATGGCCAACATCGTGCGCGACCCCAGGGAGCATCCCGACGCGATCATCCCGGATCTTTCGACCGCCGATCCGCTCGTGACCTTCACGAAAGATCAAATCGCGTTCGTCTACGGCAGCAAATGGAAGCAGCGCTACTTCACCAGGTTGGTGACGACTACTTCCCGCTCGGCGCGCAGTGGGACGTGACCCACAAGCGGTGGCTCCGCCACTTCGTACCCGACGGCACCGACTGGTGGCTTCCCTACTATCCGGCCGACAACATGAAGCGCCCGACCGGGCCGACCTGCGACGGATGTCACTCAGTGGACTACGACGTGCGAACCAGGACGGTCGCCGAGTGGAACGTAGGGTGTGAGAAGTGTCACGGGCCCGGCAGCGACCACGCCGCGCGTCCGGCACGGACCAACATCTTCAATCCGTCCCGCGTCGATCCGGTGCACGCGAACGACCTGCATCCAATGCCATTCGCAGGGTCAGCCGTTGAAGAACCCGTTCAAAGGGCGGTATTTCGACTGGCCGGTCGGGTTCCGTGTCGGCCTCAACCTGAAGGATTTCTGGAAGCTGGAAGAACCTGAGCTGGGCAAGACCACCTTCACGCATTTCGCGGACGGCTCGGCCCACAAGAACCGGATGCAGGGCAACGACTTCGTCACCAGCCGGATGTACCAGCGCGGGGTCACCTGCGCCAGTTGCCATGACGTCCATGGCACGTCGAACAACGCCGACCTGGCGCGACCGGTTGCCACCGTGTGCCTGCAGTGCCACGGTCCGGCGTCGCCGAATGGACCGCATACGGCGACGGTCGAACAGCACACGCATCATCGCACCGGTTCGGCCGGCAGCGAGTGCGTGGCGTGTCACATGCCGAAAATCGTGCAGCAGATCGGTGACGTGATGATCCGCAGCCACACGTTCCGGTTCGTCCCGCCGGCCGAAACCGAGCGGCTGAAGGTCCCGAATGCGTGCATCGCCTGCCACACCGACAAGTCGAATGGCTGGGCGTCGGATGCGCTGAAAAGCTGGCCGGAGTTCTCTCCCTGGCGGGTCGGTCCATGACTTCGAGTCGGTGAAGCCGGCCATCACGAATTCTCCGGGGCGATCAGTTATTGCCGCGGCGGACGGTTGCGGGCCATCTCGTCGATCTCGGCCGAGAGCGTGGCGTAACAGGTCGGACAGATGCCGTGGCTGAACTGCGCGTCCGAGTGCTCAGCGACGTAGCCTTCGACCTGCTGCCAGTACTGATCGTCGCCGCGGATCCGTTTGCAATAGCTGCAGATCGGCAGCAGACCGCGCAGCTGCTTGACGTTCGAAAGCGCCGCCTGTAACTCGGCGACGCGCTCGGCCAGTCTCTGCTGCAGCGCCAGAATGCGGAAGCCGACCGCAACGCGCGCGCGCAGTTCGTCCGGATCGAACGGCTTGATGATGTAGTCATCGGCGCCTGCGTCGAGGCCGGCCACCACGTCGGCGCGGCTCTCCCGCGCGGTCACCAGCAGCAAATACATGTTCGCGAGCGACAGATCATCGCGCACGCGGCGGCAGATGTCCGGGCCGTCCATCTTCGGCATCATCCAGTCGAGAATTGCCAGGGTCGGCTCGGTCGCCGTGCGCAGGCGCTCCCAGGCCTGTTCGCCGTCGTGGACGATCGAGGATTGGTAGTTCCAGCGCAGCAGCGTGCGTGCCAGAATCTCGCCGGTCACCCGATCGTCTTCCGCGATGAGAATCTGCATTTCCAGCCGAGTATACAAGGCATCGGTGGCACAATACGCTCATCCGCGCGAGGCGGCGCGGACACTCACACGATGAATAGCTCTCTCGTCAGGCGGCTGGGCCTTGCGGTCCTCTGCGGCAGCGTCGGCCTTGCGCTCAACTCGTGGCGTGCGGGGAGTACTGCGCCGCTGCTGCTCGGCCGTATCGTGACCCTTCCGGTCGCGATTGTGTACGGGCCATGGTTCGGGGCGATCGCGGCAGTGATCGAGGCGCTCTCAGCACAAGGTCCGTTCGGAATCGCGCTGGTTGTTCTGCCGATCGAGGCGCTGATGATCGGCGCGTTCGCGCGGCGCGGACGGTCACCGTTGCTCGGCGGTGTCGTGGTGTGGACGCTGGTCGCTCTGGTGATCGTCGCGGCTCCCCGGCTGGTCGGGGCCGGCTATACGCGCGAGATGGTGCTGCCGATCGCGCTGCAGGTCATCATCAGCGGTTTGGTCGCGGTCGTCGTCGCCGATCTGATCGCCACCGGGGCGTCGGCGCGCCGCCTGGTCGAGCAGGATCAGCGTCCGGAGCGGCGCATTCGCTCGTACGCGTTTCACGCCTTCGTGCTGGTGGCAATTCTGCCGGTGCTGCTGCTCGCGGCGGTGGATGGTCAGCTGACCTCCGCCAAGCAGGAATCGGACGGCGCGGCCCGGCTGCACGAAGCGGTCACGGCACTCAGCGAGCACATCGCCGCCTACGTGACCGATCACGAACGAGGCATCCAGACCCTCAGCGCGGCACTGGCCGCGCAGCCGGGCGCCGGCGGTCGCGAGGCGCTGCTCGAGCGGTATCACGGCGTCTACCCGGGGTTCGTCACGATTTTCGCCGCCGACCCGGCTGGCGTGGTCCACGACATCTATCCGCGGCGCGAGGCGAACCCGCCGGCGATCGGCGATCGCGAGTATTTCCGGGAAGCGCTCGCCACCCGCGCCCTTGCCGTCTCCGACGTCATCGTCGGACGGCTGTCGCACGTGACCATCGTGACCGTCGCAGTTCCGTTTCTCGATGCAAAGGACAACATCGAGGGCGTGGCGGGGGGGTCGCTCGACCTTTCGCGCTTCGATCGGTTCCTCGAAGGGTTCCGCACCCTGCCCGGCGCGCACATCACGGTTGTCGATCAACACGACCGCGTGATCTACACCAGCGGCGCCGGCGACTTCACGACGCTGCAGGACCTGTCCAAGGATCCGATCGTCGCGCAGAGCGCAGATACCGAGAACGGTGTCTTCCGCTATCCACGAAGGCTGCCGGAAGGAGGCGAGTCGCCACGCCTGGCGGCGATGGCGGTCGTGGCACCGACCGGATGGAAGGTGTTCGTCGAGCAGCCGCTGGTCAACCTGCGACTGCACTCCTTCAGCTACTACGGGTCGACGCTGGCGCTGATGCTGCTGGCGCTGGGCGGAGCGGTGCTCGGCGCGCGTGCGTTCTCTAGCGCCGTCACACACCCGCTCGAAGAAGTGGTGGCAGTGGTCCGTAATATTTCCGCGCACGGCGTCCAGGCTGAGACCAGGGTGACGTCGAACCCGCCGACGGAGATCGCTTCCCTGCTGGCGGACGTGAACGGCATGCAGGTGCGCCTCGGTGATTCGTATCAGCAGCTCGAACAGGCGCTGGCGCAGCGCGAACTGCTCAACTCGGAACTGCGCGCACTTACCGAGCACCTCGACCGAAAAGTGCGCGAACGGACCGCCGAGCTCGCAGCGGCGACGCGCGTCGCGGAGGAGGCGAACCAGGCGAAGAGCGAGTTCCTCGCCAACATGAGCCACGAAATCCGCACCCCGCTCAACGGCGTCATCGGCATGACCGAGCTGGCGCTCGACACCACGCTCACCGTCGAACAACGGGAATATCTGACGATGGTGAAGGGCTCGGCGGATTCACTGCTGAGCATCCTCAACGACATCCTCGATTTTTCGAAGATCGAAATGCGCAAGCTCGATCTCGAAGCGGTGCCGTTTTCAGTGAGGGATCACCTCGCCGATCTGTTGAAGCCGCTGGCGCTGCGGGCCGAGCAGAAGGGCCTCGAGGTCGTCTGTCACGTGCTGCCAGACGTGCCACGCGTTGCGGTCGGCGATCCGGGACGGCTGCGTCAGGTCATCGTCAACCTGGTTGGCAACGCCATCAAATTCACCGAGCGCGGACAAGTGCTGCTGCAGGTCCAGGTCGAGGAGGCGTTCGCTGACGCGACGTTGCTGCACTACTTCGTCAGCGACAGCGGCATCGGGATTCCCGCCGACAAGCAGCAGGCGATCTTCGAGCCGTTCCGTCAGGCGGACGGTTCGACCACGCGCCGATTCGGCGGCACTGGCCTTGGGCTGGCGATTTCGACCACGCTGGTGGATCTGATGGGCGGGCGGATCTGGGTGCAGAGTGCTCCCCACGAAGGCAGTACGTTCCACTTCACGGCGCGGCTGGGCATTACCGACGCGCGTGCGGAGCCGGGAGCCCTGAACCTCGACGACCTGCCGGTGCTGATCGTGGACGACAACGCCGTCAACCGGCGCGTGCTGCACGACCTCCTCCTGCGCTGGAAGATGCGTCCCACCGTCGTCGACAGCGGCGCCGGCGCGATTCGCGCGATGACTGAGGCGCGCGAGCGCGGCCAGCCGTTCGCGCTGGTGCTGCTCGACGCCAACATGCCGGACATGGACGGCTTCGAAGTCGCGCGTCGGATTCACGGCGAGGAGCAGTTGGGCGGCGCGACGATCATGATGCTCAGCTCCTCGGGTCACCATGACGAAAGCGCGCGATGCCGCGAGGTCGGCATCGCCAACCACCTGACCAAGCCAGTGGACCAGCGTGATCTGCTGGCGTCGATCGGCCGGGCGTTGATTCGCGATCAGACGCCACGGATGCCGCTGCCGGCGTCGATGCTTCCGGCCGAGTTGCCGGAGCGGCGTCTGCATGTACTGCTCGCCGAGGACAACGTCGTCAACCAGCGCCTGGCCGCGAGCCTGCTCGAGCGGCGCGGCCACCGCGTCACCATCGCCGCGAACGGTCGCGAAGCGGTTAGCGCCTGCGAACGAAACAGCTTCGATGCGGTGCTGATGGATGTTCAGATGCCGGAGATGGGCGGCTTCGAAGCGACGCAGGCGATTCGTGCGCGCGAGAGCATCGCCGGCGAGCGGGTGCCGATCATCGCGATGACGGCACACGCGATGAAGGGCGACCGCGAACGCTGCCTGGCCGCGGGCATGGACGAATACCTGACCAAACCGCTCGATCCGCGGCAGCTATACACCCTGGTCGAGTCAATCAGCGCCGATCGTCCGCCGGCACAGGACAATGTGCTGCCGGACATTTCGGATCGGGTCCTTGCGCGGGTTGGCGGCGATCGCGAACTGCTGGCGGAGATCAGCCGGCTCTTCGTAGACGATGCGCCGCGGCACCTGGAACAGATCCGGCGGGCGATCGACGATCGCAACGGGGAGTCGCTGCGTCGGGCGGCGCACGGGTTGAAGGGCGCGGCCGCGAATTTCGACGCCGACGGCGTGGTGAGTGCTGCACGAACGCTCGAGGAGATCGGCGGCAGCGGAGATTTTGCAGAACAGGAAGCTGCCTGGCGCGCCGTTTCGATCGAGACGGACAGGCTGATTATCATGCTGCGCGCCGTCTATTCCTGAAGACCGCGCGCAGACGATCAGCACCCCAGATCGGCACGGCATTTGAAGACACCATCGCGGTAATGCGATATGGCTGAGCATCTCGCACGCATTGACGTCTCGCGGTTCGACGCAGTCGACGCCCAACCGCAGACGCGGCACGAGCTTCAAACGTGGGTGCGCCAGCACCTTTCGCTTCAACCGGGCGATCAGGCCGCGCTGCTTGCGGCCGTCGACGCCGTACTGTCACGCCATGAACGCCAGTGGCAAGAATCCAAACAGGAAGCGATTGTCGCAATGTCGGCGGGCTTTGCCGAAAAGATGGCGCGCGTTCAGACCGAGTTGTCCGCGAGGGACGCCACCGTCCACAGCATCGCCTTGTATTTCGAGGATCTGGTCGCTGACCTGACGGAGCGCGCGCACCGCGACCCGAAAACCAAGCTGATGCATTTCGGTCGTTTTACCGAACAACTGGAATCATTTCTCGCGCTCGAGCAGCGGGGACGCTGGTGCGCGGTCGGGCTCGTCGATATCACCGGCTTCAAGTGGTACAACGACGCCCTCGGTCATGCCGTCGGGGACCGCATCATCGAGCGTGTCGCTGAGTTGCTGCGCGAACAGGTCCGCTCGGACGACCTGCTCGCGCAGGATCGCGGCGGCCCGCGTGCCCAGGATCTGCACGCGCGCTTTGGCGGCGACGAGTTCTGCTTCCTTGTCCCGGATCTCGCCGGTTGTCACGAGGCCCATGCCGTCGGGGAGCGGTTCCGGGATGCGGTCGCCCACTACGACTGGACGCTCGAGGACGAGCGGCTGGCGGTGCAACCGGTGCGGGTAGATGTAGGAGTCGTCTGCCTGTGGATGGGACGCGTCAATCACCGCCGGTCAATCGCGCGGCGCCTGGCGTCGGACCTGATTCAGCGGGCGGACGCGCTGATGTATGAGGCCAAGACTGCCCACGCCGACCACATCCATCTGCTGCGTGCCAGGCTCGGAAACAACGGCCTGGTGGAACTGGGCGACGAGGATCCCACCGCACTAGAAGAAGCCCAACGCTAGTGCTACACTTTCAGGTTCATTCCACCGTACGGTGGGTGTAGCTCAATGGTTAGAGCGCCGGTCTGTGGCACCGGAGGCTGCGGGTTCGAGTCCCGTCATCCACCCCATTTTCAGTTCCGTTAGAACGGCACGCTCTCAGTGGCGTTCCTGACGCTGCGACCTCGTCGCGAATGCGGTCAGTAGGAGGGCCATCAGGCCAGCCACAACACCGCAGATGCCAGCACGGATCGCAATGTCATGGGCGCCAAATTCACCGCGCGGAAGCGTGGCACTCACGAACCCGGCGGCAACGATCGCGACAGTCTGAAGCGGACGTCTCATCGTCTGTGTCCAGGGATGTTATCGCACAATTCCGGGGTCAGCGTGAACTCGCCGTTTCGAGCCAAGGTCCCGTGCCGCTGGTGCGAACGACCCACGTTCCGATCAGCTTGTCGCCGCTCATATCGGTAACTCGAAATCCGATGTTGCCGCCGGAGATCAACAAGGGCTGTCCGGGCGCAAACAACGGTGGCGGCGCTCCTCCGGGCAGCTTCTCGATGTCAGGGCGCTGGACGATCACCTGCGCGTGAGCCCAGGCTCCGGCGGCGACAATCGACGCCAGCCAGATCAGTCCCACTCCGATCCATCTGTATAAAGGCAATCACTCCTCCCTCGTCGGTCACGGCCGAAACAGCAGGTACTCCTGCACTTTGCCGTCGGGGCTGCGATACATGAGCGCGTCCAGGGGACCACGCTCGAATGTCAGCCGCACGGAACTGACCTCCATGCCGCCCCGCTCGGCAACAGATCGAACGGTGACGCTGGTCGGCGTGCCGTACGGCTTCAAGCTGTCCGCGGCCGCGCGCACCTTGGCGTCGCTGAGGAACGCACTGTATTCCACGCCGAGACCAGCCCGGTCGAGCGCACCACCCTGCAGCGCCTTGAACAGCGCCGACGCCTGCGTGCCCGGCTCAGGACCGTCGATGTGCGGAATCTGCCCGCGATCCTCGCGCGCTCCGGACGGTCCCGTGGTGACGGGCAGGTTGGCGGCTCGCGCCGGCATCACGGCCGCGAGCGCGCGATCCACGAGCGCATTGGCGAGCGGGCCGTCCTCGTTATTGATCACCACCACGACCGCGGCCTTCGTCTCGGGCACGAACGTGTTCCGTGCGATGAAGCCGCTCACCGCGCCCCCATGCGTCAGCACCGTCACGCCGTCGCGGCTGCCGACTGACAACCCGCAACCGTAGTTGCTCGACTGCCCGTTGGCCAGAATCCGCGGTTTGATCATCAACGCCCACGACTCGGGCTTGAGCACCCGTCCGTTCATCAATGCAATATCCCAGCGCGCGATGTCTGCCGCCGTGGAATAAATCGCGCCCGCCGCGCCGACCCAGCCTTCGCCTTCGCGAATCGCGCGCGTCAGCGGCGTCAACGCGAACGAAGTGTAGCCAGGCGCGACCCGTCGGTCGTCGTTCGACGGATCGTAGACGGTGTGAGTCATGCCGAGCGGCGTGAAGATGCGATGAGACAACAACTCGCCGAGCGGCTGGCCACTAACCTTTTCGAGAATCCTCCCGAGCAGCACGAAGCCGGTGTTCGAATATGACCACCGCGTACCGGGCTCGAAGTCGAGCGGTGCGCCGGCGAACTGGCGGATCAATCGGTCGGGTTCGATCTGCTGCTGCATCGGGCGGTCGACGAAGTCGAGCGGATAGTAGTCACGATAGCCGGACACGTGGTTCATCAGATCGAGCAGGGTGATGTCGTTGGCCCGCGTCAGGCCGGGATAGTACTTGGCGACTTTGTCGTGCACCGACAGCTTCCCCTGCTCCGCGAGCAGGAGCGTTGCCGCAGCCGTGAACTGTTTCGTCACCGACCCGATCCCGAACAGCGTCCCGGCGTCCACCGCGGCCGCTGCGTCGAGTGAACGGCGGCCAAAGCCGCCGGCCAGCAGCGTCTGGCCGTTCTCGACGACCGCGACGGTTGCGCCGACCCCGCCGTGACGCGCGATCTCCTGGGTGATGGCCTGCTCGAGTGCGCTGCGCTTGCCTGCCGGGTCCGCCTGAACTGCAACCGGGCGGGCGCCGCCAACTGCAACCGATGCGGCAATCGTCGCCCCGACAATCGAGAGTCCAACCGTTCGATTCGGCACACATCCACCTTTCCCACAGTCGTCTTCAGGTTCGTCAGTCCGCCGTTTTGATTCCCGCGGCACGCCAGTACAAGTACGCCGGGACGCCGAGCGCCACGATGGTGAGCCCAATGACAGACTCGGTCGGCCGCTCGAACACCGTGTTCACGACCAGCACGCTGAGCCCCACGACGAAGACGATCGGCACCGCCGGATAACCCCAGACGCGATAGGGCCGAGGCGCGTCCGGTGCGATCGAGCGCAACCTGAAAATCGCGAGCCCGCCAAGCACCCCGAACGCGACCGATGCAAACGTGACCCACGTGAACAACTGTTCGTAGGTGCCGGTCAGCGTCAGCAGCGCCGACCATCCGCAAGTCATCGCAATCGCCACATGGGGCGTGCGGTGCTCGGGGTGGACCGCTGCCGCGGACTTGAAGAACAGGCCGTCAACGGCCATTGCGTAGCAGGTGCGCGACATGGCAATCACCGACGCGGCATTGCAACCGAGCGTAGACACGACCACGGTCGCGGCAACCAATGCGGCGCCGTGGGATCCGACCAGGGCCGACACTGCCTTTTCGGCGATGCGTTCGACGCCCTGGATCCCGGCAAGCGGCAACGCCAGCATGTAGGCGACGTTGACGCTGAGGTACAGGGCGATCAGCGCCAGGATGCCCATCACGAGCGCTCTCGGAATCGAGCGCTGCGGATCCTCAATTTCCCCGGCGCAGAACGGCAGGTAGTACCAACCCTCGTAGGCCCACATCACCGCAATCATGACGATGCCGAATGCCGCTGCCGGCGCGGCGATGGGCGGAACAATCGGGGTGAACGAAGGCGTCACCGGACGTAAAGCGAGCGCGACGATCGGCAGCGCCACCAGCGCCACAATTTTCACGACCGTGAGCGCGACCTGGAGGCGGTTCCCACTGC
The DNA here is from genome assembly GCA_036497895.1 of Vicinamibacterales bacterium. Lineage (GTDB taxonomy): Bacteria > Acidobacteriota > Vicinamibacteria > Vicinamibacterales > CAVVIG01 > CAVQFC01. The sequence continues at coordinate 7,096 of DASXIR010000042.1, read as the reverse complement.
GCACACCGAAGTAATTGACCCAGCCCAGCGCCAGAATCGACGCTGCCGCCACGATTTGCCCAGCCGAAATCGACCACGGTCCCCACGGCATCGGCAGCGAGAGCACCTGATTGGTAGTCGCGAGCGCGGGAACGAAATAGCTGAAGTACTTCGCAAAGCCGACCGCAACCGTGGCGACGCTGCCGGTGAGGATGACGACCATGGACGTCCACCCAAATAGAAACGCGACGAGTGGACCGTAGGCCTCTTCGAGAAACACGTAGAGCCCGCCAGATCGCGGGTACATCGCGCCCATTTCGGCGTAGGTGAGTCCGCCGCACAGCGCGATGACCCCGCCGGCGATCCACGCCACCAGCAGCAGCGCTTCGGACGGCAGCGTGGCCGCCATCAATCCCGGCGTCAGGAAGATCGCCGAGCCGATGACGTTGGTGATGACGAGCAGCGTGGCACTGCGGACACCGATACCGCGGATGAGAGAGGCGTCGGAATCAGCCAGCACGCTGGGCGGAGACTATCCCACCAGGCAAGCTCCTGTCATTCGGCGCGGCGTCGGCCGCTACCGGCCGACGATCAACTGATCGTTGACCGACGACACGCCATCGGTTTCGCGTGCCAGCGACTCGGCCCGCACGCGCTCGGCCGCGGTGCGCACAGTCCCAGTCAGCGTCACCGTCGTGCCGTGCGTCGTAACGTCGATTGTGCGGGCAGTGATGGTGTCGTCGAGCACCATCTTGGCCTTGATCTTCGAGGTGATGGCGCCTTCCTCGGCAGCGCCTTTCATTTTTTCTGCGGCCACCGCCACCTTCTCACCCACTTCTGCGCCGCGCTCCCGCGCCGCTGCGGTGTCGACGGGCGGCAAGGTCACGGGATTACCGGTGACCGGCCCATGTGCCGAAGAGTGGGCAGCGGAAGCCGGGCTCAGGTAGCTGTAGGCCGCGAACCCGATGATGCTAAGAAGAAGAATGACGAACAAGGCACGGACCAGAGCCATGACACACCTCTGCGTGGAGTCCTTTCAAAGGCGCTGCCAGTCGTCGGCAACGTCGCGACTCAACCATGACGCGGCACGGCAGTTGCGATGGAAGGTCATCGGAGGTCTGCATGACTGCTGTCGAGCTGTTCATGGCATTCGAATACCCGAGCGTGACGTTCGGCGTCGGTGTCGCCGTCGCGATCGCGATCCTGCTGGTAGTAGCACTGCTGGTGCCTTACGTCATGAACGAGATCCGGCGCGGCAAAGTTGACCTCGGTCCGCGATTTCCCGATGGCACGGGTGACACCCATCCCGGCCGGCGCGGCGATCCGGCACCCGGCCAGCCGGACGGTCAGATCGATCCGTACGATCCGCGCTACCAGAAATAGGAAATTACCGCGCCTCGTCAGGCGGCGGTGGTGGCGGCAACGGCGGGATCGGCGCGGGCGGATCGGGCAGGTCGTGCTTCGGGGTACTTGGTGCCGGAGGGATCTGTTCCCACTGCACGACGGCGCGCACGACATCGTCTTGGTACATCCACAATGCCGCGGCGGTGCCCGCCGCAAGCAGTGCCAGCAACAGGACGGCGATCGCGGCCATGCGACGGCCGCGACGAACTGGTGCGGCAGGTTGGACCAGTTCCAGTTCGGTGGCGGCGGCGTCGATCGTCGCCACGTCAATTGCGGATTCCGGCGCGACATCCTTGCGCAGGAGCACTCGACTGCACAGCATGTTCACCGTGCGCGGCAAACCGGCCGAGATCTGCTGGATTCGCTCAATCGCAGGATTCTCGAATGCCGCCTTCGAAGCGTTTCCCGCGATCTCGAGGCGATGAGCAACGTAGCCGCCGACTTCCTCGGCGCGCAGTAATCCCAGCTGAGTTCGATTTCCCACCTGTTCGTTCAGGAGTCGCAGCTCGGAACGTTCGATGATGGCTGTGAGCTCCGGTTGTCCGACCAGCACAATCTGAAGCGGACGAACCGACTTTCCGGCTGCATGCGAAACGGCGGGAAGACCTTCGAGCACTTCGATCGGCAGATGGTGCGCTTCGTCGATGACGACCACGGCAGTCGCTTCGAGCGAATCGATCGACGCCAGAAACGCACTGAGCGCCGCGGTCATCGTTTGACGCGACGCAGCCGGCACGCGGACAAAGTCCGTGAGCGAGGCGGCGCCGAACTCGACGAGCACCGTCTGAAGCAGGCGTTCGATTGACGCCACCCCGTCGAGAACCGTGGCCACCAACATCCGGCGATCCGATTGCTCCGTGATGGTCCGGCACAGCAGCGTCTTTCCGGCGCCGAATTCTCCGGTCAGGACGATGAGCCCGTCGCGCCGGCGAATCGCCGCCAGCAACTGCTCGGCGGCGGCGTCATGCGCGGCGCTATGGAACAGGAACCGCGGATCGGTTGACAGGCTGAACGCGTCCTCGGGTCTGGGGGGTTCTCGGCGTGGTCGGGGGGCTGGAGCGAGATCGGCGGCGAGGGGTTGCGGGACTGGCGCTTGAATATTGGTGAGACGATCGCCGCTCACGAGCCCTCGATCCAGGTCGGAGAGACTCGCCAGGAAGTCCGGTTCGTCGGCGAACGACCCTTTGGCGGGCGGGCTTTCCACGGAGCTTCAGTTATACCCGGAATTGAACCGCCCGGGCTAATTCGACCCCACAGTGCGTGTTACAAAAGAGCACATGATGTACCAATTCTGCGCAGTGCACATAACCTCTTCCGTTTCCAGTATCTTAACTTGACTTATCCTCGCCTGAGCTGACTATATTGTCGTATATACGAACATAAACACCGGCGATTCGTAGGCCTCGAATCGAGTTAACCACTTACTCTCAAGCATGTTACCGGTAGTCTCACCCGTGGCGCTAAAGTTGCACCTCTTGACGCAGCGCGGAGTCGTGTCGCTTTGCGCGCCCAGATAAATGACCGCCGATCCGACGCGCCTGACGGCGCCCACCTGGCGCGATGAACTGCCGACGCTGGCTGGACGAGTGGTGACACTCCGCGAGCCGGCGCCGCAGGATCTCGGCCCATTGGTCGATCTGCTCGCGCTGGGCGACGCCACCCATTTCGGCATCGACGATCCTGTCACCGACGTCGGCGTCCAGGAGTTCATCGAGCAGGCGCCGCGCGATCGCGCGAACGGCATCGCCTTCAGCTACGTCATCACCTTGACCGCTTCACGAACGCCCGTCGGCCTGGTGCAGGTGCGCCAATTGGACCCGGCGTTCGAAGCCGCTGAGTGGGAATGCACCATTGCGCCATCCGCGCGTGGTATGGGCATCTTCATGGATGCCGCACGCCTGGTTGGCTCGCTGGCATTCGGCTCCGTCGGGACGCACCGGCTCGAAGCGCGCGCGCCGGTGCAAAACGGTCGCGCCAACGGCGCCCTCCGCAAGCTGGGCGCGGTGCAGGAAGGCGTCCTCCGCCGCTCCGCTCGCCGCGGCGGCGAGTACGTGGATCAGGTCCTCTGGTCGCTGCTCAGGGAAGACTGGGGCGAGCATTGGGTGTCGACGGCACCCCGCGTTCACTGATGGCTCCGCTGCCGCGCGCCGCTCGAATCTACGTGACCGCCGTGATCGTCTGCGGCGTGGCCTTGTTCGCATTCTTTCTGCCCAGCGCCAGATTCCATCAGCCGCTCCTGTTCATTGCGCTGCTCCTGGTCTCCTCGCTCTCGGCGGCGTTGAAGGTGACGCTGCCGCTGATGACCGGCGGTTCCACCATGTCGGTGTCGTACGCCGTGGACTTCGCGGCGCTGCTGTTGCTCGGTCCGCACGAGACGATGCTGGTCGCCGCCGGCAGTGCATTCAGCCAGTGCCACATCAACAGCAAAGAGCACAACCCGCTGTATCGGACGCTGTTCAGCGTCGCGTCGCTGGTCATCACGGTTCAGGGCGCGGGCCTGGCTTTTCACGTGCTCGGCGGCGTCTCGTCGGCGATGCCGTTTGCGCAGCTGGCGAAGCCGCTGGTCGGCGCGGCCACTGTCTATTTCCTCCTGAATACCGGGCTGGTGGCCACGGCCATCGCCTTGTCGAGTGGACAGTCGATCCTCACGACCTGGCACAACAACTTCCTGTGGAGCGCGCCGAGCTATTTCGTCGGCGCCGGGTCGGCGGCGCTGGCGGCATCGTTGCTCGAGCACGCCGGTTACTGGGTCGCCCCGTTCACGTTCGCACCGCTCTACCTCACCTACCGGACCTACAAGGTCTACATGGGGAGGATCGATGACGAGCAGCGCCACGTGCAGCAGACCTCGGACCTGCACCTGGCCACCATCGAAGCGCTCGCGCGCGCCATCGATGCGAAGGATCAGACGGCGCAGATGCACATCCGCCGTGTCCAGGTGTATGCGACCGGCCTCGCGAAGGCAGCCGGCATGTCGGAGCACGAGATTCAGGGCGTCAAGACTGCGGCGTTGCTGCACGACATCGGCAAGCTCGCGGTACCCGAGCACATTCTGTCCAAGCCGGGACCGCTGACGCAGGAGGAATTCCAGAAGATCCGGATTCATCCGCAGGTCGGCGCCGAAATCATCGAGGCGGTGCCGTTTCCATACCCGGTGGCGGCGCTGATTCTGAGTCATCACGAGCGGTGGGACGGCAAGGGCTATCCGCAGGGACTGGCCGGAGCGGACATTCCCGCCGGCGCGCGCATCCTGACGATCGTGGACTACTACGACGCGGTGACCACCGAACGGCCGTATCACAGAGCGCTGACCAGCGAGAGCGCGATTGGTCTGCTCAAGCACGAGGCGGGACGCGCGCTCGACCCGTCGCTGGTGCCGCTGTTCATCGATTTGCTGCCGGCACTCAGCGAGCAACTCTCCCCTGAGGAGCGACCGGCGGCGCTGACCGAGGCGGCCTCGTCGCTGCTCGACGGTTCGACCGCCGCCGGGCTGGTCCCGATCAGCACCGACGCGTTCGAGAACATCGCGCTCGCGCATCGGGAAATCTACGCGCTCTACGAGATCGCACAGTCCATGGGCACCAGCCTCGGCGTCGCCGACACCATGGCGCTGATCTCGTCCAAGCTGTCGAAGATCGTCTCGTGGTCCGGCTGTGAGCTGTTCCTGCATCAGCCCGACACCGACACGCTCAAGTGCCGTTTCGCCACCGGCGTGGACGCGCCCAAGTTGCTGCACTCCACGCTCAAAGGCGGCCGCGGCCTGCCTGGATGGGTCGCCCGCAACCGACGCACGATCGTCAACGGCAACCCGCGAGTCACGTTCGAGGCGGTTGGACTGGTCCAGGACATCGCGCTCAAATCGGCGATTGTCTGTCCGCTGCAGTTCAACGACACCTTCATCGGCTGCTTGTCGCTCTACCACGTCGAGAGCAATCACTACACCGAGGATCACCGCCGCCTGATCGAGCGAATCGCGGAACAGGCCGGCGCCGTCATCCACAACTCCATCGTCTTCGAACGCACGCAGGAAGACTCGCTGACCGACCCGCTGACCGGCCTGCCCAACCGGCGGTCGATGTTCGTGCACCTGTCGCGCGAACTGTCGCGCGCCGAACGGATCAAGAGCGAGGTCGCGATCGTCGTCATGGACGTGGACGGCTTCAAGGAAATCAACGACACCTACGGCCACAACGTCGGCGACCATGCTCTGCGCGAGGTGGCGCGCGCACTCCAGGGTGCGCTCCGGCCTTACGATCTCTGCGTCCGCTACGCCGGCGACGAATTCATCGTGGTGCTGGCCGACTGTTCGCGCGAGGCCGCCGATCTCAAGCGGCGCGAGCTGCAGTCGCGGATCGCCGAGATCGAGCTCGACGTGCGCGCGGGCCGGCGGCTGACCCTTGCGGTCAGCGCGGGTGCCTCCGTCTATCCGGAAGATGGCTCGACCTACGAAGCGCTGCTGACGGACGCCGACCAGCGGATGTACCGCGACAAGGCCGCGCGCCGCGGCCTGGTGACGGTTCCGCACGCCACCGGTTCCCCCGAGTTCCTCGCCGCCGACATTTTCGACACGGCGCCGGCCGTCGAACCGGACATCCCGCACCCGCACACGCTCGGATAACGTTTCGTCTTCGTGGACCCGCGACAAGGACAAGCCGCGCTTTTGTCCGCGTGCACCTCCGCGCGTGGCCAACTGCCGGCGCGTCGGTTAACATGGCGCCATGGCGACCGACGACCTCGTGGCACGGCGTTTGAGATACATCCAGCGGCAGATCGCCCTCGACAAGAGCGCGGTGGACGTGCAGTTCACTGGAAAGAAACCGCTCGGCAGTGGACCCACCAATCGGCACGGCATGCCTCAGCTGCCGATCGGCCAGCATCAGGTCCGCAACTGGCCGGTGCTCGATCTCGGCGAACAACCCGAGGTGTCGATCGACAGCTGGAAGCTCGAGGTGGCGGGACTGGTCGAGAATCCGATCACACTGACCTGGAAACAGTTTCTCGAGTTGCCGCAGGCAGAGGACGTCAGCGACTTCCACTGCGTGACGACGTGGAGCCGGTACGACAATCACTGGCGGGGCGTCCAGTTCAAGACGGTCGCGGAACTGGCAGTACCGCGCGCCGAGGCGCGTTTCATCCTCTGCACGGGCTACGACTTCATGCCCGGCAGCTACATTCCCTACACCGTCAACGTCCCGCTGGCGCGAGCGGTCGACGCAGACGTCCTGCTGGTTCACACATGGGAAGGCGCGCCGCTGCCGCGCGAGCACGGCGGCCCGGTCCGGATGATCACGCCCAAGCTGTACGCCTGGAAGGGCGCCAAATGGATCCGCAAGATCGAATTCCTTGCGGAGGATCGGAAGGGCTTCTGGGAAATGCGCGGCTACTCGAATTCCGCCGAGCCGTGGTTCAACGACCGTTACGCGACGTAACGTCCAGTCTACGGCTTCGGATCGAACCGGTAGACGAGGTAGCTGATCGGCCCGTCCAACTGGCTCAGGCGATGCGGCATTCCGGCCGGCACGATGATGATGTCCTTCGGCCCAATCCGGCGACTATCACCGCCTTCGTGAATTCCGGTGCGGCTCGGCCCGGCGCCGATTCGGGTCAAGTCGCTCGGCTTCGCGTCCGACAGCGATCCGCCGGTGACGATGGTTCCGCCGCCCTCGATAATCTGGTAGATCTCGGTGACGCGATCGTGGATGAGGGCCGAGGT
>DASXIR010000041.1:0-38993 GCA_036497895.1 Vicinamibacterales bacterium | reverse complement strand
TTGGTAGACACCCGCGCTGCCACTGATCTGGGCGCCGTCCTCGCGAGTCAGACCGGCCGGGTTGAACCAGGCGGCTGAGGGATCCGCGACGCGCGACACAATCGCCGCCCCTTCGAGTCCGCCGAACGGGCCAACCGGCACGGCGCCGTAGTTGTTCAGCACGATGCTCGGGGGCGGAGTGGTCACCTGATCCTGGGCGGCGGCAACGGACGTGCCGGCGAACGTAACGATCAAGAGCAATGCCTGGATTTTCATAAGTCTCCGTTGGTCGCGAGCGCGCGCCTCTTCAGCGCCAGACAACCTATCGCTTCTCGACCGATCGTGTCCACCCGCAGCATCGGTTGGGTGAGAGAGCAGTCAGCCTTGCTACAGTAAGCCGATGATGAGCCATTCACTGCTTGCTGGTCTGACGGTCGCCATCCTGTCGATTCCCGGTCAGGCGCTGGCGCAACGCACTTTGTCGGCTGCGTCGAAAGACCCGACCGTGTCGACTGTGCTCTCGACGATTGACGCCGGGCGCTCCGGGACGGCACGGCTGCTGGTCGATATCGGCTCGATTGTGTCCCCGTCTGGCCATGAAAGTCAGCGGGCCGAAGCCGTCGCCACGGAGATGCGGCGGATCGGCCTCGCCGATGTCACGCTCGACACGACTCCCAACGTCGTCGGACGCATCAAGGGGCGCTCGGGCAAAGCACTCGTGTTCGTCGCAACGCTGGACGACCTCGCCACTGTAGCCACCCAGCAGGCGGCGGCCCATACCGGGCCGCGCATCGAGGGCGACCGGGTGGTCGGGCCGGGCACCAACACGTCCAGCACCACCGCCGCGCTGATCGCCGCCGCACAGGCGCTGGTCAAGAGTGGACTCCGTCCGGAGCACGACCTGGTCTTCGCCGCCGTTGCGCAGGAAGAAACCGGGTTGAAAGGGATGCAGGCGTTGTACGGGCAGTGGAAGGATCGCGCGATCGCGTTCGTCGACATCCTCGGAGACGGGCATTCAATCAGCTACGGCGCAATCACGATCCACTGGTGGAAGGTGGTAGCAGAGGGGCCCGGCGGTCATTCGTTGAACGGCGGCGTGCCGAACGTCAACCAGGGAATCGGTCGCGCGGTCGACCGGATTCTGCAGTTGCCGCAGCCTGAGAAATATCGAGACCAGCGCGTCGTGGTCAACGTCGCGATGCTCCAGAGCGGCGCGGTCTACAACCACAAACCGGAGAACGGATGGTTTTCGCTGGACGTCCGGTCACTCGATGGCGCACGCGTCGAGGAGGTCGAGGCCGCGGTCCGCGGTATTCTCGAGCAGGTGACGAAGGAGACGACGATCAAGTTCACCATGGAACCGACGCAGCTCACGCCCGGCGGACAAATTGCGGGCATGCGGGAGTCACCGCTGGTGACGACGGCCGCCGCCATTTCGAAGTATCTCGGCTACGACGCCGAACTGGGAAACGCGGGATCGTCGAACATGAACGTCGCGCTCGGCCACGGTTCGCCGGCGATTGGCATCGGCGGCGAACGAGGCGGTCAGCGCGGATTCGCCGACGAGTGGGCGGACATACCTCAGATGATTCGGACTGCCAAGTTCATCGCTCTGCTGGCAGCGACGATCGGGATGTAGTCTTCGTCTACTTCACGCCTCCGGCGTAGACCGTTCCCGCCTTCATCACGAACGTCACGTGTTCGAGCCAGGCGATGTCAGCGCCCGATCGTTGACGGGGCACTCGCCAGAGTCGCTACGGCACGAGTTGCTGCAAGCGCCGCTGCGCGGCGGCGTACGAAGGATCGCCTGGCTTCACGCGCTCGAGCAGCGCGCGCCCTTCTTTGATGTCCCCTTGACCGAGGCGCGCCAGCGCCAGCAAAAAATCTCCTGACGGCAGGGCGGGATTCAGGCGCAGGCCGATCCGCAGCATCTGCGTGGCGAGATTGAAGTCGCCCCCGAGCAGGTGGACGACACCCAAGTCGCGATCGAAGCCGGCATCATCGTCGTACAACGTGGAGAGCGTCATGAACTCGCGGCCGACCGACTGAAACTGGCGCGCCGCGGCCGGTTCCAGCGGACGTCCGCGCGCGTTGACCAGCGACAGCAGCGCTGAGATGCGCACGGCGCGCCGCGGGTCTGATAGCGCCGCGACCAGCGTGGAGCGCACACCCTCGTCCGCGCCGGTTTCGAGGGTGCCCAGGCCGGCAACAGCGCTGGCGCGAATGGCGGGATGATCCGCGGTGGCGGCCCGACGCAGGGCCGCGCGAGCGGGCTCACCGGAATATCGACGCAAGTAACCAACCGCGGTCGCCTGGATCAGGGGGCCGGCATCCGCCTCTCCCGCGATCGCTATCAGTCGGTTGAGCGCGTCCGGCGCGCCGCGGCGCGCCGCAGAAAATGTCTGCGCCCGATCCACCAGGCGGGACCGGCGACCGTTCGGCCACCACGACCCGAGTACGTCCACGGCCCAGGCCGCCTTCTTATCGCGGTGACACTCGGTGCATGCGTTGGGAATATTGAAGGCGACGGTGTTTTCCGGCGCCGGCACGCTCATCGTGTGGTCGCGCATCGTCGAATTGATGCTGATCACCGTCTTCGGCATGTGGCACTCGACGCAGGAGCTGCCCGCGCTGGTCGCCGCATGCCGGGTGTGCGAGGTCAACCTCTCGCCGATCGACGCATGACACTGCGTACAGAGCGCGTTGTTGGTTGGCGCGAGCTGGGGGTTGCGATCGACATTCGGGTTGTGAGGATCGAGATGACACGTGGTGCAGGTCGCGGAGCCTTTACGGAAGCACTGGCTTTGCCACAGGCCAATCGCGTCGTTCGAGAAGCGACGCGGACGGCCGTCCGGCCAGTAGGGCAGCTCTCGGTCGGAACCTGGGTCGTACTCGAGGCGCGGCATGAAGAAGTCGAAATAGTCGTCGCCGGCCTTGAAGTTGGGATTGATGACGTTGCGAAGCGAGTGGCACTGCGCGCAGATCATGCTGCTCGTGCGCGGATCGAGTCTGGTCGGCCGAACGATCAGCCGATCCGGCGGTTGACCGCCGGAGAGCAGGGGTTTCGCTTCGTACTTGGCGACGTGGGCACTGCCCGGTCCGTGACAGCGTTCGCACGATGTGCCGAAATCGGTCCAGCGAGTGACGTAGTCCTGGGTAGCCGGGCGGAAACCCTTGAGCTCGCCGCTGACGTGACAGCCGACGCAGTCCTTGTTCCACTGCTGGACAGCCGTCCCTGCCGTGCTCGCCGGCCGGACGATGTCCATGTTGTCGAACCACTCGCGACGCTGAACGTCCCAGCTCGGTGGGAGAACGATAATCCAGCCTTTGTCGATCGTCGCCAGATAGTGTTGAATCCGGCGGCTGCCGAGGGTGTACTCGACGCGATGCTCCTGCAGCTTGCCGGTCAGGTATGACTCAGCGATAAAGAACTCGTTGTTGGCACGGCGCAGCTGAAATCGGTTGCCGTGCAACGTGATGTTGGTCGGAGAGAAATCGCCGACCACGCTTGCGGCGTTCGCCGGCTGCAACATCTTGCTGTGACGCCCGTTTGCCCAGGTGTCGTGCATGTCGTTGTGGCACGCCGCGCAGGCCTTTGCCCCGACGTAGGTCGCCGGTGATGGGGCAGACGGCTGGCTGGATCCCGTGCGCGGCGTTTCCACCAGCGCGAGGAGGCACACACCCGCGACGACAGCCATCTGACGGTTCACACGCAATCCCCGACCGGTTATACGGAAGGCCCGCACCAGCTGTCAATCAGTGACTGCGTCCGCTTGCGGAATGCGGCCGCTGACCAGAGGCGGACAGTTATACGGAAAAATGTCGCGAATTCAGCGCGGATACAAATAAGTCGTCGAAATCACGATCGGGACACATTTGTGTGTATCTGTACCGGCAATTGTCCGCTATATTGCGCCCATCCACTGCGCGGTTTCGAGCGATCCACTGTGCGGTTCTGTAAATTCGACGGGAGGCCCTATGAGAATGGTGGCGGGTGTCGTGCTTCTGATCGGGTTCTTGATAGCGCCTTCGGCCTATGCCCAGCTGGGGCAGGGACGACTCGGCGGGCTCGTGACCGATGCGCAGGGCGCGGTGATGCCCGGCGTGAGCGTTTCGGTGACTTCGCCGGCGCTGATCGGTGCCCAGAGCACGGTGAGCGAGGCGAACGGCAGGTTTCTGTTTCCGTCACTGCCGAGCGGCACCTATGCGGTGACTTTCGAGCTGTCCGGCTTCCAGAAACTGACGCGGGAAATCACGGTGGTCAGCGGTCAGACCATTTCGACCGACGTCCAGCTGCAGCTGGCCGGCGTCTCGGAAGCCTTGACCGTCACTGGCGCTTCGCCGATCGTCGACGTGACGACGACGAAAGTCGGCACCGACCTGAAGGGTGAGGAGCTCACCGCGGTGCCGAACTCGACCGACGCCTGGGGCGCGCTCTCGGAAGCGCCCGGCGTCCGTATGCAGGGCTTCGACGTCGGTGGCAGTCACAAGAGCCAGCAGTCGGGCTATGAGGTCTTCGGCATCCAGAACCAGTCGCGGATCGTCACCGACGGCGTGGATCACACCGAAGGCGTTGGCGGCACCGGCTACTACGAGGACTACTACTCGAACGAAGAAGTGTCGATCAGCGCCCTCGGCAGCGACGTCGAGATGAACTCCGGCGGCGCCGCGGTCGTCACAACCATCAAGAGCGGCGGCAACCAGTTCAAGGGTATCGAAAACATCACCTACGAGAACGGCTCGTGGGTCGGCGACAACAACACGCCGGCGCTGCAGGCACAGGGCTTCACTGGAAACCCGAACCTTCTGTTCTATGAACTGCACCTCGATCTCGGCGGTCCGATCGCCAAGGACAAGGCCTGGTTCTTCGGCGCCTACAACACGTTCAAGATCAACAAGGTGGTGTCGGGTGTGCCGCAGAACGTCGCGACCGACCTGGGTCTGTTCCACAACTACACCGGCAAGGGTACCTGGAAGCCCTCGAAGGACGACACGGTGATCGGATACATTCAGCGCGGTCGCAAGGAGAAGCCGTATCGCAACTTGTCGGCGCTGGTCAACCCGAATTCAGTGCTGGCGCAGGACAGCCTGACCTACACCTACAAGGGCCAGTGGCAGCGCGTTATCAACAACCGCACCTTCCTCGACGTCAACGTCGGCAACTACCATTCGCTGTGGCCGATGGTGCCTGCGGTGCCGGCCGCCTCGAACATTCCGACGACGCAGCCGTCAACGGGATTGATCAACGGCGCCGGCTGGAACGCTTTCACGTCGATTCGCAACAATCCGCAGATGAAGGCGCAGATGACCTACTTCCTCCCGGACAAGAAGGGAACCCACGACTTCAAGTTCGGATTCGAGTTCCGGCACGACTACTACCAGCTTGGCATCAACGGCCAATCGGGCCCGTATCGCCTCTCGCTGAACTCCGCCGGAGTGCCGACGACTATCCGCTTCGTCGATACAGGAGATCCGGCAGCCTACGGCACGGGCTGGACCGTCGCTCCGAACATCGATCAGAAGTTCGCATGGTACGCACAGGATCGCTGGGCGCCGAACAACCGGCTGACGATCACGGCCGGCCTCCGGTTCGATCACCAGAACGCGGAGTACGGCGACAGCATCCGCAAGCCGACGATTAGCGACGTGACGGCGGACGGCACCCGGATCTTCCCGGTCACGTCGACCATCACCGGCGGCAGTCTGCTGGACAAGCTGACGGTCGCTCCACGTCTCGGTTTCAGCTACGACTTGACGGGAAAGGGTCAAACCGTTCTGAAGGGTTTCTACGGCCGGTACTACAACAACCTGGCTGACGGGTTCTCGTCGGCGAATCCAGGCGGCACGAGCTACGCCCAGTACGCATTCAACGACCTGAACCACAACGGCAAGTACGACGGACCGCAGGAACTCGGCGCGTTGGCCTTCCGCCTCGGCGGCGCGGACGCACCGGTGGATCCGAACGCCAGCGTTCCCTATACGGAGGAGTTCAGCGGGTCGCTCGAGCACCAGTTCTGGGGCGAGTCATCGGCGCGCTTCACCTACGTGCGGAAGCACAGCTCGCCGTACATCCCGTTCTACTACAACCCGTACGTGCCGGCGTGGAACGGTCAGCTCACTGTTGCGACCCATCAAGTGGCATCGACGGGCCAGGCGTTCACCCTCTACGACATCCCGGCATCGTTGGCCAGCTCGAGCTCGGCTCTGTACACCAACATCCCGGGCAGCGACTTCTACTACGACACCATCGAGTTCGCGTTCAACAAGCGCTTCAGCTCGAAGTTCTTCATCCAGACCAGTGCCGATTACCAGTGGCGCAACGAGCTTCGTTCGGCTGACATCCCCGACTGGGGCTCGACGAGTCCGCTGTCCACTGACCCGCTCGGCGTCGGTTACTTCGTCAACGTGAACCCGGCGGTCCCGAACCGGCAGAAGACGACGACGTATCACTTCCAGGCGATGGGACGCTACACGCTGCCGTACGAAGTGGGCTTCGCCGTCAACTACCGCTACCAGAGCGGCTTCCCGTACTCCGAGGTCATCGCGGACGGAGACACGTCGCCCGGGTTGAACGTCAGCCCGAGCCCGTTCTTCATTCAGAACCTCGATCAGAATAGGTCGCAGAACGTGTCGCTGATGAATTTCCGGGTGGACAAAGGCTTCACGTTCGGTGGGCACTACAAGCTCACCGGGATCCTCGACCTGTATAACGTGCTGAACGCCAACCCGATTACGAACTTCAGCCTGACCAACGGCAACTTCGGACACATCATCGCCGTGCTGGATCCGCGGGTCATGCAGTTGGCGGCGCGGTTCGAATTCTAGGAAACGCGGTTAGACAAGGGCCGGCGTCAGCCGGTCTTGATTCAACAGACGCCCTGCCGGCAACTCGCCGGCAGGGTTTTTTATTGGCGGGCGCGACCGAGGTTGTACTGCGCGTCGGCGTAACCGGGCCGTAATTCGAGCGCGCGCCGCCATTCGACGACGGCCTGATCGACCTTGCCCTGCGCGGCGAGCGCAACTCCCAGACCGTTATGCGCGGAGGCCAGGTTCGGGTTGATGGCGGTGGCCCGAGACAGCGACTCCTCAGCGTCGTGATAACGCTTGGTCGCCAAAAACAGCGAGCCGAGGTTGTTCCACGTTTCGGCGGCGTTGGGCGAAGCAGCCAGGACACGACGGAATTCGCGCTCGGCCTCGTCGCTGCGTCCCATGCTCGCGAGCGTGACGCCGAGTTCGTCGGCGGTCTCGAGGTCCGACCGATCGCCTTTCGCCAGCTCGGACAACACGGCAGCGGACCGCTTCAGGTCGCCGCTGTCTCGTAAAGCCGACCCGAGCGAGCGCAACACGGCGCGATCGGCATGCCCGTCGCGCGCCGCCCGATCGATGATTCGGACCGCCTCGTCCGGGCGTCCACTTGCTCTCAGGATGTAGCCGATGCGCTCGTACGCGATCAGTAAATCGGGGCGTTCGCGAATGACGCCGTCGAGCGTCTGCACCGCGGTCTGAGCATCGCCGGCCGCCCAGGCCGCCGCAGCCGCGTCGAGCGCCCCGTTCAGGTGGACGAGCGTTTTGGGATCGTCGGCGGCGCCATAGGTCTTGCGTGGGCTGGCCGGTGAGGCGACCACATATCCGAGCGAGCGCAGTCGCGCCTCGGCGTCCGCGTCGATCGGCGACGCCGTCGCGGGCGCCGCGCCCTTCACCACCCGGTCCAGGCTGGCTTCGAGTTCCCGTGCCCGCGGCTGTTGTTGCGCGTACACGTTGTGCTGTTCGCCAGGATCAACCCCAAGGTCGTAGAGTTCTGGAATTGGCAGATCGATGACCTTGAAACGATCGCGCACCACGCCGGTCAACGGCGCCCAACCACGGGTGAGATTGGCGTTGAGCGCCTCGAAATACGACGCCTGCCGGTCGAACGGCTGTTCGCCCGTCGCGAACGGACGGATGGTGCGGCCATCGGCTCCGGCCAGCGCAGCCACGCCCACCAGGTCGAGCAGCGTCGGCACCACATCCACCAACCGCATGGTTTCGGTGAACGTGCCGGCGCTGAGGCGACCCGGCGCCCAGATGACGAGCGGAACGCGCAGCGTGGCGTCGTAGGCGAAGAGACCGTGTGTTCGCTCGCCATGCTCCCCGAGCGATTCGCCGTGGTCGGCCGCAATCACCACCAGCGTGTTGTCGAGTGCATTCGCTCGACGGAGGCCGTTCATGAACTGACCGAGCGCCGCGTCCGCGTACGCCACGGCACCTTGATACGGCGCCGCTGCGTACCGGGACCGGTACGGTTCCGGCGCCTCGTACGGCTCGTGCGGATCGTAGAGGTGGACCCACGCGAACCAGGGGCTCGGCGATGACGACGGGGAACGGGCCGGCGGGTTTTCCGCGCCTCGACCTATGAGCCCTGGGCCGCCGCTTGTGATCCACTCAGCGGCCGGTGCCAACACCTGCTCGGCGCTGCGCCGGACGAATTCGACGTCACCACCACGTCCGAGCACGCGATCGTCGTAGACATCGAAGCCGCGACCGAGTCCGAATCGCGCGTCGAGTACGAACGCACCGACGAACGCCGCGGTCCGGTAGCCGGCGCGCTTGAGCGCCTCGGCGACGGTCGGTGTCGAAGTGCCGAGGTGGAAGGTGCCGTTGTCGTGGACCCCGTTGCGTGTCGGATAACTGCCCGTGAGCAACGACGCGTGCGAGGGCAGCGTCAGCGGCACGTGCGCATAGGCGTGCTCGAAGCGCAGCCCCGTCGCGGCGAACTCGTCCAGGGTCGGCGTCAGGCCTCTGGCACTGCCGTAGGCGCCCACGTAGTCGGCGCGCAGCGTGTCGATGGTGACGAGCAGCACATTGGAGCCGCGCATCGCCCCGGACGCGACCGGGGCCAGGGCAGGCGGCGGTTGACGCCGGCACGCGGCACCTGCAATCAAGCCGCCGGCAATCGTCAGGGCGAGCGCGATGCGCCGGAAATGCACATCTCGAGCGCGACGAGGCATGTAGGTCACTCTTGGTGGCCACCCAGTCGCTGAATCCGTGCGCGGACGGTCGCGACATCACCTGCGTAGCGATCGCGCGGTGCCTCTTTGGCGAACCGCTGCAGGTACGGCAACGCCTCCTGCGGATGGACGCCGTCCGCCAGCGTCATCGCCAGGTTGAACAGCAGATCGTAGTCCCCGGGCAGCAGTCGCTCCGCGTGCCGCCACGCGTCAACGGCGTCGCGGGGATCGGTGGCGGCAAGGGCGGCTCCGAGCGCATTCCACGCATCGCCATACGACGGATCGATCGCGGTGGCGCGTCGCAGCGCGGACGCGGCGTCCGCTGGTCGTCGATTTTGCAGCTCGAAGAGTCCGAGGTTAAACCACGACGTCGGCGAGGTCGGATTCCGATCGACCACCGCCTGGAACAACTGACGCGCCTGGTCCGGATGGCCGAGTCCGGCGTAGATCTGCGCCAGCTCGTTCAGGAGGTCGGCGGTGTCGTCGCCGGCGCCGCGCGCCCGTTCGAAAGCGTCGCGCGCTTCGCCCAGGTCTCCAGTCGCGCGAATGGCTGTACCCAGTCTGGCCAGCAGTTCCGCCGAGGCCGGCTCGATCGCCAGCCCCGCACGAAGCAGATCGGCCGCCTCACGGCCGTGTCCGCCCGCGACGAGGATGGTCGATGCCGTGGTCCGTGCGGACGTGAAATCGGGGCGCGCCCTGAGGATCGAGAGAAATGCGGTCAGCGCCTGGTCCGATCGCCCTTCGTCGTAGGCGGTGATGGCGGTGTTGAACTGCTCGTTGAGAGCGACGAGTCGCTTGGGATCGTCGGCGATGCCGGGAACTTTCGCCGCGGCCGATCCGCCGGTGTAGCCGAGTGACCGCAGACGCGACCGCGCCTCGGCGTCGAGTGTCGCTGAAGGCGCCTGCGTCGCTTCGGTCAGCTGCGGCGCCAGAATGCGCTGCAACGCGCTGACCGATGCATCTCGACCGATGCGATTGCTCAACTCGTGCGGATCGGCACTCAGGTCGTACAGCTCGGGCTCGGGCAGGTCGATGTACTTGGTGTGTCCCTGCACGACGCCACGCAGCGGCGCCCAGCCACGGTTCAGCGATGCGTCGAGCGCTTCGAAGAACACCGGCCGGTCAGCGCCGCGTGGGCCGAGCAGTGAGATGCCGTCAACAGGCGCTGGAAGCGTAAAATCCAGGATTTCAGCGACCGTCGGCGCGATATCGACGTGGGACACGGGTTGATCGACCGCACCTCGCGTCATCGATGGCCCGCTCAAGACCAATGGCACCGCCAGCGTCGCGTCATAGGCGAATAAGCCGTGGGTGGTTTCGCCGTGCTCGCCGAGCGACTCGCCGTGGTCGGCGGTGACGATGATGAGGGTGTGATCGAGAGCGTGGGCAGAGCGAAGGCGCTCGATCAGCGCGCCCAGCATGGCGTCGGCATACGCGATCTCGCCGTCGTAGGGCGCGTGGCCGGCGCGGTACTCAGCGGGCGGATCGTAAGGCGCATGCGGATCGAACAAATGTACCCACGCGAACCAGGGCGATGCTTCGGTAGAGGGTCGGAGAATCCAGTCGCCGGCATGCGCGACCACTTCGCCGGCGCGGCGCTCGACGAAACGAAACGAGGTCTGTTCGGCGCGCGGCAGCCGGTCGTCGTACTCGTCGAAACCGCGGCTGAGGCCGAATCGTCCGTCCAGCACGAACGCACCGACGAACGCGCCGGTGCGGTAACCGGCCGCCTTCGCCACAGTGGCCAGCGTCGGAACCTCGGGCGCCAGCCTGAACCGGGTGTTGCTGTGTATCCCGTGATGGCGCGGCAACAGGCCGGTGAGGATCGAGGCGTGCGCCGGCAACGTGAGTGGCGCAGTCGAGAAAGCGTGAGTAAAGCGGACGCCGTTCGCTGCCAGACGATCGATGGTGGGCGTCAGCCCGTTCCGGTTGCCGAACGCGCCGACCCGGTCCTGCCGCAAGGTGTCGATGGTCACGAGCAGGAGATTGGCCCCCCGCAGCGCTCCCTTGTCCACCAGTGGCCGCTCTTGAGAAGTGTGGCAGCCGACGGCCAGGCCGACAACCATCACGCCAAGCGCTGTTCGCCCCGCAGATCCGAAGATCGCCGCCTCCGGGGTCGAGTGTAACACCCGCCTCCGAAACGATGACAACGCCAGGCGCACGAGATCCGTCTAACTGCTCGACATGGAGAACCCCCTCGTCGCCGTCCGGTATGCCTTTCGCCAGTTCAGGTCGTCACCGGTCTTCACCGCCGCCGCAGTGTTGACGCTCGCGTTGGGCATCGGCGGCACCACCGCCATCTTCACGCTGATTCACGCCGTGATGATTCGTTCGCTGCCGGTGGCCGATCCATCGGCGCTCTACCGCATCGGCGACGGCGACGACTGCTGCGTGCAAGGCGGACCGCAGGGTCAATGGGGCATGTTTTCGTATCCGCTGTTCGAGCGCCTGAGGGCTGAAACGCCGGAATTCGAGCAGGTCACCGCGTTTCAGGCTGGCGGCGCGCGAGTCAGCGTCCGGCGTCAGGGCGTGGATACGGCGGCGCGACCGCTTCGCGCGCAGTTCGTCACCGGCAACTACTTCTCGACGCTTGGTGTCGGTGCGCTTGGCGGCCGCGTGTTCGCGGACACCGACGATCTCCCCGGGTCAGCACCGACTGCAGTGATGAGCTTTCACACCTGGCAGGCTGCGTACGGCGGCGATCCCGCCGTCGTCGGATCGAACATGGTGATCGAAGGACATCCATTCACCGTGATTGGCGTGACGCCCGCGGGTTTTTTCGGCGAGACGCTGCGCAGCGACCCGCCGGACCTCTTTCTTCCCGTGCAGATGGAACCCCTGATCAACGGGGACGCCGGACTGTTGCGTCAGCCGGTGTCGGCCTGGCTGCGCGCGATCGGCCGCCTCAAGCCCGGCGCGACCACCGACGGGATGGCGCCGCGATTGACCCAATTGCTTCGCCAGTGGATCAAGAACGACTCGGGCTATCCGGCGAACTGGCTCACTGAAGTCGATCGCTGGCTGCCGAAACAGACGCTGACCGTTGTTCCGGCAGGGGCTGGCGTCGGCGTGATGAAGGAACAGTACGGCCGAAGCCTCCAGATTCTGATGGCGGTGTGTGGCCTGGTGCTGCTGATCGCGTGCGCCAATGTCGCGAATCTGCTGCTCGCGCGGTCGGTCGCGAGGCGCACCCAGACCGCTGTACGGCTGGCCGTCGGCGCATCGCGAGCGCAAATCGTCACACAGGCGTTGATCGAAAGCGTGCTGCTTGCCGTGCTTGGCGGCGTCGCCGGCCTGGCCGTGGCGATGAGCGCGGCGCGTCTGTTGCTATCCCTGGCGTTCTCGAGCGCCAAGTTTCTGCCGATCAGCACGCAACCGTCGTTCCTGGTACTTGGCTTTGCCTTCGGGCTGGCGCTGATCACGGGCATCGTGTTCGGCGCGGCGCCGGCGTGGTTCGCGACGCGGACCAATCCGGTCGAAGCGCTGCGCGGCTCCGGCCGAAGCACCGGCGACCACTCGTCCTTCACCCGCACGGCACTCCTTATCGTTCAGGCGACACTCTCGGTCGTGTTGATCGCCGGCTCGACGATGCTGGCGCGAAGTCTGAACAATCTCGAAAACCAGGACTTTGGCTATCAGGTGAAGGGTCGCGTGCTGGTGGCGTTGAATCGCGCACCGGCAGACTATACGGCGTCGAAGCTCGCAGCCTTGTATCGACAACTCGAGGATCGTCTCAATACGTTGCCTGGTGTCACTGCCGCGGGACTGGCGACGTACAACCCACTCACGGATAACTGGGGCGAGATGATTCTCGTCGCCGGACATCCGCCGCCGGGCATCAACGACAACGCCGGTTCGTCATGGGATCGGGTCAGCGCGACCTATCTCGAGAATCTCGGGGTCACCCGGTCCCGTGGCCGTACATTCACCACGGCCGACAACGAAACGACGGCACCTGTAGCGGTCGTCAACGAGGCGTTCGTCAAGCGCTTCTTCAAGAGCGACGAGGATCCGCTCGAGCAGCACTTCGGCCTCGACTTGCCGGAAAACGCCGGGACCTTCCGCATCGTCGGCGTCGTTCGCGACGCCAAGTTCGCTGGCTTCGCCCTGCAACGGCCGGCACGGCCGATGTTTTTCGTTCCGCTCGCGCAGTACGTGGACTACAAGCAACCGCTGATGCAGCGGATCGAGCTGTCGTCGCACACCATTCGGGGCATCCTGCTGGTCACCAACCAGACACCCGGCGTGCTCGAACCGCAGGTCATTCGCACGCTGGCGGAGGTCGACCCGAACCTGACCGTCAACAGTGTGCGCACCATGGAGCAGCAGATCGCTTTGTCATTCGATCAGGATCGCTCCGTCGCGAGTCTGGCGGGGCTGTTCGGGATCGTGGCGCTGCTGCTGGCGGCGGTCGGGCTCTACGGCGTCACGGCATACACCGTGGCTCAGCGAACCAACGAGATCGGCATCCGCATGGCGCTCGGCGCCGATCGCCCGCGGGTCGTCAACCTGGTGCTGAGAGGCGCCTTCACGCGGGTCGCGTTCGGGCTGCTGCTCGGACTGCCGCTCGCGGTCGGCGCCGGACGGTTGCTGGCGTCACAACTCTACGGCGTGCCGTTCTGGGATCCGGTCGCCCTCGGCCTCGCATCGACCGCGCTGGCGGTCTGTGCGTTCTTCGCCTCGGTCATACCGGCGCTGCGCGCGGCCTCGATTTCGCCGATAAGTGCCCTGCGCTCGGAATAGTGGCGCGACCCTCTCTGCATCATTCTCTGTTATCGTTGCCCGCAGGGAGCGATGACATGACAGTTCGATGGGCGATCGCGTTGTTGCTGGCGTGTCTTGTGTGTGCGCCACGCGCCGCCTCGGCGCAGACCAGCGACGGCAACTACCTGGACCTGCTCACGTCATCTGCCGCCGCGACGATCAAGTCCATGCACGCGACGGTGTCGCGCGATCTCACCGAAGCGGCGGCGATGATGAACGCGGACGAATACGCTTTCCGTCCAACGCCGGAGACGCGTTCGTTCGCCGAACTCGTCGGCCATCTGGCCAACGCGAACGTGTTCTTCTGCGCACAGACGCGAGGCGAGAAGCCGCCGACCACGATTAACTACGAGAAGGTGATCGATCGGAATTCGTTGATGCTGGGATTGAGCGACGCGATTGCCTATTGCGACACTGCCGTCTCAGCATCGACTGACGCGAACCTGTCCTCGACAGTCAAGCTGATCGGCCCCGGCGATCACCAGAGCACGCGCGGCTCGGTTCTGGCATTCAACACGGCCCACAACAACGAGCACTACGGCAATATGGTGGTCTACCTGCGTCTGAAGGGCCACGTCCCACCTTCGTCGGCGCGAGTGGCGCCTCGCTAGCGCGGGTGTGCCAGTTCGTCCTTGAACACGACGCCACCCTTCATCACGAAGCGCACGTCGCTCATCGTGTGAATCGTCGTCAACGGATTCTGAGCCACGGCAATCAGGTCCGCGAATTTACCGGCGGTGACGGAGCCGATCCGGTCCTGCATGTTGAGGATCGTCGCGTTGAGGGACGTGGCCGCGACGAGCGCGTGCATGGGTGGCTCGCCCAGCAAGACCCGATATTCGATTTCGCGGGCGTTCAAGCCGTGCGGCATGACCGGCGCGTCGGTGGCGAGACCGATCGGCAGATTGGCGGCGAGGGCACGCTTGAAGCCGCCCACCGCGATCTCGTTGACGACCCTCCCGCGTGCCTTCTCTGACTCGGGCACGTGGGCGGATTCCTCGATGTAGCTGGCGAGCGCCAGCGTCGGAACATAGAACGTCGCCGGGTGCGCCTTCAGCAGCGCCACCGCCTCATCGTCCAGGTACGAGCCGTGATCGACTGTCCTGACACCGGCACGGATCGCCGCCTTGATCCCGTCGGCGCCATGCGCGTGCGCCGCGACCGGACGGCCCCAACGCGTCGCTTCGGTCACCGCCGCCTGAATCTCGGCGTCGGAGTACTGCTGCGCGCCGGGTGTGATGCCTTTGGACAGCACCGCGCCGGTCACCAGAATCTTGATGAAGTCGGCGCCATACTTGAAATTCGTGCGAACCGCCTTGATCACTTCCTCCGGACCATCAGCGAGGTTTCTGACGAACGGTACGTCGAGGTAGATCGAGAATTGCCGCGCGTCCCCGGCCCCTCCGGTTGACGACACGTAGTTGCCCGCGACCAGCATGCGAGGACCGGGAACGGCACCGGCCTCGACGGCCTTGCGCAGTTCGACGTCCACGTACGGCCAGGTCGGTCCCATGTCGCGGCAGGTCGTGAAACCTGCCATCAGCGTCACCCGCGCGTTGCGCGCGCCCCATAGCGCTGCTTCAGGCGGTGTGGTTGTCGTCAGCGCCGTTTCCCAATGCACGTCGTCGCGGTCGGTCAGATGGGTGTGGAGGTCAATAAGGCCGGGAAGCAGGGTCGCGCTCCCGAGGTCGATGACCGTCGCGCCCGCTGGAATGGCGAGCGTGGACGCGACCTCGACGATCCGATCGCCGGCGATTCGGACCATGGCGGGCTCGAGCGGCGGACCGCCGCGGCCGTCGATCAGGCGCGCGGCCTTCAGGACGGTCGTCTGGGCGTCGGCCGCCGCCGGCATCGTCACGGACATGCCGGTTAGAACAATCGCGACGAACGCGCTTCGCATCGATGCCTCCGCGGCGAGTGTAGCACCCGGCATGAACCGGAGAGACCCGCTGTATGCGCTGGCCCCGGCGCCTGCTCTGTCGTAGAGTACGGGAAAAGAAAAGAGGTTCGCGATGCGTTGGATCGTTCTGGCACTGTCTATCGCCTTGTCGGCTGGATGCTCGCGCAGTTCACAGCAACAACCGCCGACGGCGACCGCGCCAGCGAAGGTCAAGCTCGGGATCCGTCCGGCCGGCGACGAGACGATCAAGCCGGATTTGAGCAAGGTCTCGCCCGAGCTGCAGAAGGTGTTCACGTATATCGACGAACACATTGACGATCATGTCGAGAACCTGCAGAAATGGGTCCGCCAGCCAAGCATTTCGAACAGCGGAGAAGGAATTCCCGAGTCCGCCGAGATGGTGAAGGGTTTCTTCGAACAACTCGGTTGCCAGGAATCACGCGTGTTCGACGTCGGCATCACTGAGTGGGGTGCCCCTGGCAATCCGGTGGTGTACGCCAAGTGCGACGAGGGCGCCCCGCGGACCATCGCCATCTACTGGCAGTACGACACGATGCCGATCACGCAACCGGACGCGTGGACATCGCCACCGTTCGAAGCGCGCCTGGTCGAGCAGCCGCCGTTCAAGAAGGTGATGATCGGGCGGGGCACCAGCAATTCAAAGGGGCCCGAACTGGCCTATTGGAACGCACTGATGTCGATCAAGGCGGTGACCGGCAAGCTGCCAGTCAACATCATCTTCATCGCCGAAGGTGACGAAGAGCGGATGGACATCGGGCTCCGCAAGTTCATCAAGGATCACGCTGAGCTCTTCAAGAACGTTGACGCCCTGATCGGCGAGGGCGGCGATCAGGCGCCCAGCGGAGGCGCCGGCGTTGGCGGTGGCTCGGAAGGCTGCGTCTATTTCGAATTGACGACGAGCGGCAAGTCGTGGGGCCGCGGCCCGGTGCAGTCGGATATTCATGGCGCCAACAAGCGGGCAGTGGACAGCCCGGCCTGGCGTCACATGAAAATGCTCGCGTCGCTGGTGTCCGACGATGGGAACACGCCGATGGTGAAGGGGTTCATGGACGGCTTCGAACCCTTGTCGCCCGTTGAGATCGCGCGCCTGAAAAAGGAGGCCGAGAAAACGGATCTGAAGGTCGCAGCCGAGAATATCGGCGTCGCGCGCTTCATCTCGGACGACCCGTTCACGATGCTGAAGATGAGCCAGTACGGGATTTCATTGAATCTCGACGGCATCTGGGGCGGCAACATGTATGCCGGCGGCGCTGGCGCGATCCTGCCGAACAAGATCACGTCGAAGCACAATATCCGCTACGTTCCGAAAATGAACGGCCTCGAGATCGTGAAACGCATCCGCGAGCAGCTCGACCGCAACGGCTACAAGGACGTCGAGATGAAGGTCATCGGCGATGTGCCGTGGTCGAAGATGTCCTACGACACCGAGATCGGCCGCGCCATGAACACGACCTACGAGATCTTCGACATCCCGCACGGCAAACCGGCCGACTATTCGTCGATCCTCGGCGGCTACTGGCCGGCGTATCTGTTCTCGAACGAGGAAGTCGGGATGCGGGTGGCGCCCGTTTCGATGCCGATCGGCATCGGTGGAGCGGGCCGCGGCGGCAACGCGCACGCGGCGAACGAGTACTTCGTCATCGAAGGCGCCGGCAAGGTCTATGGCATGGCCGGTGCGGAGAAAGCGGCGGCGACGATCATCTACAACTTCGCCGGCGGCAACCCGCCGAAGGCGGCGGCGCCGACGAAGACCAACTAGCGTTCTATGGTAGCGCCGTCAACTGATAGATGCCGTAAGCAGGGGTGACGGCGTAGCCTTCCGCCACGAGTGCGCGGTTGCCGAGCCCGGCCTCAGGACGCGAGAGGCCGGTGATGCGGGCCAGCTCTCCAGGCAGCGTCATGCCGGCGCCGGCGAGAAAGCAGCGGGCGATTTCGCGAAACGCCGTCTCGCGGCTCACTCTGCGCCGCAATTCGTCGGGAAAGCGTCCGACTGCGAGTGTCCAGATGTAGGTGAACCGCGGCTGATAGAACACTTCGCTCGGAATCATGATCATCGCCGCCTGAAGTTCGTCCATCCCTTTCGCGAAGGCCCTGCGATCCTTCACGCCGGACTCGGCGCGCAAATCCGCAGTACCGATCTCCCACTCCTTGCGCAGCACGCGGAGGATCGCCTGTGCAGGCCTGGTGAGCCGGCGCTTTTCTTCGGAGCGGCGGACGCCCCAGACGGCGTGGAAATAGGAGATCATGCGCGGCGCGATGAACATCACGTTGTTGCGCGCCAGCTTCGCGTAGTAGACCTTGCCGCGCTGCACGACCTCGTCCTTGACGACCCAGGTGAGCGACGCCTCCTCGTCTTTCTGGACGTTGCGCGGGAGCACCGCGTCGCGCCGTCCGCATACCGCGACGTAGAGTGACGGCCTCGGACGTCGTGAATCGGTCAGGCAGGCTGCGAAGCCGACCTGCTCGACGAACGCTTCGGCGTCGAAAGCGGTCGCGACCTGGCGCGTTCCTTCCCGTCGCCACCGTTCGTCACGATATTCTTCGATGTCGGCGGGCAGCTCCGGCTTCGGTTTCATTCAGCGGACAGAGGCGCGGTCATTCGGATCGCAGCGCCGCCAGCGGATCGAGCTGAGCCGCTCGTCGTGCCGGCACATCCTGCCAGAGCATGTGCAGATGGCCGCTCCAGCCTACCGCCCTGACGTCCTCCTTGAGTGCGGCCACGCTGCCCAGGTCGATGCGCGCGGCGCGCTCGGCCTCGTCCGGCGTAGCACCGCGCTTGACGTACGCGGCAATCGATGATTCCAGATAGGCGCGCAACTCCTCATCAAGATCATTGTCGTGACGCTGCCAGCGGAAGAGCGCCATCAGGTAGGATCTGAGTGTTTGCAGGACGGTCGTCACGGACATCAGGTGCCGGCCAGGATTCGCCGGATGGCGAGCGTCTGACGCTCCCAGCCCTCGGTTTCCGCCTTGAGTCGTCTTCGACCCGCGTCAGTGATTCTGTAGTACTTCGCGCGCCGGTTGTTTTCGGTTGCGCGCCAGTCACTTTTGACGAGCCCCTCGCGCTCGAGGCGGCGGAACGCCGGAAACAGCGAGCCCGGCTGCACTTCAAACGTGCCCTGGCTGACCTGCTCGATCCGCTGCGTCACGCCGTATCCGTGCATCGGCTGCAGGGCGAGTACGCGGAGCACCAGCATGTCGAGCGTGCCCTGCACAAGTGTGCGTGTCGGCGGCGGCGTATCGGCCTTCATCTCGACAATCGAGATGAGACTAACGCTGGCCGCGCCGAGTGTCAAATTGCCAGGGAACGGCTAAGGCCGGGCTCCGGTCGGGGTGTGTGAAGCGACCGGTTTCTTGGCGCCCGGTGGGAACAGCTCCCGCAGCTGACGGTCGAGCCGGGGCATCAACGCCTTCTCGCTCGGATACCAGTACTCGAGGTGACAGGTCTCACACGCGATATCCAGATCGCCTGCCGCGTCGAACAGCGCGTCGGCATCTTTCTTCTTCACGATCTCGAGCACCTCGAGGCCGACGTTGCGCAGCGCCTCGACCTTCGCGTTCCACAGCACGGGATCGGCGTCGAGCTTGGCCTTGATCTCCGCCGGCGACAGCTCCCAGTAGTCCGGAGGACCGCTGTTGTTGTTGTCACCGGCCGGCGCGAACGGGCGCGGCACTTTCAGGAGGTACGATCCTTCCGCCAGCGCCGTCGCCCCGATTCGCACCTTCTCCCAGTCATCATCGGTGGTCGGCCGCGACTCGGTCGTGCCTTTCGATGTGACGTCGCTGCGGACCGCATCGAAGATATTGTCCGCCAGCGGATCGATCAGGTCCCGCATCAGCTCCTTGACCGACACCACGGACTTCATGTCGCCCCACATCGCGTGGCTGGCCGGCGGTTCTGACGCGGGCTTTGCTTCTGAACATGCTGCGGCCACAACGCTGAGCGCGACGAGCGCGGCGAAGGCGAGCAGTCGCCGGATACGAATCACGGACATCTCAACTCCCGGGCAGCGAGTCAGGACCGACGCGGCAAGAACCCCAGATGGCGAAGTCAACATAGTCCGTCAGTTCATCGCGGTCAACAGTTCGCGCTCGCTGGTTTTGATCCATCATGAGCCGTGATCAAACGCTGCGCCTGGGCCGAGGGCGACCCGCTGTTGCGGGCTTACCACGACACCGAGTGGGGCATTCCCGAGCAAGACAGTCGCGCGTTATGGGAAGCGCTGATGCTTGACGGGTTTCAGGCGGGTCTGGCCTGGATCACGATCCTCCGCAAGCGCGACACACTGCGCACCGCTTTCAGGAACTTCGATCCGCACAAGGTCGCACATTTTGGAAAGGCGGACGTGGCGCGGCTGCTGAAAGATCCCGGCATCGTTCGCTCGCGCGCCAAAATCGACGCGACGATCGCCGGCGCGAGAATCTTCGTCGAGATGGAAAAGAACGGCGAGGAGTTTTCAGATTTCGTCTGGGGCATCGCCGGCGGCCGTCCGATTCAGAACACCGGTCCCGTGCCGGCAAGTACGCCGCTGTCCGAGGAAATGTCGAAGGCGTTGAAGAAACGTGGATTCAAATTCGTCGGGCCGGTCATCGTCTACGCCTGGATGCAGGCCGTGGGCGTGGTCAACGATCATTCGCCGGATTGTTTCAGGCGCAAGGCGGTCAGGAAGCGTGAGGAACGGTGACGCTGCAGGAGAGAGTTGACGCGCTGCGCTGGTATCACACGATCGATCTGGGTGGAGGAGTGGTCACCAAGGGCGTGGACAACACGCCAGTCCGGCTGACGCAGGCACACTTGCCTGTGAGTTTCTCGGGACAGTCGGTTCTCGACATCGGCGCGTGGGACGGCTTCTGGTCGTTCGAGGCCGAGCGCCGCGGCGCCGCGCGCGTGGTAGCGACCGACTATTACGCGTGGCGCGGCATCGGCTGGGGCACCGGACAGGGCAAGGCTGGATTCGAACTGGCCCGGCAGGCGCCCGGCTCGCGCGTGGAAGACGTCGAGGTGGACGTCCTTGATTTGTCGCCAGACACAATCGGGACCTTCGACACGGTGTTCTTTCTCGGCGTGCTCTATCACCTGCCGAATCCGCTGCTCGCGCTGGAACGCGTGGCGGCGATGACGAAGGGCCGGCTGATTCTGGAAACGGTCGTGGACATGGTCGGCTTCGGTCGGCCGGCCGCGGCGTTCTATCCCGGACGGGAGCTGAATGGCGACCCGACGAACTGGTGGGGACCGAACGCGGCCGCCGTCCACGGCATGCTGCGTTCGGTGGGATTTACGCGTGTCGAGACGATGACGCCGCCCAGATGCGCGATCTATCGCGCCGCACGAGCGCTCTCGCACCAGGTCAAACGCCGGAACGATTTCGCGTCAGCGTTTCGTCAGGACCGCGCCGTATTTCACGCCCACAAGTAGCTACCTTGACGACTTCGACGCCGCGACCAGCACGGGCGTCGCACGGTACAACTCGGGGAAGAAGCGCTTCAGGTCGTCAATCTTCGGCAGGTCGTTGATCGCGATGTATGGCTGCGAGGGATTGTGGGTCAGGTAGTCCTGATGGTAACCCTCGGCCGGATAAAACGCATGGTCCGGTTCAATCTTCGTCGCGATCGGCTTACGGAACACATGCGTCTGATCCAGCTGAGTGATATACGCCTTGGCGACGCTGGCCTGGTCGGCGTTGAGCGGGAAAATCGCGGTCCGGTACTGGGTCCCGGTGTCCGGCCCCTGGCGGTTCACTTCCGTCGGGTCGTGGACGACGGAGAAGAAGATCTGCAGCAACCGTCCGTAACTGATCTGCCGTGGATCGTAGGTGATCTCGACCGACTCGGCGTGTCCGGTCCGTCCGCCGCTCACTACTTCGTATTCGGCGGTTTTCTTTTCGCCGCCGGCGTAGCCCGACACGGCATTCGTGACGCCTTTGACGTGCTGATAGACGCCCTGTACACCCCAGAAGCAGCCGCCGGCGAGGACGAGCGTGGCGGAGGCCGCCTGACCCGGCGGCAGATCGACCGCGGGCATCGGCACGGTGCGCGCGCCTTCCGCGCCGACGGGATAGCCTCGCAGCGCGATCGTCGCGACTACCAGTAGACCCATCACCAGGACGGGCGCGTTCCGCAGCATTCGTTTCATGATGTGACCTCTTACGTTGTCGAAGCCTTGAACGTCATCGCCACGCCGTTCATGCAGTAGCGCAGTCCAGTCGGACGCGGGCCATCGTCGAACACGTGGCCCAGGTGGCCGCCGCAGCGATGACAACTGACCGCTGTCCGCGTCATGCCGATCGAGTTGTCGGTCGTTTCGTTCACGGCCTTGTCGAGCGGCTTCCAGAAGCTGGGCCAGCCAGTGCGGCTGTCGAACTTCGTGGTCGAGGAGAACAGGTCGAGATCGCAGCCGGCGCAGGCAAAGATGCCGGCGCGTTTTTCGTGGTCGAGCGGACTGGTGAACGGCCGCTCCGTGGCTTCCTTGCGCAGAACCTGGTATTGATCGGGTGTGAGCAGTTTGCGCCACTCGGCGTCCGTATGGGTCACCTCGAACTTTGCCGCGGCGCTGAGCTCTTCGGACCGGCAGGCCGCGACAATGGCTGCAGCGAAGCCCGCGAACCCGCTCACGATGAGACCTCGTCTGCTGATCACTTTGGTGCCTCCCGGTTCACGGGCTAAAAGAGCCCGTATATACACTAATGTACCAGAGGCCCGTTTTATTCCCGTCCATAATCGGCCTGATGTATTTCCCGGACCGGTCGCAGTCGGCTAGAATCGGCCGGGATGCCGTCCTTTTTGAGGAGAAGCGTGCGTATGAACATGAAAAGAAGCCTGCTGTCGATGGCTCTCGTCTCGTCGTCCATCGCCGTCGCGGTGGTGGGCGCGCAACAGCCGCCGCCTGCGGGCCGCGGCGCGGCGCCCGCCCGGACCGTGCTGTCGGTCAGTTCCGCGGCGTGGCCGGATGGCGGCGAAGTGCCGACACACAACGCCGGCCGCGGTGACAACAAGTCGCCGGCGTTTGAATTCCATTGGACGCAGGGCAACAATCCGGTCGCGGCGCCCGACACGCTGCAGACCTACGCCGTGATCTTCCACGACATCGAAAACTCAACCAACAAGGGCACGACCGACACATTGCATTGGTCGGCGTTCAACATTCCAGGAACCGCAAAGGGGCTGCCTGAAGGCCTCGACAAGGGCGTGCTGGCGGACGGCACCACGAACGGCCCCGGCATCATGGCGCGCGGCGGCAATCCCGGACAGTACTTCGGACCGGGCGCCGGTCCCGGGCCGTTTCACCACTACATCTTCGAGTTTTACGCACTCGATACGAAGCTGGATCTCCCGGCGACCGCCACCCGCGACGATTTGCTGAAGGCGATGGAGGGGCACGTCATCGGGAAGGCCGCGTACACGGGCCGCTTCCACGCGCCGCCTCAATAGGCTTCGCGAAAGTCCGCCAGGGAGCTGCGGGCTGGCCCACGTCCGCCCGCAGCTCGATCGTCCTCAAACTCCCTCGCGACGCGACCGGCCAGGCGGTCGGTCTGCTATCCTGAACGCAGGCCATGTCGCACGACCACGCTGGTCACTCTCACGCGCACGGGCATTCGCACGCTCCAGCCAACGTGTCCGGTCGAACCATGGGCGCGGCGGTCTCGCTGACGCTGCTCTTCGTTCTGGTCGAAGCGGCGTTCGGCTGGTTTGCTCACAGTCTGGCGCTGCTCTCGGACGCGGGCCACAACCTCGCCGATGCCGCGGCGCTCGGTTTCAGCTGGTATGCGCTGTCGGTTGCCAGCAAGCCGTCGCACGAGGGCATGACGTTCGGCTATCACCGCGTCGGCATTTTTGCCGCCCTGGCCAACGCGCTGTCGCTGGTGCTGATTGCCGTCCTCATCGGGTGGGAAGCGGTCGAACGGATTCGCGACCCGCAAACCGCCAACGGCGCCGTCATGATCGTCGTCGCCAGCGCGGCGATCGTTGTGAACCTGGTGATCGGCTTGTGGCTGCATCGCGGCGCGAAGGATGACCTGAACATCCGCAGCGCCTATCTGCACATGCTCGGCGATGCCATCTCGGCATTCGGCGTCGTGATTGCCGGCATCCTCGTGGCAACGCTGCATCTGCCGCTGGCGGATCCGATCGTGTCGCTCCTGATTGCCGGCTTGATCCTGTACAGCAGCTACGGAGTGCTGCGCGAAAGCGGAACCGTACTGCTCGAAGGGACACCGGCGGGCATGGACATGCCGGCGGTGATCGGCGCAATCAAGAGCGTGTCAGGCGTCCTGGACGTGCACGATCTGCATGTGTGGATGGTCGGCCCTGGAGTGGTTGCCTGCAGCTGCCACGTGCTGGTCGCCGAGCAGAGCATCAGGCAGGGACAGCAGGTGCTTCGCGCCGTGGTTCACGACCTCGAGCACCGCTTCCGCATCACCCATACCACTGTACAGGTCGAGGTCGAAGGCTGTGCTGCCGACGACATGTACTGCATGGGCCAGCGTGTGCGCGCCGATCAATAGCGCGGCACTGACGCATCCACCTTCAGCGACCACGCGTCGATGCCGCCGCTCAGGTTGTAGAGATTACTGAACGACAGTCCTTCGAAATACTCCGCCGCGGACTGGCTGCGCACGCCGTGGTGGCACTGGAAGACAATCGGCGTTTCCTTGTCGAGGGTGAGCAGATGGTCGTGGTAGGCCCGGTCGAGAAGCCGGGCGCCCTCAATCCTGGCCAGCGACCGTTCAGTCTCCGTGCGTACATCCGCGAACTCGAACTTCGCGCCAGCGTCGATCATGGCCTTCAATTCGCTCGGCGAAATCTGTCGGATCACGGGCCTGGTCTCCTAAGTTTCAGAATCTTCCGGTGCAGCCGGGCCGACAGCGGCAGACAATCGATTGCTCGCCGTCGGTGGCGTAATCGTAGGTCAGCTCTTCGCCGGCGCGAATGGTTCGTGACGCTCGGATCCAGATGGTCTGGCCGACGATTTCTATCCAGCAGTTCGGCCGGCAGGCGTGGTTGATGAAGCGGGCGATGTTGCCGCCCACCGCGGCATCGCGGCTCCATGTTCGGTTGACGCGAAACACCCAGATGCAGCCTTCGGCGAGATAGCGTTCTTCGCGCGATTCGCTGTCGCGATTGCGGATCAGTTCGCCGCCGTAGTCGATGATTCGGGTGTTCTTGGCGATCGATTCAAGAGCGAACACGCCCGATCCGTGAACCTTCGAGCGCTTCCGGGCAATTCGCGGTCGGCTGACCCGTCTCGGCATCGCCTCGATCGTACACCCTCTTGTGAAAGCGGAACGCATCGTGTCGGTTGCGATTACCTCGGTGCGCCGGCGAAGCATCCTTCATCCTGCCGTGCATCGGCGTCAGCATCACACTGGAGCGGTCTCGTCGATTTGTCAGATCCGATGAGCCTCCGGGCCTCCGTTGTGGTCTGTCTTCGTGATTCGTCCGGCTCTGTGGCTCCTGTCCTGCGTCAACGCGTCTTGATGAACGTGCCGGCCCGCAGCTCGGACAGCGCGGTCTGGAGTTGGTCCTTGGTGTTCATGACGATCGGACCGTACCACGCCACCGGTTCCTCGATCGGCCTGCCGGACACGAGCAGAAACCGCACGCCTTCGTCGCCGGCCTGGACGACGATCTCGTCGCCGCGGTCGAACAAGACCAGCGATCGATTGCCGGCGGTCTCACGCGTGACCCGGTCGGTGCCGTCGGTGGCCTCAGTCAGCACGCCCAGAGGGTCCGAGGCGTCGCGGAAGCTGCCCGAGCCGGCGAAGACATAGGCGAACGCATGGCGGGTCGTCTCGACGGCGATGCGCTTGCGCTGGCCGGGCGGGACCGAGATGTCAACGTAGCGAGGGTCTGCGGCAACGCCTTCCACCGGTCCCTTGCGGCCCCAGAACTCGCCGCAGATGATCCGCGCCTTTGTGCCATCGTCGTCCACGGCCTCAGGGATGTCGCTGGCCGCGACATCCTGGTAGCGCGGCTCGGTCATCTTCAACGAGGCCGGAAGGTTGGCCCACAGCTGGAAGCCGTGCATCCGGCCGTTCGCGTCACCCTGCGGCATTTCCTGGTGCATGATGCCGCTGCCGGCAGTCATCCATTGCACATCACCAGCGCCCAGGTTGCCGCGATTGCCGAGGCTGTCGCCGTGCTCGACGTTACCCGCCAGCACGTACGTGATGGTTTCGATGCCACGATGCGGGTGCCACGGAAACCCAGCGAGGTAGTCTTTCGGGTTCTCGTTGCGGAAGTCGTCGAGCAGCAGAAACGGATCGAATTCAGAGGTGTCGCCGAAGCCGAACGCGCGCTGCAGCTTGACGCCGGCGCCTTCGACGTGCGGCTGGGTGTGGACGATACGCTTGACGGGACGAATGGACATGATCGCAACTCCTTCGACGGTGGGCCGGTGGAACAACCGCGGCCGCCGTTCATGCATGAACTATAATAGCGATAGTGACTACTTGTCAAGTAGCTACTTGCTAATAGTAAGTGCCGGCGATATCCTCGATCCATGCCACGAGCCATCGCGCCGCCGGAGCTGTGCCGCCGCTTCCACCGCGCCAGCGAGCTGATCGGCCGGCGCTGGACCGGGGCCATCATCTTCCTCCTGTTGAAATCGCCCTGCCGCTTCGCCGTGTTGCGCGATGCCATCCCCGCGATAACAGATCGAATGTTGACCGAAAGGCTCCAGGAACTCGAAGCCGAAGGAGTCGTGACTCGCACCGTCGTGCCGGAAACCCCGGTGCGGGTCGAGTACGCCCTCACCAGGAAGGGCAGAGGCTTGGCCACCGCGATCGGAGCGATCACCGCCTGGGCCCACAAGTGGGTCGCGGCTGACGTTTAGGACGTTCGCAGGGCTGCGAGCGCAGCCGTCCAGCGCCCGAGTTCGTTGAGCATTGTCGCCGCCGCGGCGTCTTGTGTCTGTTCAGGCGTGAACACGCCAGTCGAGGTGTCGATGAACTTCGCGAAGAAGGGAATCGCCACCGCTTCCACCAGCGGCACCATCTTCAGCGTCGTCATCGTCCACTTCGCCATTTGCACGGCGCGGGTCCCGCCGGAAGCGCCGCCGTAACTGACGAATCCGGCCGCCTTGTACGCCCATTCACGTGCCAGGTAGTCGAGTGCATTCAGGAGTGACGGCGGCGCGCTGAAGTTGTACTCCGGCGTCACGAAGACGAAGGCGTCGGCGCTATCCACGCGCGCGCTCCACGCCTTGGTGTGGTCGTGCTGATACTTTTTCAGTCGCGGATGCTCCGGCTCGTCGAACAGCGGCAGGGCCATGTCGGCAAGATCGACGACGTCGACCTCGAATCCGCCGTGCTGCCGCGCCTGACGCTCGAACCACGCCGCGACGGCGGTTCCTTTCCGTCCTTCCCGAGTGCTGACGATGATGATCTGGAGGCGGGGCATCGCCGGATGATAGCAGCGATTCGAGAAAGGCCAGCCGCGTGAGGACATGTGCCTCCACGCGGCCAGCCGTCGAGCTATCGCGTTAGAACAGGAAGCGGAACATCACCTGCGTGATGCGCATGAACCCGCTCTGCGTGTTGATCACGCCGAAGGAACTGCTGCCCTGGGTGGTTGAGGAGAGGCCGTTCAGCTGCACTTGATTGAACAGGTTGATGACCTCGATCTTGATCTGCGCCTGCTTGCCGCCGCCGAGGCCGAAGTTCTTCGACGCCGACAGGTCGGTGTCCTGGATGTGCGGCGTGCGCACGTCGGTTTCGAGCCGGGGCGCGTTCCCGAATGTGCCGGCCGGCGCGGCGCTGATTGCCGCGGAGTTCAGCCAGGCCGCGGTCGGATGATCCGCCGAGCCGATCCGATCCGCGGTGTCGCCCGAGGTGGCGAAGCTGGCGCCGGTGAGGTTCGGACGCAACGCGTTTCCGAGCAGGTTGGTGCCCGAGTTGCTTTGCGAGAGGCCGATCGGGAAGCCGCTCTGGAAGCTGTAGACCGCGGCCACCGTCCAGCCTCCCGCCAGCGCGTTGCCGATCGTGCTCGTGCCGAGCGTATGACCCTTGCCGAATGGCAGTTCATAGATTGGCGCGATGATGATGCGGTTTGGCACGTCTAGAATACCGTTGGTGTAGTCCACGGTCGGGTCGTAGCACGTGGACGTGTTTTGCGCGCCTGCGGCGCACGCCGCGGCCGCCGTGCCGTTGTTGGCTGTCGCCATGTAGTTGTAGTTGTTGACCGGCGTCGTATTGCCGCGGTTCGAGTAGAAGTTCGTCTCGCCCATCTGGTTGTCCTTCAGCACGCTGTAGGTGTAGCTGAAGCGACCGGCGAACCCATGCGACATACGCTTGTTCAATTCAAAGACCGCCGCGTTGTAGCGGTTGTAGCCTTCGGTGACCTGCAGCATGTTGATGTTGCCGAACTGCGGAAACGGCCGCAACAGCTGACTGCGCGCGATCGTCTGTTGCGTCGAGAACGGACCGGCGCCGGCGACGCCGTAGAACGGATTCGGCACCGACTGGCTGAGGGCTGCGCTGCCGAGCGCGAGGTATTTCGGATCCAGCTGGTTGATGTTGACGGGCGTGTCCACCGTGCCGCCGAGCGGCAAATGATCGCCGCGCGCGCCGACGTAACTGATCGTGATCGCCATGTTGCCCGGGATCTCGCGTTGGACATCGGCTGAGTACTGCTGCACGCGCGGTGCCAGGCGGTTCTGATCGACGAACGCGATGTTGGTGCCCGCACCGGCGAGCAGGCCGAGCGAGTTGCCTGAAGCCGGCACCACCCCGTTCGGGAACGGGTTCGTCATCGTGACGGTTGGCGTGCCGGCTGTCTGCGGCGACGAGGTGTTGTTGGTGAAGCCAATCTGACCGTAGTTGCCGTTGTTCGACGTTGGGCTCGGCGCCGGGTAGTTGTAGGGCGCCCAGTAGAGGCCGTAGCCTCCGCGCAGGACCGTCTGCGAGTTCAGCGAGTAGACCGCACCAACGCGCGGCGACCATTTCACGGCCGGCGGATTGCCCTGCGTGGTCGGGTTGCCGTTGACGCCGGCGAACATCAGGCCGCCGAGCGCGGTGCGCGCGGCCGTATTGCCCGACGGGTCGACACTTGCAGGAATCGTCACGGACGACAGCGCGCTGGTCGCCGTCCGATCGAAGCCGACGGTGAAGTTGTTGTTCGCCTCCTTCATGCCGTCTTCGTGCTCGATGCGGAGCCCGTAGTTGAGGGTGAACTTCGAGTTCACGCGCCAGTCGTCCTGCACGTAGCCCGAGTAGTAATTCGTGTGAATGTCGAGCGGCGTGGTCAGCGTGAACGTCGTCGGTGCGGACTGGAAGTCGCCGTTCTTGTAGCCCAGCAGGAAGCTCGCCATCGCGTTGCCGTCGAGTGCGCTGCCGTTGTTGAGGCCGGTGGACGAGGTGAGCTCCCGGCCGAAATTGAAACAGCCGCTGGAGCACCCGGGGTTTGTGAGATTCACGCCGATCCGCCGGTAATCTGCGCCGACCTTGTAGGTGTGAGATCCGACAAACCGCGAATAGGCGGCGTTGCCGCCAATCGACTTGTAGGTGCGATCAATCACCGGCGTTTGCGCGCCGAGGCTGCTGTAGCCACCCTGGGTAAAAGCCACCAGCGGGAACTTTGCGACGCCCGTCCCCTGGATCTGGTTCAAGAACTGTTGCGAGAAGCCCAGCGTCGCGGGATCGAAGGCGATGGAGAGGGACGGCAGGTCCGGGAAACTCGTCCAGCCGAATCGCAACGCCAGTGTCGAGTTGTTGCTCGGAATCCAGGTGTTGTTGATCGCCAGAATCTGCGGACGCCGCTTGAGGATGTAGTCGTTTGGATCGGCAAAGCGGTTCGGTCCGTTCAATCCCGGTTCGAAGTAATTCGAGCAGGGCTCGTTGGTCCGGTTGTAGAGGTAGAAGCCGGTCAACGCGACCGTGTCGCTGAACTTGTGCTCGACTTTGCCGGTGTATTCCTGCTGGAAGTAGTCGTCGATCT
Source organism: Vicinamibacterales bacterium (assembly GCA_036497895.1). Lineage (GTDB taxonomy): Bacteria > Acidobacteriota > Vicinamibacteria > Vicinamibacterales > CAVVIG01 > CAVQFC01. Next base: position 9,410 of record DASXIR010000041.1, on the reverse strand, counting down.
GGGCCACCGCGTTGTAGTTGGTGTTGCCGTTGTCGACGTTGACCTGCGGCATCGGCACATACGAAAGCATCTTCTGCGCAATCGGATTGATCCGGCTCGCAGGGATGATATTGCCTGGGAACGGCAGGTGGGTGAGCGGGTCGTAGATGGTGATGTGTGCACCGCTCGCGTTGGTCACCGCCGAGAAGTCGCCGTTCCGCTCGGCCTGAGTCGGAAGAATCAGCGCGCCGTTGCGGGTGGAGATGTTGTGATAGTCCTCGGTCGCGAACCAGAAGAAGGTCCGATCCTTGACGATCGGCCCGCCAAAACCGCCGCCGGGAACGTACCATGCGGTGTTGGGCTTTTGATTCTTGGATATACACAGGCTGTCACCGGCGGCGCAGCTCTCGAACGCCTTCTGCGAGAAGTAGTTGTTGGCCGAGCCCCAGACCGGCCGCGTCTGGAAGAACGCGGTGCCGTGGAAATTGTTGGTCCCCGACTTCAGCGTCGTGTTGAACACGCCGCCGCCGGTGCGGCCCATCTCCGCGTCGTAGGTGTGCACCTGCACCTTCACATCGTCGAGCGCCTCGATCGTCGGGTTGGCGACGGCGCGGTTGGTGAGATCAGTGACGGCCACGCCGTCGAGCGTGTAATTGTTGCCGCGCCTGGTGCCGCCGCCGAGCGACAGCAGCGAAGCGTTGGTCTGATCCTGCTGTCGATTGAACTGGCCGTCGCCCGAGGCCACGACCGTCGGCACCGTGGTGCCGATGAGAAACGCGGACCGGCCTGGTGACGGCAGTGCCTGGAGCGCCGCCGAGTCGAGCACCGTGCCGGTCGAGGCGTTGGAGGTGTCGATGAGCGGCGCCGAACCGGTCACCGTCACGTTCTCCGCAATCGAGCCCACTTCCAACGTGAGATCGAGCGTCAGAAACTGTTGGGTGCCGATGCGAATGCTTCCGCGCTCGGATGTCTTGTACCCCTGCAGCGACGCTTTCAGGATGTAGGTGCCGGGATCGACGCTCGCGAACGCGAAGTCGCCGCCGTCATTGGTCACGACCGAGCGGCTGATGTTGGTTTGCTCGTTCGTCAGCGTCACCTCCACGCCGGGAATCACACCACCGGCGTCCTTCACGACGCCGCGCAAGCCGCCCTGGAATGACTGGGCGAAGCCAGTTCCGTGCAACAGCAACAGCAACACCCCGACCGCTAACGCAATCCGTGCTCTCATCCATGCCTCCGCGTGAGATTGGGCGTACAAAACTCCGTCGTAACAGTGGCTGATGGTCGATGGAGCAAGCGTCACACCAGCCCAGCTGCGCGAAGGCCGCGGATGTACCCTCGTGTTTTGCGGTGTTTAGCGCGATTCAGCGGTTGTCACGATCGCGACACATCTGCAACGCAAATGTCACACTTCACAAATGCGGCGACAGAAATGTCGCAACATTCGGCCGATGGATCATTTTCGGCTGGGCGTGTCTGTTTGAATTTCGCAAACAGGACGTGACCGAGACGTAAATGGCGGATCGCCGCGCGAGCCGACATTAATGTCTGAACAACGCTTGGAGAGTGCCCGCAGACGGGGCGACGTGGGCGAGAGAAGGTCGGCGAGCGGCGACTAGCGGCGACTAGCGGCGCGAACGATCGGACGAGGCGGGCGTTACGGACGCGGTCGAGACTGAACCCCGTTGCGGTGCCGCCCAGTCGCCGGGCGAGACGGCGTCAATAATATTCAGGATGCGAATGGTCGCCGAATCGACGCGCACCGCGACGACGACTGCGTCGCCGACGATGGTCGGCCTGCGTTTGTTCTCGCGTCGGAACAGCGTAACGCGCTGACCAGCCCGCCAGCCGTAGTCGGCGCCGCGATCGATGACCATCGAGCGGCCCGGCGCGCCGAGCAGAGCATCGGCATCAGCAAAGAGAATCCGCGCTGCCTGGTCGAAGTCCGGAACGGCCGGCGCCTGCGGCGCGCGAACCGGCTCCGGGTTGAAGGCAGCCAGAAAATCACCCGGTCGCATCTCGTCGCAGGCATAGATGACCACCCCGACCGAGGTGTGTTCCTCAGCCGAGACAATCTGCAGCAGCCCGGCGGTGTGCTCGCCGGCATTGGCGCCGCTGACGAAGCCCCGCAGTGTGAAATAGCGGCGAACGGTGAGATTCCGCCCGGCGTCGAGACCGTCGAGTGTGCCGCCATCGATGGTCAGTTCGTCGCCGGCTGAGTACAAGTCGTGCAACTCGCCGTGCCGCACGGCGCGGACGGTTCCGAGCGCATCGATGCCGTGATTCCTCTTGGCCGGCCCGCAAACGGACGCATGATCGTGTGGCGCCACTGCGACCAGTTTGGCCGGCGGCGGTGGGGGCGGTGCGACAATCTGCCGCGGCGCCGGTACCACGGCCGGCGCCTGGCCGCGGACCTCGACGCTTTCGGAGCGCCCGGCAAGCGCGAGGCGCTGCCCGAGGCGCGACTCGACGCCGGGCCGAATCGTGACGTCAACAGCTGCGGTCGTGAACCCGGCTAGTTCGAACGTCAGGTGGACCACACCGGGTGGAACCGCCGCCAGCGCGAAGTGTCCTGTCGCGTCGGTCACGACCGTAGTCAACACCTCTCCCTCAAGATTCGTAGCGACGATGGTGACACCTGGGAGCAGCCCGCCAGACTCGTCCAACACCGTGCCGCGCATCGAACCTTGATCGGCCGCGCCCGTCAGAATGGCGGTGCCCACTGTGAACAGGGCGGCCGCCAGTGCCGCCAGAATCCGGGGAGTGACGCGCATCACGTATGGAGACCTCTCCGTGAGACTATCGGCACCAAGCGCGACCAGAATCAGTGGCCGACCGAGCAGGCCATCTTCGCGGCGGGTGTCACGAAATTGTCACCCGGCAGGGGGCAACCGGGACGACTACGATCAAAGAGTCACCGCTGGAGAAATCTCATGATGCGTCGTCTTTTGCTCGTCGTCGTCGCCACTATCGCGACCGGGCTTGTGTCCGTTGCGGCCGGACCGCAGGCTCAGCCGCCCTCCTTCAAGGGTACGACGCGAACGGTGGCCGTCTGGGCAACCGTGACCAACAGCCAGGGCCGCCTGGTTCCGAATCTGAACCGTGAGGATTTTGGCGTCGACGATGACGGCAAGCGGCAGGACTTGACGGTGTTCGCGAACGAGCTCCAGCCCATCACTGTTGTGATGTTGCTTGACCGCAGCGGCAGCATGAAGCCCAACCTGGAGCTCGAGGAGAAGGCCGCGGAGGCTTTCGTCCGCTCGATGGCAATCGAGGACAAGGCGCGCATCGGCAGTTTCGCGAAATACGTGCAGATCGATCCGGTGGACTTCACGTCGGACCACGACGTCCTGTTCAATATCCTCCGCAACGAGCTTCAAAGCGACGGCCCGACGCCGCTGTGGAACGCGGTGGACCGCGGGATCGACAAGCTGCTGGTCGAACAGGGCCGCCGCGTCATCCTCGTATTCACCGACGGCGTGGACGAGCCACTCAACTTCAGCGGCAAGAACAAGTCGTTGAAGGACGTGATGAAACGCGCGGAAGAGCAGGACGTGATGGTTTATGCGATCGGGCTGGCCGGACAGAATGGCGTGCACGCCGGCTTCGGGGGCCGGCCGGAAACCCAGCAGCCGGACGAAGGCCTGCCGAAAATCGCGGCGGCGACCGGCGGCGGTTACTTCGAGTTGACGTCAGCGAGGGATCTGGCCAACACCTTCCTGCGCGTGGCCGACGAACTGCACCATCAGTACGCGCTGGGTTTTACACCGGAAAAGCTTGACGGGAAGATGCACGACATCACCGTGCATCTCTCGCGACCCGACTTGCGGGCAAGAGCACGGAAACGCTACCTGGCGTCGAAATCCTGAAGACTACTCGGTGGTCTCGCTCGCCTCGGCTTCGTCGAGCTGCCAGTCCTGCGGCGGCTGCGGCCCTGCCTTGATGCCATCGAGATCGGGATCCACACCGTCGGCACGTCCAGGATTGGTCGCCTTCTGCGCCGCGACTTCCTGGCGACGGGCCTGCTTTTCCTTTTGGCGTTCCTGGCGCTGACGTTCGCGCTGGCGTTTTTGTTGCGATGGTCTCGATTTGTTCACGGACCAATTGTACGACACCGGCCGTCCGCTGTCATAATGTTCCGTGCCATTTACCAAACTCGGACTTCATCCCAGCCTGTTGCAGGGGCTGAAAGACCTCGGATTTACCCGGCCCACGCCGATTCAGGCTGACGCCATCCCGCTGGCGCTCGCCGGACAGGATTTGCTGGCGTGCGCGATGACCGGCAGTGGCAAGACCGCCGCATTCCTCCTCCCCATCCTTACCAAGCTCGTCGACAAGCCGCGCGGCACCACGCGCGCGCTGGTGTTGACGCCGACGCGCGAGCTCGCGGCGCAGATCGTCGAAGATCTCAACGATCTGGCGGTCCACACGCCGTTGACCGCGGCCGCGGTGTTCGGTGGCGTCGGGATGGGACCGCAGGAGCATGCTTTTCGGAGCGGCGTTGACGTGGTCGTCGGAACCCCCGGCCGGTTGCTCGACCATTTCCGTTTCCCCTACGCGAAAATTGCCGGGCTGCAATATCTCGTCCTCGACGAAGCCGATCGCATGCTCGACATGGGATTTCTGCCCGACATCCGCCGCGTGCTGCGCCACCTGCCCACGAAGCGGCAGACCCTCTTCTTCAGCGCCACCATGCCGCCGCCGATCGCGGCGTTGTCGCGGGAGATGCTCAAGGACCCGGCGACGATCAACATCGAACGGCGATCCACGCCGGCCGTCGGCATCACCCACGCGGTGTATCCGGTCCCGCAACATCTGAAACCGGGTTTGCTGCTCCAACTGCTTCGAGGGAGCGAGATGCAGGACGCGCTGGTGTTCACGCGCACCAAGCACCGGGCAAATCGTCTGGCGAAGTTTCTCGGGGAGCAGGGCATCAAGGTCGAGCGCATTCACGGCAACCGTTCGCAGGCCCAGCGCACCGAGGCGCTGGCCGGATTCAAGAGCGGCAAGTACCGCGTACTGGTCGCGACCGACATTGCCGCACGCGGCATCGATGTCACCGCGCTTGGCCATGTCGTCAATTTCGACGTGCCGCTGGTGCCCGAAGACTACATTCACCGTGTCGGCCGGACCGCGCGCGCCGAAACCACCGGTTCGGCGTTCACGCTAATGGCGCCGGAGGAAGAGGGAAGCATCCGCGGCATCGAAAAGGCGATCAACAGCCGGCTGCCTCGCGTGACGCTGCCGGACTTCGACTATCAGGCGCGCGCCCAGGCGCCGCCACTCGATCAGCGCCCACCCCGTCCTCAGGGTTCGCGGCGTCCGCGGCCCGCGCATGGATCGCAGGGACAGCGCCCCGGCGGCGGTCCGCGCGATCCACGTGGACCGCAGGCACGACGCTCGTGGTCGGGTACTCCGCGTCGCCGGCCATGAGTGAGCCCGCCTATCCGGCCGCACGCATCGTGGCGCCGAAGGTCGAAGCGCACTTTGCCCAACACCTCACGGACGGTCATGGCAGAGGCCCCTCCCAGTTCGTCGCACCGACCGCCGACACGATCGAGGCGATCATCGACGCCGCTTTCTGGGCGAGCCTGCGTCGCGAGGAGAGCTACATCCCGAAGATTTCGCTGGTGCTGCTGTCACCCGAGCGCGCCACGCATCCGCTGATGTTCGAGCGGCCGCTGCCGCTCGTCCCGGGAGCGCTGGTCAAGGTGGCGCCCGCGGTCGAACGTCCGGGCATTCACCTCGGCGTCTGGCACGACGGCGCCGGGCTGTCGGTCTGGGGCACCATCCGTGCCGTCCCGTCGATGTGCGTCGTCGTCGAGGTGGCCGCGCCTGGCCTGCTGGTGATCAAACATCACCGCGGCGAGGAAGCGGGGAAGTTCGTCAACGTGGCGGTGCTCGAAGGTGATCAAATCAAGATCGTGGACGAGAAAGCGTCGAGCCTGCCGGACTGTCCGCCGCTGTTGACGTCGTTGCTGGGATTCGATTCACCGGCCGACTGGCGACCCGAAATCGACTCCGTAAACGTGCTGGTGCAGCTCGCGGTTTCCATGCGCGCGCACGGCCGCGGCGGGCTGTTACTGGTCGTGCCCGACGGCTCCGAGATGTGGCGAGAGTCGATCGTGCGGCCGATTCCGTATGCCGTGGTACCGGCGTTTTCGGAACTGGCACAGCTGAACCGGCAGAATCCCGACGAAAAGATCAAGCGGCTCTGGCAGGACGCGGTCAATCGCGCGGTCGATGCCGTTGCCGGACTGACCGCTGTGGACGGCGCCACGGTGGTCACCGTTCAATACGATCTGCTGGCCTTCGGTGCGAAGATCTCGCGCCGCAAAGGCGCTGCACAGGTAGAGCAGGTGACCGTGACCGAACCGATCGAGGGAGACCGGGCGACGCTGCTGCACCCGACGCAACTCGGCGGCACACGCCATCTGTCCGCCGCACAGTTCGTGCACGATCAGCACGATGCGATCGCGTTGGTCGCATCGCAGGACGGCCGGTTCACCGTGTTCTCGTGGTCGCCGTGCGACGGCATGGTGCACGCCCACCGCGTCGAGACCCTGCTGCTGTAGCGCGGCGCCTGCCGGACCGCACCCGGCAGGACTGAAAAGCTCCCGGCGACCTCTTCGTCAGAAGCTGAAGAAGAAGATCAGATCCACGCCGGTGTGCTCAACGCGCCGGAACGCGGCGAAGCCCGTGGTCGACTGGGCATCGGAGTAGTTGGCCCGCAGCCGCAGCACCCGCGACAACGCGTACTCCACGGTCGCCTCGTCGTATTCGTCGGTTCCAAATTGCCGACTGAACCGCGCCACCAGGCCGGGCGCAATCTCGTTGCCGATTGTGACGCGCGGTCCGGTCCCGTTGTCGCCGTTCGGATCGATCTCGAGCATCCCGAATCCGATCTCTTTCTCGAGCGCGGACAGCAGCGGCGAGGCCAGGAACCCGGCGGCGAGCGTACCCGCGCGGACCAGCAACTGTTGTTGCTGCGCCCCCGTCAACTGATTGGTGGCTGTGTTGAACACGATCAGCGACAGGATGTCGGATTCGTCGAGCGGCGGTGTACTGGCCAGACGCAATTCAGGTTCGTCCAGCGAACCGAGGATGCTGACCCGCGCCTGGACCGCGGAAATCGTCCGCGTGACGGTCACATACAGGCCGGGATTGAGATCACCGCGAAAGTTGATCGAGCTGGCCGGGTCCACGTCGAAGCGTCGGCCCTGAAACGCGTAGGTGCCGCTCAGCGAATCGAACGAGCCGGTCACGGAGAGCTGCCCACCCGGATCCTTGTAGAGATAGAGGTCGCCGGTGGTCTTGATGTTGACCTCGCCGAGCCCAATCGGCGTGTTCGAGGAAATCTGCACATTGTCGCCGGTCAAGCGCAGCGTGCCCGGAACGTGCAGCTGGATGTCGAGTCCGAGGCGATCCCACGGATTCAGCGCCCTGACCGCATCGACGTCGGTCGCGGTCGAAGCCTCGGTTGCGTAAGGCTGGAACAGCGCACGTTGCAGGATTTCGTCCACACGCAGCGTGCTGTTGGCGGCGATCGTCAGCTCGCCGGCGATGCGCGGCGCCTCGAGCCGGCCCCGGAGGTGCAGTGACGCGTCCAGGTTGACGCGTCCCAGACCGTTCCGCATCACTTCGAAACGGCTCGCCGTGGCTTCGATCTCGAGATCGCCAACGCTCAGTTCGTGAGTGCCGAGGCTGCCATGCACATCGAGGGGACGGCCCGAGCTGTCCTCCATGTGCAGAGAATCCACTCGGATCTGGTCGGTAGCCAGGGTCATGGCGGCGCGAACATTCTTGTAGCGCGACCCGGTTGACGTCACCAGAAAGCCACTGTCGGTGATCGCGACGGTGCCCGACAGGTGCGGATCGCGGCTCGTGCCGATCGCCTTCACGTTGATTTTGGCTTCGCCGGTCACATCGCTGACGAGGTCGGTCAGTCCCTGGATCAGACCGAGACTGATCGAGCTCGATTCGATAGTGACATCCATCGGGCGCTCGGGAAGGTCGGGCCGAAACAATGCCATCGGAATCGTGCCGACGGCGGTCATCCAGACGTCCGGCGCCTGGTCAAGGCGCCCAGACACGTCGAAGATCTCGTTCGCGTAGTTGAAGCGAACGGCCAGCTTCTGATAGCTGAGGCGCTGAACGCGGCCGTGGTTGACGGTCACCGTTCCGACCACGCGCGGCGCTGTTCGTGTGCCGCTGATCGTGGTATCGAGATCGAGTGCGCCGCCATAGAGCGTGGGTTGTTCGAACGCGGCCTGTAAGGAGTCGAGAAACACATTGGTCGCCGTCAGCTTGAGCGCACCGCCGCCATCGGGGCGCCAGGAACCAGCAACGGTGATCTTCTGATCGTTGCCGCCGTCGAATTCTGCGCCGGTGATCGACAGCTCAGCGTCGCTCCAGGCAACCGTGGCGGCTGGCCGTCCGTCGATCAGCCTCCACCCGGCGCTGCCCAGCGTGACAGTCAGAGCGTTGAGATCGACCCGCCGGGTGTCGAGATGCAGGGCCACATCCCCGGCGATTGCACCGCGACGATCGCGACTGTGCGCCAGCTGAACGTCGAATCGGAGGCGCTCTGCCGCGAGCGAAAGGTTTCCCGAGGCCTCTGCCAGCGCCTGACCGGCGATGGTCAGCGCGGTGCCGCGCGCTGAAATCGTCGCGGTGGCGTCGGCCACGTTCAACGACGGCAACACGACGTCGTAGTGGCCGGTTGCTGTCAGCGCTGTGACGTCGTCGGCCGCGAGGCGGTCGAGGGTTGCGTCGCCGACGGCCCGGAGCGCGGTCCAGGGTCCGGACACGTGGCCCTTGGTGGCAACCTCGCCGGCGGCGTCAATCGCGGTCAGCGCGCGAAGTCGTTCGAGATCCGCACTCTGGATGTCGTAATCGAAGTTCGTCTCTCGATCGTCGGTCAGGGCGACGGTCCCATGCCCTGTGCCCGTGATCGATCGTCCCACCAGATCCAGGCGCCGGACATTGAGCGTGGAAGAGGCGAGCTCGGCGTCGATCTGACCGGACTCGAGCGCCACATCGTGAAACACAAATGGCTGGAGCGTCATCGCGCCATCGACGCCATAGTCCGACAGCGTGACGTCGCGCTGCAGCAGCTCCCGAACGACGGCGGTGACGTGGCCGCTTCCGGTCAGTCTCGCCGCGATCCGCGGCTCCTCGAACGGAATGCTCGGATCGATCTGCGTGAAAGCGCCGTCGTAGGACGCGCGAAGCGTCCCATCCACGATCGCGATCGAGACTTGCGCGTCCGAAAGCGCGCCGCCGAACAAGTTGGCGCTCGTCAGATGTCCGCCGCCGGTCAGCGCCAGCGATGCCCGATCGAAGCCGCGTCCGTCAACATCGAATCGTCCGGAAATCGTGCCGGAGTACCTCGGCGCCTGCATCCATTCGACACTCAATCCCTCTCCGAA
>DASXIR010000040.1:0-2801 GCA_036497895.1 Vicinamibacterales bacterium | reverse complement strand
GGCGGCATTGCAAGCGGCGGGCTGACATTGAGTTCGGGGATAGCGTAACCGACCCCGATCTGCGAAGATTTCTTCAAATGTTCGGCGCACCCAATGCGAGCAAACGCGGTGGTGCGGGCAGTTCCTCTGAAGCCTCGCTGAAACATCCGGGGGTCCCTCTAAGGGCCGGGCGACACCAGCAGCTCAGGAGTCCGGCAACGGTCCTGCCGGCTTTTCGGTCGGCTGAGCCGGCCACCGGTCCACGGCGACGTCGCGCGCTGGCGCGCGACGGTTCGCGTCACCGCGGCGGGCTCGCGGTGCGCAGCTGTTGAGTTCAACAAACCATGCAGAGCCGTGTCAACAAACCATGCGAGCGTACAGAAATTCGAGGGCGATCGGACCGTTCACACGCTGGTCGGGCAGGTACCCGATATTGGAACGGTAGGGCAGGGACACCCTTCAGGGCCCGGAAGTACCTCTGAAAAGGCAGCCGGTGGCGTGGCTTTCCAAGCCACCACCAAGTGTGCGAGCGTGAACGGATTGAAGTTGCCCCGATTTCGTGGACACCTCATCCTGTCGGAAGAAGGAGTCCACAGTATTTGGCTAGAGGAGTCCTCGGGCGCCCGCCAAGAGGTAACCGATCACGCAAGAGCTGCTCACGCCGATCAACCCGGGCAGGATGAAGCTGTGATTGATGACGTACTTGCCGATCCGCGTCGTGCCGGAACGGTCGAACTGGATCGTTGCGAGGTCGGACGGATAGGTGGGCAGGATGTAGTAGCCGTAGCACGCCGCCGCGAAGGCGACCACGTAGCCCGGCGGTACGCCGATCGAGAGGGCCACGGGCACCATGGCGCTGATCGCCGCGGCCTGCGAGTTGACGAGCTTGGACACGATCAGAATCGCGATCGCGTAGGTCCACGGCTTGATTTTCACGACGTCCGACAATACGTCCTTGATCGCTGGCAGGTTCGCCTCGAACACCGTGTCGGCCATCCAGGCCACGCCAAACACGGCGACCACCGCGATCATGCCGGCGCGAAACACCTGGTTCTTGCCGATCTCGGCCGGGTTGGTCTTGGTAAAGACGATGATGAGCGCGCCCGCCATCAGCATGAACATCTGGATCGTCAGCACCATCGACATCGGCTTGCCGGCGACCGTCGGCCGGATCGACTCGACCGCGCCGAGCAGCGCAACCACGGCAATCGCGCCGACGAAGATCCACATGGCGGTCCACTGGCTGCCGGCGAGCTTCTGCCCGAGCAGCGTGGCCGACTCGCCGTACACGTACTTGCGGTTCTCAGGATCGGCGATCAGCTTCTGGAAGGCCTCGTCCTGGTCGAGGTCCTTGCCGCGGAACCAGCTGAAGATGCCGATCATCAGCACGCCCACGAGCGTCGACGGAATCGTGACCGACAGCAGCGTGACGAAATCGATCACCAGGCTGCCGGCCGGCACCTTGGCCAGGAATGCGACGAGCGACACGACGGCGACGGACACCGGGCTCGCGATGATGCCCATCTGGCTCGCGATCGACGACGCGGCCATGGGCCGCTCGGGCCGGATCTTGTTCTTGATCGCGACGTCGTAGATGATCGGCAGCATCGTGTAGACGACGTGCCCGGTGCCGCACAGCATCGTGAGGACGCAGGTCGTGAACGGCGCGAGGATCGACACATACTTCGGATTGCGCCGCAAGATCTTCTCGGCGAGTTGCAGCAGCACGTCAAGCCCACCAGACGCCTGTAGCGTCGCCGAGGCGGCCACCACCGCAACGATTGTGAGCATCACGTCTACGGGTGGCTTGCCCGGTGGCAGCTTGAATGCGAAGGCGAGCACGACGATCCCCACGCCACCGAGGAGGCCGAGCGCCAGGCCTCCCTTGCGCGCTCCGTAGAAAAGACACGCAAGGATCAATACAATTTGTAGGAAGAATTCCATGGTGCCTCCAATTGGCTAGCCGCGAGGCTGCTGCGGCGCCTCGAAACAACTACGGCCGGACCTGTGCGTGACCGGCGGTTCCAACCCGAGTTCGAGATCGGTGGTCATTCAGCGTCCTGGCGCTGTCGCGGTGCCGGCGGGCCGGCGCAACGGCCGTCGCGCGCGCCTCGACGATGGGAATGCTCTTGTTCGTGGAAGCACTGCCTTGCCGAATCCCCGATTCATTGATCGCGCGGTGCAGGTTCGCAATCTGCGTCTGCAGCGGCAGTTCATCGCGCAGACGTCGTGACAGGCCAGCAGCGACATGTAGCCGAAGATGCCGTCGTTGTCGCCCACCACGTCGTAGTAATCGGCGTCGCTGCACATGTCGCGCGGGCCGAGCCGGAAGCGAGCAACGCGGTTCATTCCCACGGCGCCGACGAAGTCCTCGGTGAAGCCCTTGGACCATTTCGATCGTCACGCGTCTCGCCACTGACGTGTTCCTCGACACCGGCGGCTAACGCCGCGGCTTCCTCGTGGCGGATGTGCACCCACGCGATCCTTCCTTGCCGGCGAAACTCGAAGGCCACTCCGCGCAGGATGAGCCCGGCTAGCATCAGGAGCAGCGGCAGGTAGAACGCCGACATCACGACCGCGTTCACACACGCCTCCGGAGCGCCGCCGCGGATTGGTCTGCAACAATTGTCATCGTCACCTCGCTAGGCGCGAGAGACTAGCCGTGGCGCTGCTGTACGTCGTGGCAGAAGCGTCCGTTTTGCGTCGACATCCCGTCGCGATCTGATCGCCACGCCGAGTAGCGCTGGATATGATCAGCGTCGGAGGAGCCGCCGAATCGCGCTACGTCAGGCGAAGAGCCTCGCCAGGTCGACGCTGGAGCG
>DASXIR010000039.1:0-24307 GCA_036497895.1 Vicinamibacterales bacterium | reverse complement strand
CGCCGCTGACGCCGAGCTCAGCGGCGAACGTGAGATGTTCCTTGATGTGATCGCGATCCACTAGACCTTGACAGGCCGGGCAACCAGCAGCGGCTCGACACGATTGAGAAGTTCCACTGCCACGCTCGACTTCGACTGCAGTGGCAGCGATTCCGCGCCGTTCGCGCCGACGATGGTCACGGCATTGGTGTCGACGTCGAACCCGGCGTCGGTGCGCGACACGTCGTTGGCGACAACGAGGTCAACGTTCTTCTGCTGGCGCTTCGCCGTCGCCCGCGCCACCACGTCAGTAGTTTCCGCCGCAAAGCCCACGAGCAGTGGTCCCCCACCGGCGCTGAGGCGTCGCTGGCCGAGTTCGGCGAGGATGTCCGGCGTCCGCTGCAGCACGAGTGTCAGCGGACCGTTGCTCTTCGTCAGCTTTTGATCGGCGCGCTCGACCGGCGCATAGTCCGCAACCGCGGCAGCCATCACCACGACATCGGCGTCCAGCGCTCGCGTCATGACCGCCTCACGCATCTCGACCGCGCGACGCACGGTCACCACCTCGTGGACCGGGGGTTTCGCGATGGTCGTGGGCCCCGAGATGAGCGTCACCTGCGCGCCTCGGCGCGCCGCCTCCGCCGCAATCGCATAGCCCATGCGACCGCTCGAGCGGTTGCCGATGTAGCGCACCGCATCGAGGTCCTCGTAAGTCGGTCCCGCGGTCACTACGACGCGGCGTCCGCGCAACGGACCCTCCGGCCTCAGCATCAACTCGGCTGCCGCCACAATTTCGTCCGGCTCGGCGAGCCGGCCTTTGCCAATCCAGCCGCACGCCAGGTAGCCCTCGCCCGGTTCGACGAACCGGGCGCCGCGTCCGGCCAGCGTGTCCATGTTCTGCCGCACCGCCGGGTGAGCGAACATCTGCGAGTTCATGGCCGGCGCGATCAGCAGCGGCGCACGCGTCGCCGTGTAGAGCGTGGACAGGAAGTCGTCGGCGATGCCGTTGGCGAACTTGCCGATGATGTTCGCGGTCGCCGGGGCGACGAGCAGGAGATCGATGGTTGAGGCGATCGCGATGTGCTCGATGTCGGCGTTCATACCGACCTCGAACTGATCGACGATGACATGACGCCGGGTGATGGCCTCGAAGGTGACCGCGCCGACAAAACGGGTCGCGCCATGGGTCATCACGGCGACGACCTCATGGCCGCGCTTCTGGAGGCCGCGCGCTACCTCAACGGCTTTGTAGGCGCCGATTCCGCCGGTGACCCCGAGAGCAATCAGCATGTGAGGAACTAATCGCCGTCGACCTTCTCGACCGCTTTCGTGACGACCTCTTCCAGCGCGACCGTGGTCTTCTTGCGATTCACCGCGTCCACGCGCGGCGTCGATCCGGCCAGCAACTGGCGCGCCCGCGCGCCGGCAATCGCGACGAACTCGAAGGAATTCGGCAGCTTGCTTCTGTCAATCATCAAAATGTCCCGACTATCGTTTCGGCCGCCGACCGCATCCGCGCCAGACAGGCGCGCTCGGCGACGACAATACTCTTCAGACGCTCGACCGCCCCGCCGAGGTCGTCGTTGACCACGACGTAGTCGTACTCCCTGAACGATGCGACTTCGTCGCGTGCCACCTGCAACCGCCGTTGAATCGCCTGCTCGCTGTCCTTACTGCGGCCACGCAGCCGCTGCTCGAGAACCGCGAACGACGGTGGCATCACGAACACGCCTGTGGTCGGAATCGCCCGGGCCCGAACTTTGCGCGCGCCCTGCACATCGATCACCAGCACCACATCGTCTCCCGAGGCGAGCAATCGGTCGGTATCGGCGGCTCCGGTGCCATAGAGGTTGCCGAACACGTCGGCCCACTCCAGAAACCCGTTGGCCTCGACCATCGCCTCGAAGCGATCCCGCGTCACAAAATTATAGTCCACGCCGTCGGTCTCGCCGTCTCGAGCGGGACGTGACGTGTACGAGCGCGACATTCTGAGGTTCGGCGTCAGGTCCACCAGCCGCTCGACCAAGGTCGTCTTGCCGGCGCCAGAGGGCGCGGAGACGATGAACAGCAGGCCCGGGCTACTCGACATTCTGGACCTGTTCCCGCATCTTCTCGAGTTCTGCCTTCGCGGCGATGATCAGTTCCGAGACGCGAAGACCATCGGCCTTCGAGCCCATGGTGTTGACCTCGCGGTTCATCTCCTGGAGCAGGAAATCCAGCTTACGGCCGCACGGTTCAGGACCGTCGGCGAGCGCCGTCCAGTGCGAGACGTGGCCGCGGAAACGCTCGAGCTCCTCGCTGATGTCCGACCGCGACGCCATCCGGACGATCTCCTGCGCCACGGCGGTTTCATCGGCCTGCAGTGCAGTGCGCAGATCGCGCACCCGCTCGGTGAGGCGCTGCTCCAGCGCCGCCCGCCCTTGATCGGCCGCCGCCGCGACCCGGTCGACCAGCTGCGCCACCGCCTTCTTGCGTCCGTCGAGGTCCGCGTGCAGCGAAACGCCCTCGTGGGAGCGCATCGTGTCGAGTTCCCCCAACGCCTGAGCCACCGCGTCGCGCGCTTGCACCTCAACGGCCCGCCGGGCATCCTCGTCGTCATCCGGCTGACGTTAGCGAATCGTGATCGCCTGCGGCAGACGCAGCAAATCGCCGGGTGTCAGTGCGCCGACCACCAGCCCACGCTCGCGAGCCGCGTCCAGAGCGACTTCGAGCGCGCGCGCGAACTCTTCGTTGAACGTGACGTCCACGCCCGCCGTCTGCCGAAGCTGGAGGGAGATGCTCAATTCGACGCGGCCGCGCGCCACGCGCGCAGCCACCAGCGCCCGCAGTTCGCTCTCGATCCCCGCCAGCAGCTGCGGGTGACGCAATTGCAGATCGAGGTGACGATGATTGACCGCTCTGATGGTGATGCCAATCGTGGCCCGCTCGTCCTCCCGGGTCACGGACGCGAACCCGGTCATGCTCTTGATCACGATGGCACCATCCGCGATTCGCCCTTGCGGCCTTCGAGCAGCTGCAGTTGGTAGAGTGATGCGTAGGTGCCGTTCGGCCTGGACACCAAGTCGTCGTGCCGGCCGAACTACTTCACCTTGCCGCGATCGAGGACGATGATGGCGTCGGCACGGCGGATGGTCGACAGGCGGTGCGCGATGACGAACGAAGTGCGGTTCATCATCAGATTGGCGAGCGCTTCCTGCACCAGCAGCTCGGACTGCGTGTCGAGTGCCGACGTGGCTTCGTCCAATACCAGAATCGGCGCGTTCTTCAGCAACGCACGGGCGATCGCGATCCGCTGGCGCTGACCGCCCGACAGCCGCTGGCCTCGTTCCCCGATGGTGGTCTCATAGCCGTGCGCAAGGGTTTCGACGATGAAGTCGTGGGCGTTCGCGGCGCGAGCCGCGGCCTCGATCTGCGCCTGCGACGCCTGCGGCGATCCATAGGCGATGTTGCCGGCGATCGACTCATCGAAAAGAACCGTGTCCTGCGTCACGATGCCAATCTGGCGCCGCAACGACGCCAGCGTCGCGTGACGGATATCGACGCCGTCGATCAAAATGGCGCCCGCCGCCACGTCGTAAAAGCGCGGCAGCAGGTTGACCAGCGAGGTCTTGCCGGCGCCGCTGCGCCCGACGATTGCGATCATCTGGCCGGCGCGAACGGTCAGCGCCACGTTGCTCAAAATCGGCGCCGCTGTATCGTCGTAGCGGAAGCTGACATCGCGGAATTCGATGGCGTGCTGGAACGGCGCCAGCGGTGCGGCACCGGGCTGCTCGAGCACTTCGGTATGCGTGTCCAGCATCTCGAAGATGCGCTCGGATGCGGCGGTCGCCTGCTGCAGGTCGGCGTTGACCCGGCTCAGTTTCTTGGCGGGACCGTACATCAGCAGCAGGGTGCCGATGAAGGTGACGAAGTCGCCGGGCGACAGATGCCCTTCGGCAATCTGCGAACTGCCGTAGACAACGGCAGCGGCCATGCCGACGCCGCCGAGCAGTTCCATCAGCGGCGGCAGGCTCGACAACGCGGCGGTCACCTTCATGTTGGTGCGGTACAGGTGATAGCCCGCGCGGTTGAACTTCTCGGCCTCGAGCTTCTCAGTACCGAAGGCCTTGACGATGCGGTGGCCGGTGAACGCTTCGGCGCTGAGATGCGAGATCTGCTCGAGCGCTTCCTGGCTCCGCCGGGTGGTGCGGCGTACGCGCTGTCCCAGCCGGACCAGCGGGTACACGATGAGCGGCGCACCAGTGAGGCACACGATCGTCAGCCTGGCGTCGTACCAGAACAGCAGGCCCGCGTAGCCCACCAAGGCGAGCGTTTCGCGGGCCAGGTCGCCGGCGGTTTCCGACACAGCCTGCTGGACCTGGCCGACGTCGTTGTTGATCCGCGACAGCAGGCGCCCGGTCTGTCCATGGGCGAAGAAGCTGGCGGACTGGTCGAGAATGTGACGGTAGAGAGCGTTGCGCAGGTCCATGACCACGCGCTGGCCCACGTCGGCCATCAGATACGACGAGGCGAACGAGCCGATGCCCTTCAGGAAGAACACCGCAACGATGCCGCGCGCAATGACGCCGACGTTCTTCTGCAGCGGCAGGACGCTGTCGAAAATCGGCTTGATCAGCGCGGCCAGCCCGGCCGCGCCGGCGGCGTACACGATCATGCCGGCTATCGCCCAGAGCAGGCGGCCGCGGTATGGCCTGGAGTACCGGAACAGTCGCCGCAGCGTCCGTTGCCGATCCACGCTCACTGATCCTCGTATCCGTGGGGATGCCGGCGATGCCAGTCCCACGCGGTCTGGACAATCGAATCGAGCGCCGCATGACGCGGAGTCCAACGGAGTTCCGTGCGTGCCTTTTGAGCGGACGCGTACAGCACCGCGGGATCCCCGGGTCGTCGCGGCGCCAGAATCCAGGGGACCGGGCGTCCCGTGACGCGACCTACCGTTTCGATGACGTCGCGGACCGAATGCGGATGACCGGTCCCGAGGTTATACGCGCTCGATCGGCGGGTCTCGATCACCGCCTCGAGCGCCTTGACATGCGCGTCCGCCAGGTCGCTCACGTGGATGTAATCACGCAGGCAGGTGCCGTCGGGGGTCGGATAGTCGTCGCCGAAGACCTGCAGTCCCGGCCCGCCAATCGCCGCTTCGATGGCGCGCGGAATCACGTGGATCTCCGGGGAATGATCCTCGCCGATTTCGCCGTCAGGATCGGCGCCGGAGGCGTTGAAATAGCGCAACGCCACGGAATGGATGTCGTAGGCCCGCTCGAAATGCGGCAGCGCGCGCTCGACTGCAAGCTTGGTCTCGCCGTAGCTGTTGATCGGATTCTGCGGGTGCGATTCCGCGATCGGCGTCTCAATCGGCTCCCCGTAGGTCGCGCAGGTGGACGACAGCACGAAAGGATGAACACGTTCGGCCGCCATCGCCTCCAGCACGCTCAGCGCGCCCATGACGTTGTTGCGGTAGTAACGGATCGGCTCGCGCACCGATTCGCCGACGTCGAGGAACGCAGCGAAATGCATCACCGCCGAAATTTCGTGACGGCGAATCGCCTCGCGCACGGCGGCAGTGTCGAGGATGTCGCCCTCGAAGAGATCACCGAACTTGACCGCGGCCCGGTGGCCGGCGACGAAATTGTCGAACACGACGACTCGATAGCCGGCGCGGTGCAGCGCTTTCGCCGCGTGACTGCCGATGTAGCCCGCTCCGCCGGTGACCAGAACCCCGCGTGAACTAACGGCCAATCGAGAAATAACCGAAGCCGAGCGTGCGCATGTGCTCGGGAGAGTAGATGTTGCGCCCGTCGAACACGACCGGCGCCTTCAGCAGGGTCCGCATCCTCGCGAAGTCGGGCTCGCGGAACTCGTTCCACTCGGTCACGATCGCCAGAGCGTCGGCTCCGGCCAGCGCGTCGTAGCTCTTGTCGCAGAGCGTGATCCGGTCGCCGAAAATCCTCCGCGCGACGGGAATCGCGGCCGGGTCGTAGGCCTGTACCTTGACCCCGGCCTCGAGCAACCGCTCGATGATCGGAATCGCCGGCGCTTCGCGCATGTCGTCGGTGCGCGGCTTGAACGCCAGTCCCCACAGCGCAATCGTGCGGCCCCTGAGCGAGCCGAAGTGTTTCGCCATCTTCTCGACCAACCGTTCCTTCTGGGACCGGTTGACGTCCTCGACTGCGCTCAGGATGCGAAAGTCGTAACCCTCGTCCTGCGACGACTTCAACAGCGCCTTGACGTCCTTCGGAAAACAGCTGCCGCCGTAGCCGACGCCAGGAAACAGAAACGACGTGCCGATTCGGCGATCGGAACCGATCGCCTTCCGGACTTCGTCTACGTCCGCGCCGGTGAGCTCGCAGACGTTCGCGATTTCGTTCATGAACGAAATCCGCATGGCCAGGATCGAGTTCGCGGCGTACTTGCACAGTTCCGCGCTGGCGGTGCTCATGGTCAGGATCGGTGCGCCGGTCCTCGTGAACGGACCGTACAGCTCCTTCATGAGGTCATTGGCGCGCTGATCGTTCTCTTCGATGCCGATGACCACGCGATCGGGCTTCATGAAGTCTTCGATCGCCGCCCCCTGTTTCATGAACTCGGGGTTGCTGACGACGCTGAACTCCACTTTGGTTTCGGCGGCGATCGCCGCTCGCACCTTCCTGGCAGTCCCGACCGGCACGGTGCTTTTGTCGACGATGACGGTATATTTCTGCATCGCCCGGCCGATGTCGCGCGCGACTCCCAGCACGTACTGCAGGTCGGCCGACCCATCCTCGCCTTGTGGCGTGCCCACCGCGATGAACGCGATCGTCGAGGCCCGCACCGCCGACGCCAGATCGGTTGTAAAACTCAGCCGTTCTTCTTGACTGTTTCGGCGGACAATCTCTTCCAATCCCGGCTCGTAGATCGGCATCTTGCCGTCTTTGAGCATGTTCACTTTCGACCCGTCGTTATCGACACAGACGACTGTGTTGCCGTTCTCGGCAAGGCACGCGCCCAGCACCAGGCCGACGTACCCGGTTCCGACGACCGCTATTTTCATTAGACAATAAGATACTGAGTTGGAAAGACTTACACAAGTGCGTGTCCTGATCGATTACCGTCCTGCGCTGCGGGAGCCGAGCGGCGTCGGCGAGTATACCCATCGGTTGGTCCAGTCGCTGTTGGCGATGCGAACGACAGAGCCTGGCCTGACGCTCGACATTACGCTTTTCTCGAGTTCCTGGAAGGATCGTCTTCTCCCATCGCCGGACCGGGCTGGAGCCGCGATCGTGGACCGCGCCGTGCCCGTCAAGCTGCTCAACCTGCTCTGGCATCGCTTCGAGTGGCCGGCAGCCGAGACCCTGGCACGCCGCCCGTTCGACGTCGTGCACTCGCTGCACCCGCTACTCATGCCGACCCGAAGCGCAGCGCAGGTGATCATGATTCACGACCTCGACTTCCTGTCCCACCCCGAGCGGACTCGTGCCGAGATCCGCCGCGACTATCCCGCGCTGGCGCAGGCGCACGCGCGGCGGGCCGACCGCATCATGGTGCCGTCACAATTCACTGCAAGCGAGGTTCAGCGTCAGCTCGGCATCCCCGCCGAGCGTCTGGCGATCTGTCCGCCTGGCGCTCCGGACTGGACACCGCGTACGGCCGTGCCGTCCAATGGTTACGTGTTGTTCTTCGGGACTCTCGAGCCGCGGAAAAACGTCGGTGGGCTGCTCGATGCGTACGAGCGCGTGCTCGCCGCGAGCGCGATGGATGCGGGAGCCGCGCCCGGATCGGCGCGGCCGATCCCCGAGCTGATTCTGGCGGGCCGCGCGACGCCGGAGGCCGCGGACTGGCTCGAGCGCCTTACCCATCCGCCGCTGAAGGGCTTCGTGCGCCACCTCGGGTATGTCGACCCGGCAAAGCGTCGGGCACTCTATGAAAACGCGCGCGTGCTGGTGCAACCATCATTCGAGGAGGGATTCGGGATGCCGGTGCTCGAAGCCATGACGGTCGGCGTCCCGGTTGTCGCTGCGAATCGTGGATCGCTGCCCGAAGTGCTGGGCGACGCGGGTCCGCTCGTCGATCCCGAGCAGCCGGCAGCCATGGCGGCAGCGATTTCGCGCGTCCTGAACGACGAACGGTACGCCACCGAGTGCAGCGTGCGCGGCGTCGCCCGAGCCGCGAACTTCCGTTGGGACCGGACCGCCCGCCGGGTCTACGACACCTATCAAGAGGCCATCGACTTCCGCCGGCGCCGCGGCCAGTCCGCCTAGCATGCGCATTGGCATCGACGCACGCGAACTCTGCGGTCACACGACCGGTGTCGGCCGCTATCTGAGCGGCCTTCTTTCGCACTGGTCCGGTCCTGCCGGGCGCGACCACCAGTTCGTTCTGTACGCGCCGGAGCCGGTTCCGATGTCGCTTGATTCGCGACAGTTTCCGATAAGAATGCTCCCCGGTGCGGGCACGTGGTGGGAGCAGGTTCGCCTTCCGCGGGCCGCCGCAAGCGACCAGATCGATGCGTGGTTCTCGCCGGCCTACACGATGCCGATGCGGATCGCGGTTCCCTCAGTCGTTGCGATCCACGATCTGTCGTTTGTCGCGCATCCCGAATGGTTTCGGTTCAAAGAGGGCATCAGGCGTCGCTGGCTGACGAGGGCCTCGGCGGCGCGGGCGTCAGCGGTCCTGACGATCTCGCAGTTCTCAAAGCACGAATTGATCGATCGCCTTGATGTCAGCGCTTCGAAGATTCATGTGATCCCTCCGGGCATCGATCCTGGCGCCTCACGTCCCGACGGTCGGAGCGCCGGGGTTGACGACGCGCGCGTGCCGATGACGGGTGCGCCCAGGATCCTCTACGCAGGCTCCATCTTCAATCGCCGCCACGTGACCGACCTGATTCGCGCCTTCGCACCGATTGCCCGGACTCATCGCGAGGCCAGGCTCGATCTGGTCGGCGACAATCGGACCTATCCGTTCGAGGATCTGGCTCGGACCATCCGCGTCGAAACACTTGACCAGCAGGTCTACTGGCATCGTTACGTCACCGACGATCAACTCGGCGAGCTCTATCGCAGCGCCCGGGCGTTCGCTTTCCTGTCGGAGTACGAGGGGCTGGGGCTGACGCCGCTCGAGGCTCTGGCCGCCGGTGTGCCGCCGGTGCTGTTGGATACGGCCGTGGCGCGCGAAAGCTGCGGCGACGCCGCCTTGTATGTCGAGGCCGGCGATCTGAAGGCGACGACTGCCGCGCTGAACGCCGCGCTCTTCGACCAGGCCGTACGCGCACGGGTTCTGGCCGCGGCTCCCCGCGAGCTGGCCAAATACAACTGGTCCGACACAGCACGCGATACCCTGTCGTTGCTGGAACGGGTCGGTGCGGCCTCGCAGGGCGAGCCATCGTGACCCGGCTGTCGATCATCATCGTCTCGTTCAATACGCGCGAGGATCTGGGGCGATGCCTTGCGGCTTTGCGCGAATCCCCTCCCGCAACGACAAGTGAAGTCATCGTCGTCGACAACGCCTCCAGTGACGGCAGCGCCGACCTCGCCCGCGAACAGACAGGTGTACGAGTAATCGATGCCGGCGCGAACGTCGGCTTTTCGCGCGCCAACAATCTGGGCATCCGATCCAGCTCCGGCGACCTGATCCTGCTGCTCAACAGCGACACTATCGTTCCAGCGGGCGCGATCGACGCCCTGGTCGCGGAACTCGATCGCGACGTTGCGGTCGCGATTGTTGGACCGCGCCTTGTAGACGGCCAGGGTCGCGCCGAGCTGTCATTTGGCCCGATGATTGGCCCGCTGAACGAGTTGCGCCAGCAATGGCGCGCCCGCGGCGACGTCGAGCGGCGCACCCGCCGACGGCAGCATCCCGATTGGGTGAGCGGCGCGTGTCTGCTGGTGCGGCGCGCCGACGCCGAGGCCGCCGGCCTGCTCGACGAGCGCTACTTCATGTACACCGAGGACGTGGACTTCTGCGCGGCCGTCCGGGCCCGCGGCCGCCAGGTCCTCTTCACGCCCGAGGTGCAAGTCGTCCACTTGCGCGGACGATCGGCCGCGACCGCGCCGGCGACCACGGCGCAGGGATATCGCCGGAGCCAGCTCGCGTTTTACGGAAAGCACCATCCCCGCTGGGTTCCTCTCCTTCGGCTGTATTTGCGGATGCGCGGAGCCGATAGCTAGGACGCGCACCTTGATGAATTCCAACGGCCTCGCACGTCTCAAGCTGGCCGCGGCGTTGATAATCGCAATCACCGCAAGCGCGGGCGGCCTGTGGTACGCCCGCCACCAGCCGGCTCCCCCGCCGCGAAAGCGAATCGCCACGGCGCAGCCCGAGACGAACCGGGTCGTCCCACCCGCGACGCTGGTGACGCCGCCAACATCGGACGTACTGCCTCCCCCGGAGCACGCGCAGGAAGACACGCCCGCTCCGAACCCCGCGCCGGACGATCTGCCACAACCGTCGGCCATGCCGCTCGAAGACGTCATCGAACGCGTCATGCCCGGCGTCGTGAGGGTCGAAACGAGCACCAGCCGCGGCAGCGGCTTCTTCGTCCGGTCAACGCTCATCGTCACGAATGCGCACGTCCCCGGCGACGCGCGTACCGTCACGGTGACGACGCAGTCCGGGCAGCACCTGCCGGGGCGGGTTCTGCAATCGTCCGAGAAGTACGACGTGGCTGTCATCCAGGTAGGCAGTTCGAGCCAGGAATCCGTGGCAGTGCCGCTCGGACAATCGGCGCAGCTGAAACTCGGTCAGGGGATCGTGGCGCTAGGCTGGGCCGAGGGGCCCGATCAGAGCACGGTGCGGCGCGGCGTCATCACCGGCCTGCGTACGGACGGTGCGCGGCAGCTGCTGCAGACCGATACGGCGCCCCATCCCGGCGACAGCGGCGGTCCGATCGTCGATCGCACTGGCCAGGTCGTCGGCATCACGACGTTCCGGTACAAAGACGGCAGCGCCGGTCTGGCCGTGCCGATCGACGATGTGAAGGCGTTTATCCAGGCGGCATCGGGCATGGCGCCGATGGCTACCGTCGCGACGTCAACGAGTTCGCCCACCTCACCCGCGGTTGCCTCACCGACCGATGCACCGCGGGCGTCCGAGACGGACAACGGGCGTCAGAACGGCGCGGCGCAGTTCGAACGCGACCTCGCGTCAGTGGCCCAGCGCGCCGACCGGCTCGATGCGGATTGGATGCAGTATCGACAAAGCTGCGGGATCACCAGCGTCCCAGCCGGCCAGACGCGCGAGTGGTTTGGTCTCTACGATCCGGCCAGCCCGCTGCATCGGGCCCCGCAAAACTGTGCGCCGGTGCTGAACGACCTGCAGCGCCAGGCGGACGGCATCGGCACCCTGATGCGCGCCGCCGACGACCTGGCGCGCCGCGCCGGTGTGTTCCCCGGCGTGCGGCGCGATCTGCGCCAGCGGCTGCGTCTCGACTACTCGGGCTGGGAACGGTAAGCCGGAGCGGTTGAGTATGATGTAGCGTGCGGATCGGCATAGACGCCCGCAAGCTGCACGACTTCGGCATCGGCACGTACATCCGGAACCTGCTTCGACAACTGGCCCGACTCGATCGCGAGACCGAGTTCGTGATTCTGTGTCGTCCGGAGGATGTCGCGGTCGTGGCGGCGCTGGGCGAGAATTTTCGTGCGGTGCGGGAGACGGCCGGCAACTATTCGCTGGCCGAACAGGTCAGGATTCCGCTGGCGTTGCGCCGTGAAGGTGTCACGCTGTTCCACGCTCCGCACTACGTCCTGCCGCCGCTGGTCGGGTGCCGATCGGTCGTGACCATCCACGACTGCATTCATCTGATGTTTCCGCAGTACCTGCCGAATCGCATCGCCCTCGGCTACGCCCGGACGTCGATTCGCCTTGCGGCCAGGATGGCAACGCGGGTGATGACCGTGTCGGAGAGTTCGAAGCGCGACATTCTGCGGTTCGTCGACACGACGCCCGAGAAAATCGACGTCATCTACAACGCCTACGATGAGCGATTCGGTGACGAACCCCTCGAGGCCGACGTGGTACGGGTGCGCGAGCGTTATCAGCTGCACGATGAGTTCGTGCTGTATGCCGGCAACGTCAAGCCTCACAAGAACCTCGAACGGCTGATCGAAGCGTTCGACCTGCTCCGCAAAAGCGGCCTCGACCATCTCAAGCTGGTGATGATCGGCGACGACATCTCGAAGTACACCGCGCTGCGGCGCGCCGTACATCGGCATCAGCTGCACAAGTACGTCCGGTTTCTGGGATATCTACCCGAGGAAACGCTGGCCGTGATGTACCGGCTGGCCGGTGTGTTCGTCTTTCCGTCGCTCTACGAGGGCTTCGGGTTGCCGCCGCTGGAGGCCATGGCCAGCGGGACGCCAGTCGTCACCTCGAACGTCTCGTCGCTGCCCGAGGTGGCGGGCGGCGCCGCCGTGCTGGTGGATCCCTACGATCCCCGTGCGATCGCCGACGGCATCACGAGCATCCTCACCAACGAAGGACTGCGCGCCGATCTGCGCCGCCGGGGACTGGCGCGCGCGAAGCAGTTTTCGTGGGAGCAGTCGATGCAGCGCGTGCATGATATTTATCGCGAGGTCGGATGAAGCTCGCGCTCGTCCACGACTGGCTGACCGGCATGCGCGGCGGCGAGAAAGTGCTCGAAGTGCTGTGCGAGCGCTTTCCGGACGCCGAGCTGTTCACGCTGGTTCACCGTCGAGGTTCGGTGTCGCCAACGATTGAGCGGTTGCCGACCCACACCTCGTTCGTGCAGCGCCTGCCGTTCGTACATCGCTACTACCGGCTCTGCCTGCCGCTGTTCCCGACCGCGATCGAACAGTTTTCGTTCGATCGCTTCGATTGCGTGGTCAGCGTCAGCCATTGCGCTGCCAAATCCATCGTGCACGCCGCGACGGTGCCGCACCTGTGCTACTGCCTGACGCCGATGCGGTACGCCTGGGATCAGTTCGAGGCGTATTTCGGGCCGGACCGGCTCGGCGCGACTGGCAGCCGGCTCATGCGCCCGGTGATGGCACGGCTGGCCCGGTGGGACCGTGAGACGGCGACGCGCACCGACCGCTATGTCGCTATCTCTCATTATGTTGCGGGGAGGATCGGCCGATACTATAATCGCGAGGCGAGTGTGGTGTATCCCCCCGTCGACACTGACTTCTTCCAGCCGGATTTCAGCACGCCGGAGCGTTCGGCCCTGGTCGTGTCAGCGCTCGTTCCCTACAAACGCGTGGAAGCCGCCATTCAGGCGTGCCGCATTGCCCGCGTTCCGCTGACCGTGGTCGGCGACGGTCCGGATCGGGCCCGGCTCGAACGCGCCGCCGCCGGAGCCGACGTGCGTTTTCTCGGCCGCCGCTCCAACGATGAGATTCGTGATCTGTACCGGCGCGCGGCGGTGACGGTACTCCCCGGAGAAGAGGATTTCGGCATCGTGCCGCTGGAGGCGCACGCGTGCGGGCGACCGGTGGTCGCACTCGCGCGAGGTGGTGCCACCGAAACGGTGATCGACGGCAAAACCGGAACCCTGGTCGCGGACCTCGGTGCCGAGGCGTTCGCCGACGCCATCAGCGCCACGATCGACACGGCCTTTGACGCGCATGCCATCCGGGCGCACGCTGAACGTTTCAGCCGGACGCGTTTTGGCGACGAGATGACCGCACTCATCAGCCAGCCTGACCAATGGTGAACCGCCATAATCGGCTGCTGGCGACGTTTCACGTGCTGTCCGACGCGCTGCTCGCCGTGTCGGCGTTCATCATCGCTTACGCCTTACGTTTTCACACGGATCTGGTCACCCACGTGATCCCGATTACGCGCGGCGTGCCGCCGCTCCGCCAGTACATTCAGGATCTGCCATTCGTCGCGATCCTGGTGCCCCTGGGATTCCAGCTGCAGGGACTCTATCGCCTGCGCCGCGGTCGATCGCGCGTCGACGACTTCTTCGCGGTGTTCGTCGGCAGCATCCTCGCCGTCGTGTTCGGCATCGTCGCCACCCTCTATGTGCAGACCTACGTGGCGACGAGCGCTGCCAAGGCGCGCGGCGAGTTCGAAGTGTCGCAGGCGGTGTGGGCGCTGTTCCTGGTGATCAACGTCGCGCTCACGTATGCGTCGCGGGAACTGGTGCGCGAAGTGCTCGAGCGGCGGTGGCGGGCTGGCATCGGGCTGAAGCGCATTCTGATTGCCGGCTCCGGCGAGCTCGGCCGCCTCGTTGCGGACAAGATCATCGAGCACCGTGAACTGGGCTACCAGATCGTCGGGTTCGTCGACGATCGGGCGATCGGCGATCACCTGGGCTACCGGGGACTGCCGCTGCTTGGCACCATCGAGGAGGCGGCCGATATCGCGACGCGGGAAATGGTGGCGCATCTGTACGTCGCTTTGCCACCCGAACAACACGTGCAGATGCTCGCGCTCATCGAGAGCACCAGCCGCGAGTGTGTGGACGTCAAGGTGGTGCCCGATCTCCTGCAGGTGATCGCGCTGCGAGCTCGCCTCGAGGACCTCGATGGCCTGCCGGTCATCAACATCAATGACGTCCCGTTGCAGGGACTGAATGCCATCGTCAAACGGATGATCGACGTCGCCATGTCAGCTATGTCGTTGATCGTCCTGACGATTCCGTTGGCGGCGGTAGCAGCCCTGATCAAGCTGACCTCGCGCGGCGACGTGTTCTACCGGCAGGAGCGGATGGGTCTCGACGGCAGACCCTTCATGATCTACAAGTTCCGCTCGATGTTCGATGACGCCGAAGCAGCCACCGGACCGGTGTTTGCCAGCGAGCACGACCCGCGCCGAACGCCACTCGGCAAACTGCTGCGCCGTTCCAACGTCGACGAGCTGCCCCAGCTCTGGAACGTGCTCAGGGGCGACATGTCGATCGTTGGCCCCAGACCCGAGCGGCCGCTGTTCGTGGCCCAGTTCAAGGACAAGATTCCTCAGTACATGCTGCGTCACAAGGTGAAGGCCGGGCTGACCGGCTGGGCGCAGGTCAACGGCTGGCGCGGCAACACGTCGATCGAGAAACGTATCGAATACGATCTCTACTACATCGAGAACTGGTCGGTCCGGCTCGATCTCAAAATCATCTGGCTGACGGTCCTGAAGGGTTTCTTCCACAAGCATGCCTACTAAACCGCGCGTTGTGATTACTGGTGCGGCCGGGTTCATCGGGTCGCATCTCGCAGAGACACTGCTCAATCGCGACTACACCGTCATCGGGATCGACAACCTGGCCACCGGCGACACCGCGAACATCGCGCACTTGGCCAACCGCGATTTCACGTTCATCAAGCACGACGTCACCAACTACATCTACATCGATGGACCGGTGGACTTCGTGCTGCACTGGGCCAGTCCAGCCAGTCCGATCGATTACCTCGAGTTGCCGATTCCGACATTGAAGGTTGGAGCGCTGGGGACGCACAAGGCGCTCGGTCTGGCGAAGGCCAAGGGCGCCCGGTTCGTGATCGCCTCGACCTCAGAGGTTTACGGCGACCCCCTGGAGCATCCGCAGAAGGAAACCTACTGGGGCAACGTGAATCCGGTGGGTCCGCGCGGTGTCTACGACGAAGCCAAGCGCTTCGCCGAGGCCATGACCATGGCCTACCACCGCTTTCACGGTGTGGACACCAAGATCGTGCGTATTTTCAACACCTACGGACCGCGCATGCGGATCAACGACGGCCGCGCCGTGCCCGCCTTCATGTCTCAGGCGCTCCGCAACGAGAACGTCACCGTGTTTGGCGACGGCACCCAGACCCGGAGCTTCACCTATGTCAGCGACCTGGTGGACGGCATCATCAGACTGATGCTCTCGTCGGAAAATGATCCGATCAATATCGGCAATCCAGTCGAGATGACCATCACGCAGATCGCGGAAACGATTATCCGGATGACCGGCGCCACCAGCCGGATCATCTACCAGCCGTTGCCGGTTGACGATCCCAAGCAGCGGCGTCCCGACATCACTCGCGCGCGCACCCTGCTCAACTGGGAGCCGAAAGTTCAACTCGAGGAAGGTCTGACAAAGACCATCGACTATTTCAGGACGAAGGTTCGATAGTCCAGGAGTTCAGCGGTCGGGCATGGAGCTCTATCAGGTTGACGATGAGGCGAAGCTGTTCATTTCGCCGGCAATCGAGGATTGGGACTCCGTCGCCCAATACAAAGTAGACGTGGTCATCGACCTCGAAGGGGGTCTGGATACGTGTATTCCGTCAACGCTGAACGGCTGTCTGTACATCTACTTCCCGATCGATGACGACCCTGACACCTTGCCGGACATGGTCAGGCTGCGCGCGATCGCGCAGCTGGCCGCGTCGCTCATCGCGCAGGGCCACCGCGTGTTGTCGCATTGCGGCATGGGTTTCAACCGCTCCGCTCTGGTCGCCGGATTGATTCTGATCGAACTGGGGATGCAGGGAACGGCGGTCGTGGACCGATTGCGCGACCGGCGTCCGGGCGCGCTCTTCAACGATGGCTTCGCGAGCTGCCTCGCCTGCCGGAATCCAACAGCCTAAGTCGTGAGTGGTCACGGGCGCGCATTCGCGCCCGTGACCGATCTTGCTAGCGGTGGTGGTGGTGTTCCGGCTCCCTGGTTGCGGCGTCGGCGTTCACGAGGCCGAAGCCGGTAAAGGAGTTCAGCGGCAACTTGGGCGCGACTGAGAATTTGCCGGTCTTGGTGGTGCCGTCCGAGAACTTCACCGTGACCTGGCCGCCTTCCACGCGATCGGCGTCGACCTCGAATTGCACCGGCAGCAACACCGGGAAGGCGAAGTTCGCAAACGTCAGCGAGTCACCTGCCCCGAACTTGCCCGCGGCGAACGTGAGCGTCAACGTTGTCAGATCCGCACTGCGCGCAGCGGTGACGTCCGCAGCGCTCAGGCCTCGCACCGTTCCGACGTGGAAGCCCGTTGTCGGAGACAGCGGATTGGACCAGTGCATGTTCGGATGGGTCAGGTTGAGTGAGACGCTCGTTACCGTGGCTTTCGTGACGAACGGCAGCACGGCAAGCCGCCAGTAACTGGTCTCGCGCGGGAAATCGCCCACGGCCGCCGCGACCAGCGGACCGGCCAGCGTTGCCGCAACCGTCCGATTGAATGACAACGGAACCGGCGTCGCCGTCTGCTGCAGGCGTTCGTACACTTCGCTCGGCTCCATGCTGCCAGGTCCACCGGCCGACTGCAGGACCAGGGCGGCCGTGGCTGCCGCGTTCGGAGCGGCGGCGCTGGTCCCGAAGAAGTTCGGGAAGCCGTTGCCATCGATGTCGCCGCCCGGCGGGAAGAACGTGGTGTCTGCACCGTCAACCGCCGTCAATTGCGGGACCTCCCGGATTTCAGGATGCGACAGACGATTGCCGTGCTTATCGAACAGGATCGTCACCGGGCCCGGTGAGCTGAAGTCTTCCGGGAAGTTGGTGATCCCGTAGAACATCGCCGCGACCGACTGGCCGTGCCTGGCGGCGGTATGTCCCCAGACTGACGGTGCGTTTTCGCGATCGCTTTCGCCGGTACCGTTGACGTCCACGTACTTGATTCGGCTGGCCGGGCCATCGTTGATCTTGGCGATGACGATCTGATAGGTCCCGGGATTGACCGCCATCAGTTCGAGCGCCTGATCCGTGGCGACGTTGTCATCGGTGGTGAAAAACGCGTCGGAGTTCGGATCGTTGGGGTCGATGAAGTGCCCGGCCGGGTCGAACACGTAGATGTTGTAGTCGGTCTTCACCTTCCCGAGATCGAACGGCTCGTCCCACTGGAAGTCGACGACGTCGCCGAAATACGACGTGAAACGCTGGCTGATGCTGGTGCTGCCGTCGGGATTGCGGAAATTGTGGAAGCTCTTCGCACTCAGGCCGTGTGCGGCCAGTGCGGCGAGATCCAGGTTCTCCTTGCCGGTCGCCACCAGATGCTGCGCTGCGGCAAAAGAGATCGGAGCATAAGTCGATTCGTATGCCTCGAGGCCGTTGTTGCCCGCGGACGAGAAATACGCCGCACCTTGTGAGACGACCTTGTCAACGGTCTGCGCCAGCAGGCCATCCGAGAACATCGGTTCGTCGAAATACACGACATCGTCGACGATCACGTCGGCGTGAAACACGCTGCGCAGGTGCAGGATGTTGTTCGAGAAATCGACCTCACCAATATCCGCCGACGCGAATCCCAGTTTGGAGCCCGGCGCGACGTCGTGGACGAGTTGCATCATCGCGCGTCCTTCGTCGGTGCCCTGGTTGGCAGGCAGATCCTCGAGGACGACCACACCAGCCGGCAGATCGCCGCTCGCCACATCGTCGGCCGCGTTTGGATGAGCCGTCTGGGAGGCATAGCTATCGGAGAGCACCCCGACCTTGATTCCGGTGCCGTCGAAACCGCGCGCCTGCGCCTTGTCGGCCTTCTGTACCGCGACAGCCTGACTCTGCACTGAACCGGCGAACATGAAGGGCCGCTGGACGGCAAGGACACGCATCACTCCGGCCGTGCCCGCAGCAGTTCTGGCGTTCGCCAGTGGGAGATAGCCTTCGATCAGCGCCGGATCCATCTCGCTGACGGCGGTCAGACGGAAGCCTGTTCGCGCCAGCGCCGCGAGGACGTCGGCGGACTTTGCACCTGCATCAATCCGGATCTGGACCAGCGGATCGCCCCCCGGACTCGTCAGATGGATGCGAAGTGCCGACTGCAGTTTCGGATTGTCGGTCTCGTAAAGCGAAACCAGTTGTTCCATGCCACGGCCAAGCGTTGCAGCACTGCCCGGTGCCGCGGCGATGATCAGTGAGAGGAATGTCGTCGTGGAGAGCACTAACGCGCGTCGAAACGGTCCATACATCGAGTTTGTCCTCCGGCGTTCGAACGTTATGCGTCCGCAAATGTGAAGTCAACGTACGAAAAGCGAATTGCGTGAAAAACATCGCAGCTCTACTACACCGGATCCATGTGGGCGACTAAAGTCAGACGCGCGCATGAAATGATCGCGACCCGAATTGATTTCACTTTTGATCGATCGGCAAATCGCCGGTCGCACGCTTGACGCACAATCCCTCGTGACCACACGAAGGAAAAGCTGGAAGCCGCCGAATCAACGATAATCGTCGGAATGCCGTTTCGGCGCGTTCGCTGCCTCCTGCTTCTCCTCATCGTCTGCGTTCCACGTTCGGCACTCGCACAACTGGCGGCGCCCGACCAATCACCGGCAAGCCCGGCAGGCTCGGCGCTGGTTGCTCACCCACTCACCGCTGACTCGTACACCCCGATCACCGGAAAGGAGCGAGTCGATTGGATTGTGTTCGGCACGATCGGCACGCAGAGCCTGTTGGTCATTGGTCCTCTCGCGGCGGGCTGGAACACCGCGCTCAACACGCCATCAGAGTGGGGCCAGACGTGGAGCGGGTTCGGAAAACGCTATGCGCAGCGACTCGCTGACGTGGCGATCTCGAGCACGATTGAGGGTGGGCTCGGCGCACTGTGGGGAGAGGATCCCCGATACATTCCATCTGGCAAGAAAGGCATCTGGCCGCGCGCGGGGTACGCCGTGAAAACGGTGGTGATCGCGCCGCGGCCTGACGGATCGTTCAAACCGGCGTGGGGGCGTTACGCCGGCAACGTGTTCAACAACATCATCGAAAACTCGTGGCTGCCGCCGAGCCAGACCACAGCCGGCGCGACCGCATGGCGGTCAGTCGGCGGCCTGCTCGGGCGTCTCGGCGGGAACCTGTGGAACGAGTACTGGCCTGACGTCCAGAAACGCCTGTTCCACAACAAGTAGTCAGCGTCCGAAACGCTCGGCGGACCGGGCGCGGGCAATCGCCGCGACTTCCTCACGATTGCGCGGCGCCGCCGCCGTCGACAGGGAGTCGATCAGGCGGCGGGCAACCTCGGCCACCTCATCGATCGCGCGGTTGAACGCGACCTCGTTCGCCTTGGAAGGCGCGGTAAATCCGCTCAGCTTCCGGACGAACTGCAGCGACGCGGCCCGCACTTCTTCGTCAGTGGCAGGCGGATCGAAGTTGAACAGAGTCTTGATGTTTCTGCACATCGTCTGGTCCTAGCGGGTCAGCTTGCGGTACTTGATCCGATGCGGCTGCTCGGCAGCCGCGCCGAGGCGGCGCTTGCGATCGGCCTCGTAGTCCTGGTAATTGCCCTCGAACCAGACCACCTGACTGTCACCCTCGAACGCGAGGATGTGGGTGGCGATGCGATCGAGGAACCAGCGATCGTGGCTGATGACCACCGCGCACCCGGCGTACGACAAGAGCGCCTCCTCGAGCGAGCGCAGGGTGTCCACGTCGAGATCGTTGGTCGGCTCGTCGAGCAGCAGCAGGTTGCTCCCCTGTTTCAGCAGCTTGGCCAGGTGGACGCGATTTCGTTCTCCCCCCGAGAGCGTGCCGACCTTCCGCCCCTGCGCGCCGCCCTTGAAATTAAACCACGATACGTAAGCCCGTGACGGGACCTTGCGTTTGCCGAGCTCGATTTCCTCGACGCTGCCGGTGATTTCGTCGAAGACGGTCCTGGTGGGGTCGAGCGCATCCCGGCTCTGATCAACATAGCCAACCCGCACGGTTTCGCCAAGCCGCAGGGTGCCCGCATCGGGGGTTTCGGTGCCCGTAATCATCCGAAACAAGGTCGTCTTCCCGGCGCCGTTGGGACCGATCACCCCGACGATGCCGCCGCGGGGCAAGGTGAAATCGAGGTTGTCGATCAGCAGGTTATCGCCAAAGCCCTTCTTGACGCCGCGGGCCTCGACGACGATGTCACCGAGACGGGGCCCTGGAGCGATGTAGATTTCGGCAGTCTCGATCTTCTTCGTGCCCTCCTCGCGCAGCAGCTCCTCGTAGGCATTCAACCGCGCCTTCCCCTTGGACTGGCGGGCGCGCGGCGACATGCGGATCCACTCGAGCTCGCGATCGAGCGTCTGCTGTTTTCTCGTCTCCGCCTTTTCTTCCTGCCGGAGCCGGTTCGATTTCTGCTCGAGCCACGACGAATAGTTGCCTTCCCACGGAATCCCTCGGCCGCGATCGAGCTCGAGAATCCACCCTGCCACGTTATCGAGAAAGTACCGGTCGTGCGTGACCGCGACCACGGTGCCGGCATAGTCCTTGAGGAAGCGCTCGAGCCATGCCACCGACTCGGCGTCGAGATGGTTGGTGGGTTCGTCGAGCAGGAGGATGTCAGGCGATTGCAGCAGCAGCCGGCACAGCGCGACGCGACGGCGCTCGCCGCCCGACAGCGTCGTGACATCCGCGTCCGGCGGCGGCAGGCGCAAGGCGTCCATCGCCAACTCGAGCCGGGAGTCGAGATCCCATGCATTCGAGGCGTCGATCCGATCCTGGATCTTGGACTGCTCCTCCATGACCCTCTCCATCTCGTCTGGAGAGAGATCCTCGCCAAGCTTTGCGTTCACCTCGTCGTAACGGGCGAGCAGCGCTTTGGTCTCCGCCACACCCTCTTCGACGTTGCCAAGGACCGTCTTTGCCGAGTCGAGCTTTGGCTCCTGGTGAAGGAAACCGATTGACGTGCCGGCCGCCGGAAACGCCTCGCCGATGAAACTCTGATCCTCGCCCGACATGATCTTGAGCAGCGAGCTCTTGCCGGCGCCGTTGAGACCGAGGACGCCGATCTTGGCGCCGAGGTAGAACGACAGCCAGATGTCTTCGAGCACTTTGGTATCGGGCTGGTGGACCTTCCCGAGACCTTTCATCGTGTAAATGAACTGGGGCATCGTTAATCGCTGATCGCTGAATACAAATTGCTGATTGGTGTGTGCCGATTGGTGGATTTCGACCGAAACGCGATATCAGTAGCGTACTATTCTGCAATAAATTAGCAATCAGCATTCGGCAATTTGCGTTTTCATGATCCGAAGGATATTGCACGTCGACATGGATGCGTTCTACGCCTCCGTGGAGCAACGCGACGACCCGTCGCTGCGCGGGAAGCCGCTGGCGGTCGGCGGACGCCCCGAAGGTCGCGGCGTCGTCGCGGCCGCGAGCTACGAAGCGCGGGCGTTCGGAGTCTTCTCGGCGATGCCGATGTCGCGCGCGGTCAGGCTGTGCCCGTCCCTGGTCATCGTGCGCCCTGATTTTGCGCGGTACAAGGCCGCATCGAACGCGGTGTTCTCGATCTTTCGCGAAGTGACGCCGCTCGTCGAACCGCTCTCTCTCGACGAAGCGTATCTCGACGTGACCGAGAACTCATGGGGCGAGACGCTGGGTACTGCCGTCGCCAGGCGTCTCAAGGAACGCATCCGCGCCGCCACCGGCCTCACGGCATCGGCCGGAGTGGCACCGAACAAGTTTCTCGCCAAAATCGCATCGGGCTGGAAGAAGCCTGACGGCCTCACCGTGATCAGTCCGGAGCGCGTCGAGCCGTTTCTTCAACAGCTGCCCGTCGGCGCGCTGTGGGGCGTCGGACCGGTCACCGAACAGAAGCTGCGCGCCCGGGGAATCGAGCGCCTTGTGGACGTCCGTACCGCCGAACTCCAACTCCTGCGTGAGACGGTCGGGAGCCTGGCCGATTGGCTGCGCCAGCTCGCCAACGGTATTGATGAACGACCTGTGTCACCAAATCGTGAAGCAAAATCGTCAGGATCCGAAAGTACCTATCCCGAGGATCTCACCAGCATCGAGACCATCCGAACGGAGGTCACTGAACTTGCGAGCCACGCCATCGCCTGGCTGGACCGCCGCCAGTTGTTCGCGCGAACGGTCACGCTGAAGGTGCGCTACGACGACTTCACGACGATCACCCGCAGTCACACGGCACCGCCGACCCGCGACGAATCCGAACTGCTGGCAAGGGCGGTTCGCCTGCTCGAGAAAACGGAAGCTGGACGTCGTCCGGTGCGTCTGCTTGGCGTCAGCGTCCACAATTT
This sequence comes from Vicinamibacterales bacterium, assembly GCA_036497895.1. Lineage (GTDB taxonomy): Bacteria > Acidobacteriota > Vicinamibacteria > Vicinamibacterales > CAVVIG01 > CAVQFC01. Next base: position 1,501 of record DASXIR010000039.1, on the reverse strand, counting down.
TTGCGGCGACCAGCAGCCCACCGTTCACGCTGCAGAACGCCTGCCGTTCGACGATGCGGCGGGTTAGCCTTCCGTTCGACGATGACCTCGTGTTGTGTCCGCCTTCAGGCGGACCTCGAAGCGGCTGGTTGGCGGGGTCGAATCGGACCGATACGATCACAACACGGTGGATGCGATGAGCGATACCTGGAATCCGACTCAATACGACCGGTTTCAGAGCGAACGCGAGCAGCCGTTCTACGACCTGCTGACGATGATTCGCCCCGCGCCGGGAATGCGAATCGTCGATCTCGGTTGCGGCACCGGCAGGCTGACCCGCGAGCTCCATATGCGCCTGGCCGCCCGCGAAACGATCGGGATCGATCGGTCGCTGCGCATGCTGGAACGCGCCTCGACCACGCCGCTTCCTGCCGGCCTGCGCTTCGAGTCCGCCACCATCGAGCAGTTCGTCGCAGGCCTGTCCGCATCGAGTGCCGAATCGGACCCGCCGTACGACCTGATCTTCTCCAACGCAGCCCTACATTGGGTTGACCACCACGAGGCGCTGCTGCAACGGCTGGCGGTCGCGTTGCCCAGCGGCGGTCAACTCGCCTTTCAAGTGCCGGCGCAGCACGATACGGTCACGCACATCACCGCCGACGAAGTCGCGCAACACGAACCGTTCAAGACTGTGCTCTGCGGCTGGCGGCGCGCACAGCCCGTACTGACGCCCGAGGCCTACTCGCGTTTGTTGTATCGTTTCGGCTTCACCCATCCGAATGTCCGCCTGATCGTCTATCCTCATATCCTGGCCGGTCCCGAAGACGTCGTGGAATGGGTGAAGGGGACGCTGTTGACTGAGTACGAGCGTCACCTGTCGCCGGAGATGTTCGGCCGCTTCGTCGCGGAGTATGCCGAGCGGCTGCTGCCCCGCCTCGAGCGTCTGGATCCGGGGAAACCGTGCTTTTTTCCGTTCAAGCGGATACTGTGTTGGGGACAACGTGCTTAAGGGAACGCGCGACGGCATCCTGAAGAGAATTCAACCGGTGAGCATCCACGGACAAGTCTCGTGGGATGTGTTCTTCACCGATGTCGACGACCCCGAGGGCCAGATCACCGCGGCGCGGATCGGACCGGAAGCCGTGATCGGGACCAACCTCGAACCCGGCGATCGCATCGAGGTGGAATATCTGGTCGGCCAGGCGGTCCGCGTGACGCGGGTCGCGCCTACTTCTTCTCAATCCTGACGGATTTCAGCTCGATGCGGGTCCGCGGCGTTTCGCCGTCGCGCGGTGCCGCCTCGATCGTCTCGACCGCCGCCAGACCATCCACCACCCGGCCGAACGCCGTGTAGACGCCGTCGAGCGCAGTGGACGTTCCCGTACACACAAAAAACGACGTCGTCGCGCTGTCGAGGGCGTCACCGCGAGCCATCGAGACGATGCCTTTGACGTGCCTGGTGTCGTTGAACTCGGGCGGCAGGTTGTGGACCAGCGCCTGCTGTTTCGCGGTCAACGGGACG
>DASXIR010000038.1:0-12382 GCA_036497895.1 Vicinamibacterales bacterium | reverse complement strand
CCTGCACGAAGATCGGCGCCGTTGTCGTCGCGTAGACGACGCGGGTGGTGCTGGAGAATGGATTCAGAGTCACCACGCCGATCCCGGAACCACCTTTGGCCAGGGGAGACGTCTTGGAGAATGATCCGGTCGACGTCGTGGTACCAGGCGGGTCGATGCTGAAGGTTACCGTTTTCGGGACGTTGGAGTTGTTCCAGACTTGCAACGGAAACGTGAGGAACGGCGCGTCGCCCGGCGACGGCGTCGTTTTGGCTGTCGTTGGCGCCGTCATCAATAGTCCGAGGCTCACCTTCGCCAGCAGCAAATCGCTGTTGCGAGAGCCGCCGACGTCGCACGCGGGCAATCCGCCAGTGCCCGGTGTCCAGGCGGTGAACCGGCTCAACTGATCGGTTGGTGGGACTCCGCTCTTGCTTGGCAGCAGCGCGGCTGGAGGCACAAGATTCCGGTTGTCGCTCGACGCCGTCAAAAAACCGACGTAGGGCACTTCCTGCGGGGACGACGGGACCTTCCACGTTCCGTCAGTCTGTCGGATGAAGGAGGTCGCCGGCGTCAGCGCGTTGTAATCGCCCATGAAGCAGGTCGTGCCGGCGCCAGATTGTGGACGGCAATAGAAGTTGAGCCGCGGGACACAACCGGGTTCGAGCCCCGGAAGCGGCGGTTCGATGCCCGGGGGCCCCGCACAAGTGAGCGTTCCGTTTCCGTTGACGATCTCGTTCACGCGCGCGATGTCGTTCACGGTCTCCGCGCGCGGTTGAACCGTGTTGCCTGCCGCCTCCACCAACCGTGTTCCGGTGCGGTACGGATAGCGCGAAATCTGAAAGCTTCTTCCTGCCACTGTGCCATCCGCGTTCAGGAGAGCGCCGCGCAGGTCCATGATTCGATGGTATCCACCAATCCAGTTGTTAGCGGTCAGGGCCGACGTGCGTGATTCCCAGTACGTGACCATGCACGCTCCGGCAGCGCACGCGATCGACGGCATGAGCTGCGGGTGGGCGTTGTTGTTGTCGCGCCCGACATTCCAGAAATATCCCTGTCCGTCAGGCTCTGATGTGCGCGGACCAATATCGACAGCCGATCTCGGACTCCACGTTGTGCCGCCGTCTGCGGAGGACGTGAGCATCACTTGGGGGCTGCCACCGGAAGCGCACGCCAGCGGCGCTCCCGTCGTCGCGCTGGCGCATTCCTGGAACACGACGAAAATCGTTCCGTTCCCGGAAACCGCGGCTGACGGAAATCCATTGGAGCGCGGCGAGATGTTCTGTTCGGACGTCTGCAGCGCAGCAATGCTCGAGGCGTCGACCTTGATGTTCCCCTGATCGAATGCTCCAAAGGCCGGTTTCCCGAGGATCGACGACGCCTTTGTCCAGGTGCCACCGCCCGAGCGTTTCACGAAGAAGATGCTCGGGCTCGAGCCAAACCCCCGCCAGAACGCGAACACCTGGCCGCCCGGCGTCGACACCAGCCATGTTCCCGAGTTCTGGTTCGTGCTCTGGTTGATCTTGTCGGTGGTGAATGTCACACCGCCGTCGCTCGATCGCGCGACGAACAACTGGCTCTGAAACTTGTTGCCCCCAGGATTGCCGTTGAACAGCGTGTACGACACGTACAGCTGATATCCCACCGGGCTGGACGGATCGAGGACCGCGATCGCATGAGGTTTGTCGTGCAGCGTTCCGAAACTCGCGTTGTTGCCCGACGCGAGTGTCGTGAAGCCCTGGAATGTCAGGCCATGCCTCGTCGGCTCATCTGGAATGTTCAAGTCGCGGAAACGCCCGTCGACGATCCAGTTGACATCCCCCCGGTTGAACGCCATGAAGATGACGTGAAAGTCGCCGTTTGGCGCCGCGACCACAACCGGGTCCGAAGACGCCGTTGCGACCTGCGAGTACGGCGCAGTGAGTCCGGCGGGGCTGGCGTCCCACGGCGCGCCGGGCATGAAGAAGGGGGTGCCGGTCGCACCGCCGTTGGTTGACCAGGTAAGGCGGATCCACGCATCGCTGCCCGCCCATGCTTTCGGGCGACGCTCTTCTTCGTCGTCCCCCGTCTCCTGACGGCGTGGCAAGTGGATCAGTCTGGCGAGGGCGCCGAGCACACGCGTCCAGCCATTCGACGCGACGGTGTCGCCGAGTCCGACGTCGCTGAAGCTGTCGACAGCGGAGTAGTCAATGAAGGCCGTGAGGATGCGATTCGGATTGAGCGACGAGGGCGCAAGGCTCCCTTCCACCTGCCGCTGAAGAAAGATGTCTCCAAAGCGCCACGCATCGGCCCAGCGGGGATCGTTGCGGCAGTTCGGATCCGCACCTGGATCGCACGGCGTCCAGACCGGCATGACGTTGACGCTCTCGGTGACCTGTTGAGCGTCGATAGCGATCGACATCGTCAGCGCAATCAGGGCGGCATAGAGGGTTCGTCGCATTTTGTTGGGCCTGTGGAAGAGTGCCGAACCAGCGGAGACCTGCACAATGGCTCGCCGGGATGTCCTACTTTACCGCCAAACTGAGCAATAACATTAGGCGAAGGTCAGTCGGGTGCCCGGCGAGCGAGAAGTCGCGGAAAACGGCGACTCTGCCAACGTGAACGCAAATGCGCCAATCTGTTCCGTCAGAAAGGGAGACGGACAGACATGCTATGATTCCTGCGCCCTTTCAACAGCAATTCTGATGTTTTGCGCCCGATGCGGCTCCCGGCTCCCGGGAGATTCCGACCACTGTCCGCAGTGCTCGGGACGGATCGAACATACGGGCCTCGCCAACGCGACCGCTCTTGCCAGCGGTGTGTCCGATGGTGATGCCCCGACCTCCCTTGGCGCCAATCCGGCAATGGCTCAGCTCGCTGAGACCGGACCGCTGGAGCCAGGAGCGGCGTTCGGCCCTCGATACCACGTCATTCGACTCCTCGGGATCGGCGGGATGGGCGCGGTTTATCAGGCCTGGGACTCTGAGCTCGGCGTCGCTGTCGCGATTAAGGTGATTCGTCCCGAAGTGACGGCGGATCCGCTGATGGCCGCGGATGTCGAGCGGCGCTTCAAGCGCGAACTGGTTCTGGCCCGCCAGGTCACCCACAAGAACGTGGTCCGGATTCACGACCTGGGCGAGATCAACGGCATCAAGTACATCACGATGCCGTACGTCGAGGGTGCCGATCTCGCGACGACGCTGCGGCACGCCGGTCAGTTGACGCCGTCGCGGGCGCTGCGCATCGCGCGCGGCATCGTCGCGGGGCTGGTTGCGGCCCATAAAGCCGGCGTCGTTCACCGCGATCTCAAGCCGGCCAATATCATGATCGACAGCGGCGGTGAGGCCGTGATCATGGATTTCGGCATCGCTCGGTCCACGAGCGGACCAGTAGTGGCGCCGGAAACGCTCGACACAGTGGCGACGGTGGGGGTCCCCACGGCGAGCACGCTCCCATCGTCGAAGAGGCGCGGCGCTATGCCTTCGCCCACAGCAGCGACGATGGTCGGGGCCGTGGTCGGCACGATCGAGTACATGGCACCTGAGCAGATCAAGGGCGCCACCATCGACCAGCGCGCCGACATCTACGCGTTCGGCCTGATCCTGTACGACATGCTGGCCGGGCGGCGCCGCGGGTCGCAGGACGTCAGCAGCCTGGCCGATCTCCATACGCGGATTGTCACGTCTCTACCTCCGGTGCGGACGGTTGCCGCAGACGTCCCCGAGCCGTTCTCGCGCGTGATCGGGCGCTGCCTCGAGGTGGATCCGGCCGCACGGTTTCAAACATCTGAGGAAGTGCAGGCCGAGCTCGAGCGGTTGGACGAGCGGGGCCACCTGCGACCCGTGCGTCGTTCAATCAGCATGCGCGTCGCGACGCTGGGCGTCACGCTGGCGCTCGTGTTGATCGGGGCCGGCTGGTGGTACACGCTGCGATCGATTCCCGAGAAGCAGCATCAACCCGTCTCGCTGCTCATCGCCGACTTCCAGAATCGAACGCAGGACCCGTCGCTCGACGGTTCTCTTGAACCGGCGCTCGGGCTCTCGATCGAAGGCGCGTCGTTCATCACCACCTACCGGCGGGATCAGGCGCGCGATCTCGCCGTGCAAATCAAGGCCGGCACCAGGTTGGATGATGCGGCGGCACTTCTGGTGGCGAGGCGCGAAGGCATCAAGGTTGTGCTGACGGGGGTGGTGGAGCCGAAGGGTTCTGGCTACACGATTACGGTTCGGGCCATCGATACCGCCAACGCGCAGCCTCTTGGATCGGCGACCGGGTCGGCAGCCGGCAAGGAAGACCTGCTGAAGGCGCTTGGGCCGATCACCGCCAGAATCCGCGCAGTCCTCGGCGACAAGACGCCCGACAGCGAGAAGCTCGCGGAGTCCGAAACCGTGACCGCCTCGTCCTTCGAGGCGCTCCGGGCATACGAGCGCGGCCAGGATCTCGCGCGGGGCAACAAGCTGGAGGACGCGCTGGCGGCGTACCGGCAGGCCATCGCTCTCGATCCCGGCATGGGGCGCGCTTACGCCGGCATGGCGGTCGTCTACGACGATCTCAAAGACGAGACGAAGACGAAGACCGCGTACGAGGAAGCGCTCAAGCGCGTCGACCGCATGACCGAGCGCGAGAAATACCGGACGCTCGGGACGTACTACCTCCTGGTTGCGCGCAACTACGACAAGGCCATCGAGAACTACGAGACGCTTCTCCAGCGTTACCCCGCCGATAGCGCGGCGCACGGAAATCTGGGGATGGCGTACATGCTGACCGGCGACCCCGAGCGTGCGGTCAAGGAAGCGCGCGAGGTGCTGAAGATCTATCCGAAGAACCTGAAGCAGCGCCGCAATCTCGCGCTGTACCTCATGTACTCAGGCGATTTCAAGAGGGCGATCGACGAGGGTTCGCACACAATCGCCGAGACGCCAGCCTATGCCATCGGCTATCTGCCGGTCGCGCTGTCGATGCTCGCCAGCGGCGACCTGGACGGCGCGGTGAAAACGTACGACAGTCTCGAGGCGAGCGGTCCGCTGGGGGCGCAGTTGGCTCTCCTCGGCCGTACCGACATGGCGATGTACCGAGGGCGGTACACGGACGCGCAGCAACTCGTCGCCGGCGCGAGCCAGGCCAACTGGCGGAACGCAGCGGAGTTTGCGCAGGTACTGGTGGCCGACGCTCAGATCGCGCTCGCGCTCGGACAGAAGGGGCGCGCTGCGGAAGCGGCGGCGAAGGCGGTCGCTTCGAGCACGCATGAGAGCGTGCTGTTTCCAGCCGCGCTCGTCCTGATCGACACCGGGCGCGTAGCCGATGCTCGAAGGGTCGCGCAAACGCTCGACGGCATGCTGCAGGCGCAAACGAGCGCCTACGCCCGGGTGATCGGCGCCGAGATCGCCGCACAGGACGGGAGGTACTCCGACGCCATCGAAGAGCTCCGTGAGAGCATCAAACGGCACGACACCTGGTTTGCCCGCATGCTGCTCGGCCGCGTCTACGTGGACGCGAAGCACTTTCCCGAAGCCATGTCGGAGTTCGAGCTCGCGCTCAAGCGCCGAGGCGAAGCGACCGACGCGTTTTTCTCCGACCAGCCGACGCTGCGCTACCTGCCGCCCGTCTACTACTGGCTCGCCCGCTCGCAGGAAGCCATGGGTGTCGGCGACGCGCGCAAGAACTACGAGCAGTACGTGTCGTTGCGCGGCGACGCTGGTCCTGCGGATCCGCTCGTCGCCGACGCTCGAGCGCGCCTCGCCAAGAGCCCCCGCTAGTACGACACGTCATCCGCCATGCTGCTGCACGCGGCGGCTGCCCGGCAGGCGCGAGGCAGACTCCTGGGTGGAGACGCTGGAGTTCAGCTCCAAGCCGAGGCCTCAGAGCGGATGGGTAAGCCTCTGATGGCGTATCCGCCCTTGCAGGACCACTTCCGATGCGGCGTGCAGTATCGTTCCATAGTCGCCTCGCCGCGGTTCGGCCGGAGCGCTTCCGCAGGAGCCAGGATCGGGCGGCTGAACTCGAGAACAGATATTCGTAAGACGCTGAGGCTTGGATGACAGATGCTCCAGCTGTTCACGACGTCGGACCGTACAGGATCGTCACGCTCCTTGGTGAAGGCAGCGGCGGCACCGTGTACCGGGCGTGGGACCCCCGGCTTGCGCGCGAAGTGGCACTCAAGATCCTCCACGAGCGGCCCGGCGGAGATGCGAAGCGCGCCCACCGATTCACCGCGGAGGCGCGCGCCGCGAGTGCGCTGAACCACCCGAACATCGTCACGGTGCTCGATGCCGCCTTCGACACCAGCGCACCCTACATCGTGTCGGAGCTGATCGACGGGCGAACGCTGCGAGAGGAGATCGGCAGCAGCCCGATCCCGCCCAAGCGCCTTCTCGATCTTGCGACGCAGATCGCCGACGGATTGAGCGCGGCGCACGACGCCGGCATCGTTCACCGCGACTTGAAGCCCGAGAACATCATGATCACGCGGAGCGGGCGTGTGAAAATTGTCGACTTCGGCCTCGCGTCTCCGGCAGGCTTCGAGCTGGCGGGCGAACCGCCCATCCGCGACGATTCGCAGACGCGAACCGACCTCGGGCTCCGTGCCGGCACGATTCCGTACATGAGTCCTGAGCAGGCGCGCGGTGGCGCCAGCGACTACCGGTCCGACCAGTTCTCGCTCGGCCTGATCCTCTTCGAGATGGCGGTCGGCCGTCCGGCGTTCCGGCGCGACACGCCGGCCGCGACGTTGGACGCGATCATCAACGACGAACTGCCACAGCCCTCCGCGCTCGACGCGCGAATGCCGCCGCTGTTTCGATGGATTGTCGAGCGGTGTCTTGCCAAGGATCGCGGCGAGCGGTATGCGTCCACGACGGATCTCCATCGCGATCTCCGCACACTGCGCGATCGATTCGGCGAACTGGCGTCTCGAGCGCAGGCACAGTCGTTGCCGGCACCCCGGCCCTCGTGGCAGCGCAGCCTGATTGCGCTGGCTGTGCTCGCGGCGTTCGCGGCGGGAGCTGTTCTCTCGGTGATAATCGCCGCGCCGGTGGAACGAGATGCCGACGCGCTGAAATTCACGCCCTTCACCACCGACCCTGGATACCAGGGGTTCCCGGCGTGGTCACCGGACGGTCAGACCATCGCGTACGCGGCCGACGTCAACGATACGCTGCAGGTTTTCACGCGCCGGGTGTCGTCGCAGGCGGCGGCACAGATCACGCAAGCCCCGTACGACTGCAGGTATCCGTTCTGGTCGCCGGACGGGAACCGGATCTACTACGTGTCGCTGGCTCGTGACCGGGACAGCATCTGGTCGGTGGGCGCCGCAGGCGGAACGCCTCAGGTGGTCGTCGAGAATGCAAGCCGCGGAGCGATCGCGCCCGACGGCCGCACCATCGCGTTTCTTCGCGACGAGAAGCCGGGGGATATCGTCGGCGCCTCCGCGCTCTGGCTGCGGGCGTCGAGCGGCGCCGAGACTCGATACGCACCGTTCGGTCCTCAGCGCTTTGTCGAGGGCGCCCTGGCGTTCTCGCCTGACGGCGCAACGCTCGGCATCAGCGCCGTGCCACGATCGATCAACCTGCGGCCAGAGGAGCGCGGCTGGCGATTCTGGGTCGTCCCGTTGTCCGGCGCTGAGCCGTACCGCCGCTTCCAGTGGTGGTCGGATGTCGTGCCGCGCGTCACCAGCTTCGCCTGGCTGCCCGACAGCCGACACCTCGTGCTCGGCGTGACGTCGCTGTCGACACCGGGTTCCCATCTCTGGACAGCGGACCTCCAGCAGGATCGGGCGGCGTCGCTCACACGAGGCCCCGGCAGCGAGTCCTATCCTTCGTCGTCACCTGACGGGACGCAGATTGTCTTTGCGACCGGCGAGCCCGACTATGACGTTGTGGAGACGTCGCTGACCGGAGGCGTCACGCGCCCGCTGCTGGCCACCTCGTGGAACGAATCCGATCCGGTCTGGTCGCCGCGTGGCGCCAGCTTCGCCTACGTCACCGATCGCAGCGGGCAGGACGAAATCTGGCTGCGAAGCAGCGACCGCAGTACGAGCGATCGCCCTGTGATCACGCAACGCGACTTCGGCGACGATCGCACGATCATGCTCGGCTCGCCCACTTTCTCGCCCGACGGCCAGCGGATCGCGTACCAGCGCAACGCGAGCAAACCGATCTGGCCCCTCCGGATCTGGATTTCGCAGACCGCCGGGGGGCCACCCGTTCCGCTGGTGCCCCCCGCGCACGAGGGCTACCAGGGCGCACCGACCTGGTCTCCCGACGGCCAATGGATCGCGTACGCGGAGTGGACCGACCAGCGATGGGCGCTGGCGAAGGTGCGGGTCGGAAGCAGCGACGAGCCGATCATGCTTCGCACGGACGGCATTCCGAACGCGAGCCCGTCGTGGTCACCGAACGACGACTGGATCACCTGGGAAACGGATGAGGGATTCGTCCTCGTCTCCCCGGACGGGAAGCGACAGCGCGTGTTGTCCGACGACCATTGGCTGGCGCACACGTGGTCCAGTGACGGCTCGCGGATTTACGGGATTCGCGAAACCGAACGGCTGCGGCTGTCGCTCATTGCACTCGATCCCGGTACCGGGCACGCGCGCGCGATCGCCGATCTGGGACCGTCCCCGCCGGTCAACAATCCGGTCAAGGGACTGAGCGTCGGCGAAGGCGGCCGCACGATTGTGACATCGCTCGTACGCCTCCGCGGCGACCTCTGGACTCTCAGGGGCCTGCGATGGCGCGACAGCTCGCCGGGATGGCTCCGGTTCTTCCGGCCCCGATAGAAAACCCACAGAACCCACATCGCTGCGGCATTGACCCCCTCTCCGCCGAGGCGTAGATTAGACGCCCACAGAGGGACTTGCGCATGCGACGCATATTTGTCATCGGCGTGATCACGGTGCTGGCGTGCGCCACCGTCGATCTGGGCGCATGCGGCGACAAGTTTCTTCGAGTGGGCCGCAGCGCCCGCTTCCGGCGTTATGCGGCGGTCCATCCGGCAACCATCCTGATTTACAAGCCGGCGCTTGCGACGCGGGCGGGCATCGAGGAGCTGAAAACGCTGCTGATGCAGGCGGGCCATCGGCCCGAGGCCGTCGATAGCGGAACAAGTCTCTCGAGCGCACTGGCCGCGGCGCGATACGATCTCGTGATCGCCGACTACGCCGACGCCGTCCAGATCAGAAACGCCGTTGCCGCGGTACCGTCCAGACCCGAGATACTTCCGATCCTGTACAAACCAACCAAGACCGTCGAAGCCGAAGCCGAAAAGCAGTACGCCTGCCTGATCAGGCCGCACGAGATGACCAAGTTCGACGCGCTGGCCGAAATCGATCGCCTGATGCAGCTGAAGCTCGACGGATCACCCGCAGTCGGAAAATAGTCACGCAGGTCGGAGGAATTGGCGTGAACGGCGTGACCGGTCCACGGCTTGCACGGGTGTCGTTGTTCCTGATGATCCTTCACCACTGGTCCGCCACACCGGCGCGCGCCCAGGCGTCGGTTCCAGACCGCCGGGAGGGAACGCTCACCTTGACGTATCAGAACTACGACGTGGTGGGGCACTTCGACGCGCAGGGCAACGACAACGAAAACGGGAGCACGCGGTCGCAGGCGCTGGTAGCCGAGTTCGATTACGGTGTGTTCGATAGCGTGGGCCTGCTGGTGAGCATTCCATTCATTGCGTCGAAGTACACGGGCCCGCCATCCTATTTCGTCGGACCTTTCCTGACATATCCGGGTCCGCTCGACGACGGCACGTACCATGCGGCGGTTCAGGATCTGCGCATCGAAGTGCGCCGCCAGTGGTGGGCGGGCCCTGTCCCCGTCACCCCGTTCGTCGGCGGCTCATTCCCGACGCACGACTACGAGACCGTCGGTGAAGCCGTTCCGGGCCGCCACCGCTGGGATCTGCAGGTCGGCGCGAGTACCGGCGTCGATCTCGATCGCATTCTGCCCGGCTCGTACGTGCACGTCCGATACGCGTACGGCAGGATGCAGGAGGTGAACACCTTCCCGTTTACCCGGAGCAACATCGATCTCGAGGTAGGTGTTGCCCCCACGTCTCGCATCCTCCTTCGCGGGCTCGCCAACTGGCAGATCAAACACACCGGGCCGTCGATCGCCGAGCTGGCTCCGGACTGGGTGAACCACGATCGCTTCATCGCGCCGAGCTATGTGAACCTGGGGGGCGGTCCGTCGCTGTCGTTGACGCGAACGACCGATGTATTCGCGTTGCTGGTCGCCACCGCCGCCGGCAGCAACGGCGCGCACCGTGAGCGAACGCTCGCGCTCGGTATCAGTATCGCTCTAAATTCTGGACTGCATGGGCTTGGCGGAGCGAACGGGTCCGAACACCCGGACGTCCCCCATCCAAGCCACATCATGGAGCAGTTTCGGTAGACCCTGGGGGCTCGGGGATGCGGAACGTGATGACAACAGAGCCAAGACGAATCTGGTCGCCGTCTGCGAGGCGGTGAGGAATCGTGACGCGGTGGCCCGCGATGTACGTCCCGTTCTTGCTTCCGAGATCCTCGACCATCGCCTCGCCGTGGCGGACCACGATCTGCGCATGATGGCGCGAGACGCCTGGCGCATCGATCCACACGGCGGCGTCCACTCCGCGGCCGACGATGTTGTTGCCCTCCGTCAGCGGCACCTGTCTCGTTTCCCAGAGAAGCCAACACTTCATCGCGGCCTCGCGCGGCGCCGGCGCATCGGCGTCGTCCACGTCGGCGATGAACCGGTATCCGAATCGATGCATCGTTCGCACGAACGTCGGGTGCTCGGCACTGTCGCCCAGCGCGCGCCGTACTTCGGCGACCAGACCAGCGAGATTCGTCTCGAGCACGAAGGTGGATGGCCAGAGCTGCTGCTGCAGCTCGTCTCGCGACATCGCGCGGGATCGGTTCTCGACCAGCAGCAGCAGCAGGTGAAATGCCTTCGGCGACAGGGCGACGTCGGCGCAGTCGCGGGCGAGTTGACGGGTGCGTGAGTCCAGCGAGAAGCGACCGAACCGGAACGTCACACCACCTCCGCAACGGAACCGCTCGACTTCGCCAGAGTGTGCGCCTACCAGACCTCCTTAATCAACAGCGGCAGATCGTGAACCCAGTCGTCTGCGCTGATGCCGCCCGGGTAGATGACGTGGGCCCGATCGTCTCTCGTGTAGGCGACGACGAAGTTCGCGTGCGCCACCGAATAGCTGGCGCTCCGCTGGTCGCTCCGGTACGCGGCCGGAACCCCTGCCGCTTTCTGAACCGCCGCCAGCTCGGCGTCGGTCCCCGTCAGGCCGACGAAATGCTTGTCGAAGTGATCGAGCCACCGCCTCAGCGACCCGGCAGTGTCGCGCGCAGGATCCGTCGTCACGAACACCAGCTTCACGCGATCGGCCACATCGGGCGGCAGCCTCTTCAGCGCGTGGCCGATGTTTGCCATATGCATGGGACATTGGTCGGGACAATTCGTGTAACCGAAGAACAGCAGCGTGACCGACCCGCGCGTGCGATCCCGGAAATCAAACGGCGCGCCGGAGGTATCGGTGAGCACGAAACCCGGTTTTGGGAGGGGCGGCGTCACAATACCGCCCCGGAATGAATCGCCGCTCGCCTGATGCGCCGGCATCAGGAACGGCAGCGCGAAGGCGAGAGCCAAAAGGCGCGATCTCATTTCGGCCTCCTCTTCATTGAACGACAACGGTTCCGGCCATGCCGAGCTGGTCATGGACCGCACAGATGTAGTTGAACGTGCCCGGAGCCGTGAAGGTCACGCGAAAGCGAGTGACACCAGGATTCGCCTGCGCCAGATTCGCCCGATCCTGCGGCGTCGGCGACAGGAATCCCGAATTCACGTTGTCTGACGTCGAGGCGATGGTCGCTTCGCGCGCGCCGTCCGAAGACGCCGACACATTCGCCGACGTCGGTCGCGGATCGGCGGGTTCGGCACCGAATGTTACCGTGTGGTTGATGGACGGATCGAGGCTCGTCCACACGACCGTGTCGCCCACGTGCACGACGATCGTTCGCCGCAAGAAGCGCATCAGGGACGCCGTCTGGGAGCCGGCCCCGCTCGTCTCCACCTCGCCGATGCCGACAGCCACGACATTGCCCGCGCTCTCGACGCTCCGGCTGTTGCGCTCTTTTCCGAGACTGCTGGCATCGGCAAGCAGCCGTTCGCCGTCGCGCTGCATTTCGCGATCGTAGAAGTTTTGCCCGTGCGGGAGCGTCGCCGATGGGGCGACGACATGGACGACGCCGGTCATGTCCGCATGGATCAGGCAGACGAACTTGAAGTTGCCGGTTGACGGGAACGTCACGGAGTAGGTCGGCGGCTCGTCGCCGGGCGCCGAGTCCTCCGCAAGCATCTGGACGTCGCTGGTGACGCACGCGGAACCGTCGTAGTTCGACCCATCGGGCGTCACACCCGGGCATCCGACG
>DASXIR010000037.1:0-39196 GCA_036497895.1 Vicinamibacterales bacterium | reverse complement strand
ACTTCGCGCGCGGTGAGCCGCTGGCTGAGCACGATCGACACGCCCGGAATGTTGCGGACCGAGCGCGAAAACTTCTCGTCGATGGCGACGTCAACCAGCACCGCCTTGCCGGTGACGCCGAGCGTCTTCAGCAGTTCCGCGGCCGCCTTGGTCTTGATCTCGGTGACCGCCAGCGCGTCGACCACCACCACCCCGCCGTCCTTCAGCTTCTGGGCGAGCGCAGCGCGCAGCGCGCCGATTTCGACCTTCTTGCCCAGCTTGAAGCCGTAGCCACGCGGCTGCGGTCCATGGACGGTGCCGCCGTGACGCCACAGCGGTGTCCGGCTCGAACCGACGCGGGCGCGGCCCGTGCCCTTCTGACGCCAGGGCTTCTTGCCGCTGCCGCTCACGAGAGCGCGGTTTTTGGTCGCGTGGGTGCCGCTGCGCTCTTCCGCGTTGGCGTGCACCACCGACTCCCACATCAGATCGGTATTGATGCGTCCGCCGAACACGTCCTCGCGGACGTCGACGCTGCCGACCTTCTTGTTCTCGTTGTTCACGACATCGAGTTGCATGGCTATTTCTTGCCCTTCTTCGGCTTCTCGACCTGCGCGACCTTGAGCTTCTTGGCCGTGACCGCCTTGCGGATGATCACGTAGCTGCTCGGCGCGCCGGGGATGCCGCCCTCGACAATCACCAGGTTGTTGTCGAGATCAACCCGCAGGACCTTGAGGTTGTGAATCGTGACCCGTCCGCCGCCCATCCGGCCCGCGGCGCGCATGCCCTTGACGACCCGCGACGGAAACGACGACGCGCCAATCGATCCGGGAGCGCGGTGGAACATCGAACCGTGGGTCGCCGCGCCACCCGCGAAGTGGTGCCGCTTGACCACGCCCTGAAAGCCTTTGCCGCGGCCGGTGCCGACAATGTCGACGCGCTCGCCGTTGGCGAAAATCGACGCCAGCACCTGATCGCCGACCTTCGGCGTTTCAGCGCCGGTCGCGAGTCCCACCTCGCGCCGCAGTCGCGTCGCCGGGACATTCGCCTTCTTGAAGTGTCCCGCGGTCGGCTTGTTGGTCTTCGCCGGCGTCTCCTCGACAAAGCCGAGTTGCACCGATTCGTAGCCGTCGGTCTGCTTGGTCTTCGCCTGCACGACCACGCACGGACCAGCCTTGATCACGGTGGCCGGGTGAACCGTGCCGTCCGCGTCGAAGACCTGGGTCATGCCGACTTTGCGGCCGATGATCCCGGTGACCATTACTTGTGTTCCTTTCCAAACGCCTTGATCTCGACGTCCACGCCGGCCGGCAGATCCAGCTTCATCAGCGCATCCACCGTCTGCGGCGTCGGCTCGAAGATGTCGATCAGCCGCTTGTGGGTCCGGATCTCGAACTGCTCGCGCGACTTCTTGTCGACGTGCGGCGACCGCAGCACCGTCCACTTGTTCTTCGACGTGGGCAGCGGAATCGGGCCCGCCAGCCGCGCCCCGGTGCGCTTGGCGGTGTCCACGATCTCGGTGGTCGACTGATCGAGCACGCGATAGTCGTAGGCCTTGAGTCGGATTCGAATCTTGTCGCTGAACGGGCTGCTGGCCATGTCTGTTGTGTCCTTACTTCCCTTGCATCCGGGCGACGACTTCCTCGCTCACGTTGGGCGGCGCCTGCTCGTAGCGATCGAAATGCATCGAGTAGGTCGCGCGCCCCTGCGTGCGCGAACGGAGGTCGGTCGAGTACCCGAACATTTCCGAGAGCGGCACCCGCGCGTTGATGATCTGCGTGCCGCCGCGGTCTTCCTGAGACTGAATCTGTCCGCGCCGGCTGGAGAGGTTGCCCATCACGTCGCCCATGTGTTCCTTGGGGACGACCACTTCGACGCGCATAATCGGCTCGAGCAGCACCGGACGCGCCTTCTTCGCCGCATCCTGGAACGCCATCGATCCGGCGATCTTGAACGCCATTTCCGACGAGTCAACGTCGTGATACGAGCCGTCATACAACTCGATGCGCACATCGTCGATCGGAAAGCCGGCGAGCACGCCGCGCGTGAGCGCTTCCTGGATGCCCTGGTCGATCGGCTTGATGAATTCCTTGGGAATCGAGCCGCCCACCGTCTTGTTTTCGAAGATGTAGCCGGTGCCGGGCTCGCCGGGGTAGAGATGAATCTTGGCGTGACCGTACTGGCCGCGGCCGCCGGTCTGCTTGGCGTACTTCATCTCGCCGTCGGCCGCGCGCGTCAGCGTTTCCTTGTAGGCGACCTGCGGCTTGCCGACCGTCGCCTCGACGCTGAACTCGCGCTTCAGGCGGTCGACGATGATCTCGAGGTGCAGTTCGCCCATGCCGGCGATGATCACCTGGCCGGTCTGGATGTCGGTCTGGACATGGAACGTCGGATCCTCGGCGCGCAGCTTCTGCAGACCGACGCCGAGCTTCTCCTGGTCCGACTTGGTCTTCGGCTCGATCGCCAGCGAAATGACGGGCTTCGGGAAGTCCATCGACTCGAGCACGATCGGGTGCTTCTCGTCGCACATCGTGTCGCCGGTAGACACGCTCTTCAGACCGACCGCCGCCGCGATGTCACCGGCGTAGACTTCCTTGATTTCCTCGCGCTTGTTCGCGTGCATCTTGAGCAGGCGGCCAATGCGCTCGGTACGCTGCTTGGTCGAGTTGTAAACCGACGAACCGGCCGCAAGCACACCCGAGTAGACCCGGAAGAATGCGAGCTGGCCGACGAACGGGTCGGTCATGATCTTGAACGCCAGCGCGCTGAACGGTGCATCGTCGGTCGCACCGCGCTCGATGATGTTCGCTTCCGGATTCTCCGGATCGGCCTTCTTGTCGGGGTCAATGCCGCGAATCGACGGCACGTCGAGCGGCGACGGCAGGAAGTCGATCACCGCGTCGAGCAGCGGCTGCACGCCCTTGTTCTTGAACGCCGAGCCGCAGATGACCGGCACGAACGCTCCCTCTTTCGAGTTGCGCACCGAGCTGTTGACGCGCTTGCGCAGCGCCGCCTTGATCTCGTCCTCGGTCGGCTCTTCGCCGGCGAGGTACTTCTCGAGCATCTTGTCGTCGGCTTCGCTGACCTTTTCGATCAGCTGCTCGCGGTAGTGCTTCGCCTCTTCCGCCATGTCGGCCGGAATCTCGCCGACGATGTAGTCGGCGCCCATCGTCTCGTCCTTGTAGGTGATCGCCTTCATCTTGATGAGGTCGACCACGCCAAGGAAACGGTCTTCCGAGCCAATCGGGAGCTGGATCGCGACCGGGTTGGCTTCGAGTTTCGTGATGATCTGATCGAACGTCCGCTTGAAGTCCGCGCCGATGCGGTCCATCTTGTTGACGAAGCAGATGCGCGGCACGCGATACTTGTCGGCCTGGCGCCAGACCGTTTCGGACTGCGGTTCGACGCCGGCGACCGAATCGAACACCGCCACCGCGCCGTCGAGGACGCGCAGCGAACGCTCGACTTCCGCCGTGAAATCGACGTGACCGGGCGTGTCGATGATGTTGATGCGGTGATCGCGCCAGAAGCAGGTCGTCGCAGCGGACGTGATGGTGATGCCGCGCTCCTGCTCCTGCTCCATCCAGTCCATGACGGCGGTGCCTTCGTGGACTTCACCAATCTTGTACGTGATCCCGGTGTAGAACAGGATCCGTTCAGTCGTGGTGGTCTTGCCGGCATCGATGTGCGCCATGATGCCGATGTTGCGCGTTTTCGCGAGCGATGACTGCCTGGCCATTGCGTCGAGTTACCAGCGGTAGTGGGCGAACGCCTTGTTGGCTTCGGCCATGCGGTGCGTGTCTTCGCGCTTCTTCACCGCACCACCGCGCAGATTGGCGGCGTCGAGCAGTTCGTTGGCGAGCTTCTCCTGCATCGTCTTGCCGTCGCCGCGCGAGGTGGCGTAGCCGACAATCCAGCGGATGCTGAGCGAGAGGCGGCGGTTCGGGTTCACTTCGACCGGAACCTGATAGTTCGAGCCGCCGACGCGGCGCGACTTCACTTCGAGACTCGGCTTGACGTTGTCGATCGCCTTCTTGAAGACCTTGAGGGGATCGTCGGCCGTCTTGTCCTTGATGATGTCGAAGCTCTTGTACAGGATGCGCTCGGCGGTGCTGCGCTTGCCGTCGCTCATCACGCAGTTGATGAACTTGGTCACCAGCGCGCTCTGATACAGCGGATCCGGTGCAATTTCCCGCTTGGCGATGACTCGTCTACGTGGCATGTCTGAAATCCCTTAAGCCTTCTTGGGCCGCTTGGCGCCGTACTTCGACCGTCCCTGCATGCGCCCCTGGACGCCGACCGCGTCGAGCGTGCCGCGGACCACGTGATAGCGAACGCCCGGAAGATCCTTGACGCGGCCGCCGCGAATGAGCACCAGCGAATGCTCCTGCAGGTTGTGGCCGACGCCTGGAATGTAGGTCGTCACCTCGATACCGTTGGTCAACCGGACGCGCGCGACCTTGCGCAGCGCGGAGTTCGGCTTTTTCGGGGTCTGGGTGAAGACGCGCACGCAGACGCCGCGCTTCTGCGGGCTGTTCTGCAGCGCGGGGCTCTTCGTCTTGCTGACGATCTTCTTGCGCCCGGCGCGGACGAGCTGACTAATAGTCGGCATATTTACAATCTCGTCACCGGGTCGTGCGGTCACTTCGCCACTGCGCGCAGGCAGTGGCTGGATGACCAGACAACCAGATGAACAAATCTGGTCGCGCGTCAGCGCAACGAAATGTCGCTTCAGGCCTAGAAGCGCCCTTCACACGAAGGAGCGGCTTGGCGCCTGAAAACCCTATGACCCTAACAAGTTAGTTGGTCGCGACGGATGGTCTGCCCCGGCCCTTCGTGCTGCCGTTCGGTATTGATCGGGGACGCTGGTTTCAGCGGTGAGGCTAGATAGGGTGATCCCAGCCCCAACAGAACCTGACGAATATAGCACGGCCGTCTCAAACCGTGCAACCAGGTTAAGACATCTCAGGCTTTGGGAGCCGCCGCCGGGGAAGGTGCCGGGGTGGCTGGGACCGCCCCGGCCGGCGCCGCCGGTTTGTTCGGGTCGAAGCCGAAACGCTTCAACAAGGTCTCGAACGTCGGCTTGTCCACCGCCTTCGAGTAGGCCTCTTCCGGCGACACGATCTTCTTGGTGACCATCTCCATCAGCGCGTCGTTGAGCGTGACCATGCCGACCGCCTTGCCGACCTGCATCATCGACTGAATCTGGAACGTTTTCGACTCCCGAATCAGGTTGCTGATGGCCGGCGTGACGATCAGGACCTCGAGCGCCGCAGCCCGGCCGCCACCCAGTTTCTTGCACAGATTCTGCGAAATCACACCCTTGAGCGACTCCGACAACATCACCCGGATCTGCGACTGCCGATCGGAGGGAAACTGGTCGATGATCCGGTCCACTGTCGACGCCGCGGTCGAGGTGTGCAGCGTGCCGAACACGAGGTGTCCGGTCTCGGCCGTCTCGATGGCGATGGCCACGGTCTCGAGGTCGCGCATTTCGCCGACCAGCACGATGTCGGGGTCTTCGCGCAGCGCCGCGCGCAGGGCGTGCTTGAAGCCGTCGGTGTGGTTGTGCACCTCGCGCTGGTTAATCACGCACGACTTGTTGTCGTGCACGAACTCGATCGGATCTTCGATCGTGATGATGTGATCGCGACGGGTCTGGTTGATGTGGTCCACCATCGCGCACAGGGTCGTCGACTTACCGGAACCGGTCGGACCGGTGACGAGCACCAGCCCTTTGTGCAGCTTGCACAAGCCGAGAATCGCCTGCGACAAACCCAGTTGCTCTGCCGTCAGGATCTTGCTGGGAATAACCCGGAACACCGCGCCGCGCCCTTTGCGATCCATGAACATGTTGGCGCGAAAACGCGCCAGCCCCGGAATCTCGTAGGCAAAGTCGGTGTCGTGGTGCTCGGCGAACTCCTTGCGGTTCTTCTCCGGTGTGATCGGATCGAGCAGGCGGACGATGGTGCCGGAGTCGAGCGCGGGCGCCGCGGGATCGAGCGGCGTCATGCTGCCGTCTTTCCGGATCGTCGGCGGCAGCCCGACCATCATGTGCAGGTCGGACGCGCCGGCCTGGACCATCAGCCGGAACAGGGCGTCCATATGGGCCGTGTTCGGCCGTGATGCGTCGGCAGGATCTGAGCTCATGCTTCGGTCGTCTCCCGGATTTCCACGATGTGCGTAAGATTCACGATGACCGTCGCGCTCGCGGTCTCGACGTAGCGAAAGCCCTCGGCCGCCCGCCCATAATCACTCAAGCGGTCGCGCCCGGCCGGCCGGTAAATCCGCACCACGCCTTCGACCACCGCCCCGG
The DNA here is from genome assembly GCA_036497895.1 of Vicinamibacterales bacterium. Taxonomy (GTDB): domain Bacteria; phylum Acidobacteriota; class Vicinamibacteria; order Vicinamibacterales; family CAVVIG01; genus CAVQFC01. The sequence continues at coordinate 32,904 of DASXIR010000037.1, read as the reverse complement.
TCGACAGGACCATCCGCACTCGGCGCGTGGCGGCCACGTCGTAACCGGGATCGAGGGTCACCTCGGCAGTGCCCTCTTCCTTGAGCGTTACCAGGACCAGGTGCGCCCGGTTATAGAGCACGGTGTTGGCGCCGGCGTCGGCGTTGAGCTCGAACGGAAAAAAGCCGCTTTCGCCGTTCAGCAGGTCGGCGACACGTTCGGGCGCGTGCGTCGAACTCGACTCGGCGACGAAGAAACAGCCACCCACCCGGCTGCCGGTGGCCAGCATCAGCACCGCATCGACCCGCCGCTTTTCAATTCGGAGTTCGGACATGTCAGTCGAGATATCGGCCCGTCGCCGCTGGATCGTTATATATTCAACGTCAGGAGAGCACGCCGTATGGGATTCACACCGACTGAAAAAATCTGGTTCAACGGCGCACTGGTGCCGTGGGCTGACGCGAAAGTGCACGTGCTGGCGCACGGCCTGCAATACGGCACCGGCGTGTTCGAGGGGATGAAGTCGTACCCGACCAATGACGGGCCCGCGATTTTCCGTCTCGACGCGCATCTCGAGCGCTTCTTCAAGTCGGCGGCGCTTTACGACCTCGTTATGCCGTACACGATGGCCGCCCTCACCGACGCCAGCCTGGACGTCGTCCGAGCCAACCGCCTCGACGCGTCGTATCTGCGGCCGGTGGCCTTCTTCGACGCGGGCACGCTCAGCGTCTGGACCAGCGAATGCCCGGTGAGCGTTGCGATCGCCGCCGTACCGACCGGCAAATACCTGGAGAACGCCGATGCGGGTGTCCGAGTGACGGTCTCGCCGATCCGCAAGTTCGACAACAGCGCGATCCCGGCGTGGGCCAAGGCCTGCGGCCAATACATCAATTCGGCGCGCGCGGTGAACGACGCACAGCGGCGCGGGTTCGACGAAGCGCTGCTCCTCAATGCACAGGGCCTGGTGGCCGAAGGGTCCGGCGAGAATCTGTTCGTGGTCAAGCAGGGAACGCTGGTGACCAATGACAAAGACGCCAGCATTCTGATGGGCGTCACCCGGGCGTCGATTCTCGAAATCGCGAACGACCTCGGCATCGAGGCACGCGTCGAGCCGATTTCCCTGGAGGATGTCTTCGCGGCCGACGAACTGTTCTTTACCGGCACCGCGGTCGAAGTGACGGCGATTCGCGAGGTGGACGGCCGCCAGATCAGTGGCGGCAAGCCGGGGCCGATCACCCGCCGTCTCCAGGAAACGTTCAATCAGGCCGTTCGCGGTCAGCTGCCGCAGTACCGGCGCTGGCTGTCGTTCGTCAATCAGGAGGTCCGCGCATGATTCGCTCCACTGGGCTCGCCCTCGTCATCGTGGCCTTCACCGGCAACTGGGTGTCGGCCCAGCCGCCGGCGGCGCCGCCGATGACCAACCTGCAGATCTTTCCGAAGGACACGCCGCGTCAGCAGGTCGTCACGACCATGCAGGCGTTCACGCAGGCGCTGGGCGTGCAGTGCAACTACTGTCACGTGATGGAGGGCCGCGGCGGACGCAACGACATGGCCGCCGACGAAAAGCCCACCAAGAAAGCCGCGCGCGGCATGATGTTGCTGGCGCGCGAAGTCAACACCAAGCTTCCGGAAGCGGTCGGCAAGTCGGCCGACGCGACGACCCGCGTCGGCTGCGTCACCTGCCATCGCGGCGTGCCGATTCCCAAGCAAATCGCCGACATCGTGACCGACGCGGCCGCGAACGGCGGCGCAACCGCCGGCCTGGCCAGATTCAAGGAGATGCGAACGCAGTTCTATGGCGGCCAGAGCTACGACTTCAGCGAGGGCAGCCTGATTGTTATCGCGCAGCGAGCCAACACCGCCAGCAAGCCGGATGATGCCCTCGCCTACTTGAACGCAAACCTCGAGTACTTCCCGAAGTCGGCGCGCACGTACGCGACGATTGGCCAGGTCAAGAACGGGAAAGGCGACAAGCCCGGCGCAATCGCCGCCCTCGAAAAGTCGGTCGAGCTCGATCCGAACAACGCCCAGGCAAAAGCGCAGCTCGAGGCGCTCAAGAAGTAACGAATCAGAAGTTCAGAAGGAGCCATCCTATGCGCCGTTTAATGTTGTCGATTCCGGTGCTCACCTCGTCGATCGCGCTGTCCGCGTCGATGGCGTTGGCGCAATCACCCGCCCCCGCGATGGCGATGAAGCCCGCAGCGATGAAGCAGACCGCGGCCAAGAAAGAGCCGCTGGTCGAATTCGAGATGATGACGTGGCCGGAAGTAAAGGCGGCGCTCGCCGCCGGCAAGACCACGGCGATCGTCTACACCGGCGGCACCGAGCAGCGCGGCCCGCAGAACGTCAACGGCGGCCACACGCTGATGGCCCGCGCCACCGCCAAGGCGATCGCGCTGAAACTCGGCAACGCGATCGTCATGCCGACGCTCGCCTTCTCGCCCAATCGAGCCAGCGCCGACCTGCCGGGCACGATCGGCCTGAGCAACGAAGTGTTCGGCATGATGCTCACCGAGATTTCCGAACAGGCCATCATCACCGGCTTCAAGAACGTGATGATCATGGGCGACCACGGCGGCGGGCAGCCCGCGGTTTTCGCTGAAGTCGCAAAAAAACTCGACGCGAAGTATGCGCCCCAGGGCAAGCACGTCTACTTCGTTGACGAGGTCTACGCCAAGGCGCAAGGCGACTTCGACAAGTGGCTCGCCGCCAACGGCTATCCGGTCAGCTCGCACGCCGGTATTCCCGACACCTCGACGATGCTGTATCTGGGTGGTGACAAGGGCTGGGTACGCAAGGACCTGATCGCGACGGCGGAAGGCGACCCCATGCCGCCGCCCGGAAGCCGCGGTCAGGATCGCACCGATCCGAACGCCCCGCCGCGCAAGAACAACGGCATCACCGGCGACGCCCGGCGCTCGACCGCCGCGCTCGGCAAGCAGGCGTTCGACATCAAGGTGGATTATGCGGTGAAGCAGATTCAGGGCTTCCTCGCTGCCCAGCCGAAGGCGACCGCACAGCCTTAGCACCCCGATCGGTCAGGCGGGCCCCCCGGGTGGGTCGCGTGGATTCACCCGGCCTGCCTGGCCAACCCGCTTCCTATGCATCTTCTGATCGTCGGTGGTTCGAGCCGCCAGCGGCGTGAGGCCGCCCGCGATCGACTAGAAGCCGATCGGACCGTCGTCGCACTCGACGCGCCGACCCTTCCCTTCGTTCGACCTTCTGACCTCAGCCTCCCCGAGTCCAGGCCACGCACCTTTCTGCTCGACGAGATCGATCGCGCGTTTCCCGATGCTCAATCTCCGGAGACTCGCCTCGTCCTGACACAGTCCATCTACCTGCTGCAAACGTGGATTGACGCGATCGATGCGAGCGATCGCATCATCGCGACGGCGAATCGAACATCGCTGGAACGCGCCGCGCCGGAGGCGTTCACGGGCCGAGGCCCCTGGGGCACATTCGAAATCCAGCAACTGGGGAATTCGCCGGATGACAACGATACGAACGATCCGCACGGCACCGTCGAAAATACGGCGGAGGCGCTGCTTGCGGCAGCGTACACCTCCACCGATTCCGAGGTCCGCCTGCGCCTTTGCCGCGAGGCGATTGCGCTCGATCCTCAATCGGCGGTTGCCTGGCTCTCGCTCGCGAGCGCGCGACGGGAGCACGGCGACGGTGACGGCGCGATGGCGGCGTTGGACCGCGCCGCGGAGCTGGCGCCGGACTGGGCCGCCGTTCCGTTCGAGCGCGGCAAGCTCCGGCTCGTGTTCGATGACATGACCGGTGCCCGCGATTCGTTCGCACGCGCCGGTCAGATGATGCCGCACTTCGCCGCCGCGTTCAGCAACCTGGGCGCGACTCTCGGCGAGCTTGGTGATGCGGACGGCGCCGCCGCCGCCTTCGAACAGGCGCTGGCCAGCGATCCGCGCAGCTTCACGCTCTGGAACAACGTGGGCATCGTACGGCGGGAACTCGGGCAGGCCGACGAGTCGGAAGCCGCCTTACGCCGCGCCATCGAACTCGAACCGTCATTCGTGTTCGGTTACTACAATCTCGGTCACACGCTGTTTCTCTCGGGACGTTATCAGGAGTCACTCGACGCGTACGAGGACGGCCGGCGGCGGGATCCACACCAGAATGTCCGTCAGGGCTGCCGCCTGGCGCTGGCCCGGTTTGCCACCGGCGATGCCGACACGGCGGAGCGCGACCTGTGGCGGCTGGCGAACAGCGCGCCCGGCGACGAGCGCGCCGATCTCCTCCTCGAAGCCTACGAGGTCGTCCACGCGCTGATCACCGCGCACCCGGCGCTGGCGGTTCACCGCGCCATCCTCGACCGGGTCGGTGCCGAAATCACCAAATCCGAGTAAGCTGGAACCGATGGAGACCTCGGGCTCCGCCTCGCCGGGTCGCGGCGTCGGACCGTCGGTCGTCGGGCAACTGCTGCGCGACCGCACCCTTCGTCTGGCCGCCCTGCTCGCGATTGGAATCGGAATTCCGGTCGCGATCATGTTCTACTTCCAGTTCCGCTCGCTGTCTGACCTCGGCAACGCTTCGGCCGTGGTGCTGCAGCAACTCAGCCAGGAAACCGCGGATGCGATTACGAAGGACCTGCAGGACACCCTGCACGCCGCGCGCACCGACGTCGTCCTGAAGATTTTCCAGTACCAGACCGAGCCGCTCGATCTGCCGTTCATCCAGAGCACGTTCAATCAGGGCCTCGACGCGGAGCAGTACGTCGATGGCTTTTACGTCTGGTCTGAAAACACTATCGTCCACAAGAACGATCTGCTGGCGTTCGATCGCACGAGCCGGCGCTTCGTCACCAATCCACCGGAAACCGAGCTGCTGCTCGGCCAGTTTCGCGCCATGGCACCCGCTCAGCGCGCGATTGCGGTGTTCGAAGCGAACCTGAACGGCCGCCGCACCTATTTCCTGGCGCAACTGCGCTTCACCTTTCCGTCACGCGATCGTCTGACCAGTTTCGTCGCGCTTCGCGTCGACGCGGAACGACTGCGCCAGGTCTTCATTCCGCAATTCGTCGCCGGGCGCCTCAACCGGCTGCAGGGCCCGACCGGATTCCCCAGACTCGACGTCACGGTCATCGACAACGACTCGCACGTGATCTACCCGGCGGGCGGGTCGATGCCGTCGCACTTCGTCGACGAGCGGCCATTCAAGATCGTGTTCTACGAAACCGATCTCGAGCAGTTGATTGCGCCGACCAACGAAACGGTCGAGACCTGGCACGTTCGCACCGGGTACGGAGCACAGTCGATTCCCGAGATCGTCGCCGCCCGGGCCAGACCGCAGCGGGTGATGATGGCGGTGCTGGCAGGGGTGATGGCGCTGGGTGTATTTTTCGTGACCCGCGCCGCCGCCCGTGAAGTACGGCTCGCCGAATTGAAATCGAACTTCGTCTCGAGCGTGTCGCACGATCTGAAAACGCCGCTGGCGCTGATCCAGCTGTTCGCCGAAACCCTGGAGCTCGGCCGTCTGAAAAACACCGAACGGGCGACCGAGTACTACCGCATCATCAACAGCGAAGCACGCAAGCTGACTCGGCTGATCAACAACCTGCTCGATTTCTCGCGGATCGAGGCCGGATTGCGTCAATACCGGCGGCAACCGACCGATCTGACGACGGTGACGCAGCGGGTGCTCGATTCACTCGAAAGCCAGTTCCGGCACAACCAGTTCAGGGTGACCTCCAGACTCGAGCCGCCCGTGCCGGTGCTGATCGACCCGGAGGCAACTGAGCAGGCGCTCGAGAACCTGCTGTCGAACGCCATGAAGTATTCTCCAGAGAATCGCGACATCCTCGTTGAGGTGACGCGGGACGGAGAGTTTGGCGTGGTCCGGGTGACGGACCACGGCGTCGGAATTCCAGCGCGGCTACATCGCCAAATCTTCCGGAAATTCTACCGAATCCAGACCGATGCCGGTTCGGGCCCGCAGGGCACCGGCCTCGGACTGTCCATCGTCGAGCACGTGATGCGTGGTCACGGTGGCCAGGTGCGCGTTGACAGCGAGTCGGGGCGAGGCAGCACCTTTGGGCTGTACTTCCCGCTCTATGCAGGAGACACGGCAAGTGACGAAGCGAATTCTCGTGATCGAGGACGAGCCACAGATGTTGCTCGGTCTGCGTGACAACCTCGAATTGGAAGGATATGAAGTCGTAACCGCATCGGACGGCGAAGACGGTCTGGCGAAGGCAATTTCCTCGGCGCCGGATCTGGTGATTCTCGACATCACGCTGCCCCGCAAGAACGGCTTCGAGGTGTGTCGCGAGCTGCGTGCCCGCGCCAACCCGACGCCGGTCGTGATGCTCACCGCGCGGTCGCAGGAAACGGAAAAAGTGCTCGGGCTCGAGCTTGGCGCCGACGACTACGTCACCAAGCCGTTCAGCATCACCGAACTGCTCGCGCGCGTGCGTGCGGTCATGCGGCGCGCCGGCGGACGGCCGTCGGGTCTCGAAACCTGCCGCATCGGCGACATCGAAATCGATTTCCGCACGCATCAGGCGCATCGCGCAGGGGTGCGTATCGACTTCACCGCGCGCGAGTTCGACCTGCTTCGCTACCTGGTGGCGCACACCGGGCAGGTGGTCACCCGCGAACAGATCCTCAACCAGGTCTGGGGTTACGAGGAATCGCCGACCACCCGGACCATCGACAACTTCGTGGCCAAATTGCGCCAGAAAATCGAGACGGCGCCGCACGAGCCGGAGCACATCCTGACCGTTCACGGCGCGGGCTATAAGTTCGTCGGGTAAAAGACGGGTAAAAAGACAAAGATTTACCAGGGCCGCCCGGCGATCCATCTATATTGGGGTGGCGATGCACGAAGACATCCTGAAAAAGCTCGAACGGAGCCTCGATCGGCGGTCGTTTCTGCGCGGCTCCGGTCTCGCCGCGGCCGGGTTTCTCGGCGTCGCCGCCGCATCACCGCTGATCGTCTTCGCACAGGGACAAGACAAACCGCGTCCCGACACGAAGAAGGATCCGTCAGCCGACAAGGACAGCCAGCCCGAGGGTGACAACGGCGGAGCCGACAAGGCGCCGGCTGGAAAAGGCGGCAGCAGTCAGGACGACGACAATCCGCTGACCCGAACCAGGATCGACGCGGACGGCAACGAGTACCGCGAGTGTCCCCAGTGCGGCCACAACATGTATCGCCAGGGCCGCACCTGGACCTGCGAGAACTGCGGCTACTCCTACATCGAATAGTTCATCGATAGCGCGCGACGACAGCCGTACAGTTGTCCCGGCTGCCCCGCGCCAGCGCCGACGCGATCACGTTCTTCGCAATCGCCGCCGGATCCTCCTCCGCCTGCAGCAACTCCCCGATCCGGCACTCATCGAGCACGCCGTGCACGCCGTCGGTCGTCAGCAACAGCAGTTCACCACCGGCGAGCGGCGCTTCAGCGACATGCACGTCGGTCCGCGCGCGGGATCCCACCACGTTGGTGAGCGCGTTCCGCATCGGATGATGCTGCAGCAGCAGTGCATCAACAGGGGGATCGTGTGCCAGAACGGTCGCCATCCACGAATCGTCCTGCGTCATCGGGCGCACGCGGCCGCCTTCGAAGAGATAGAGACGGCTGTCGCCGGCGTGCGCAATTGCGATGGTACCGTTGTCGATGCGCGCCGCGACCACCGTCGTGCCCATGCCGGCGTACTGAGGGTCTGCCGTCGCGGTTTCGAGAATCCGGGCATTCGCGTGGTGCACCGCGGTGCGCAACAGATTGCCGTTGCGCGACAACGCCGGGTCGAAGCCAAACGGCCATTGCGCCGGCTCGGCGTCGCCGTTGCGGACTGTCTCGACCACCGTCTCCACGGCAAGACGAGCCGCCACTTCGCCGGCGTTGTGGCCGCCCATGCCGTCGGCGACCACCAGAAGTCCGAGCTCCTCCCGAATCGCGAAGCAGTCCTCATTGGTGGGCCTGACCAGCCCTTTGTCGCTCAGTCCGAACGCGCGCAACACACTCAGTCCCCAGTCAGCCGTCCCTGAATCAGTCGGCAGTCGGCCAGATTTTCAGCCCTCAATCGTATCGGCGTGATCACGGCCGGTACGTAGGGAGAACCATTGAGGTGCCGGCCACGTCTAAGCCTGATACCTTGACTATCTAGGCATCAGATGACCATCGACAACAAGGCCAATACCACCGAACTGCTGCACGGTACGCTCGACACACTCGTCCTGAAGGTCCTGTCCGGCGGACGCCGCCATGGCTACGCCATCGCCCGGGCGCTCGAGGACTCTACCGACGGCGTCGTCGAAATCGAGGAGGGCTCGTTGTACCCCGCCCTCTATCGAATGGAACGGAAGGGCTGGGTCGACGCCGAATGGGGCCTCTCCGACCTGGGCCGCCGCGCCAAGTTCTACCGGATCACAGCCAAGGGCCGGCGCCAGCTCGCCACGCAGTCCGAGGAGTGGGTCCGCTTCGCTGCGGCGATCTCGAGAGTGCTGATCGAGCCCTGAACTGCCGAGCCGCGAACCGATGAATCCGTTTGGCCGTGTCTTCTGGCGTCCGCGAGTCGGCGACGAAGTCGACGAGGAGCTGGCATTCCATTTCGAGATGCGGGTTCGCGATCTCGTCGAACGCGGCTGGGAACCAGCCGCGGCACGACGCGAAGCGAGGCGCCGCGTCGGCAACCTCGACGCAACCCGCGAGCAACTTCGAACCCTCGGCACAAAAAGGAACCGCACGATGCAACGTTGGCAATACGCCGGCGAGTTGGCGCAGGACATCGTCTTCGCGTTCCGTCAGCTCCGCAAGAATCCGGGCTTTGCAGCCGTCGCGATCTTGACCCTTGCGCTGGGCATCGGCGGCACCACCGCGATCTTCAGCCTGCTGAACGCCGTCGTGCTGCACCCGTTGCCGCTACGTGAATCGGAGCGATTGCTGGTCGTCGGCGAGGTCTATCAGGGGAATCTGTCGAGCCTGTCGGCCGGCAATTACATCGACGCCGCGGCCGGCACGGTCAATTCGCTCGAAGGCCTGGCGGCGGCGAATTTTCTCAACTTCAATCTTGCCGACGGCGTCTCGCCGGAACGCGTTGTCGCCGCAACGGTGACTGCGAACTTCTTCGACGTGATGGGCGCGCGTCCCGCGCTCGGGCGGACATTCACGTCACAAGAAGATCAGCCGGGCAACGAGCGCGTCGTGGTGTTGAGTCATCACCTGTGGGCGCGTCAGTTCGGCGGGCGCGGCGACATCGTCGGCCACGACATCCGGATGAACGGCGTCAACTACACCGTCGTCGGCGTCATGCCCGTGTCGTTCGATCTCTCGGCCGACACCGAAGATCTGTGGACACCGATCGCATTCACGCCGCAGCAGCGGGTGCTGCACGACGAGCATCACCTGGAGGTCTACGGCAGGCTGAAGCCTGGGGTGTCGCGTGAACAGCTGCACCGCGAGCTCGAAGCCGTTGCCGTCCGCAATCAGCACGACTTTCCGCAAGACTGCACGGGCCTGACGTTCGCGACGCGTCCGTTCGGCGAGCAATTCGTCGGCGACTATCGCGCGCGGCTGATCGTGCTGCTTGGCGCGGTAGCCGTCATTCTGCTGATCGCCTCCAGCAACGTCGGCAATCTGCTGCTGGCGCGCGGCGCGGCACGCGGTCGCGAGATTGCCGTGCGCACCGCCCTCGGCGCCGGACGCGGACGCATCGTCCGGCAGTTGCTCACCGAAAGTGTGGTGCTGGCCTTGGCCGCAGCCGCTGCAGGCGTCGCGATCGCGCATTGGGCCATCCTGGCGCTGGTCGCATGGACGCCGCCCGGCGTACCGCGTATCGAGCAGGCGCGAATCGATCCGGCGGCTCTCGCCGTGGCCATCGCGCTCGCCTTCGTCAGCAGTGTGCTGTGCGGCCTGGCGCCGGCGCTGCGGCTGGCGCGATCCGATGCCCAGCGCGCACTGCGTGACGGCGGTCGGGGCGCCACCGGCGGCGGTTTTCGCGATCGCGTTCGCGTCAGCCTGATCGCCGCCGAAGTCGCGCTGTCGCTGCTTCTGCTGTTCGGCGCGGGCCTGCTGATTCGCAGCGCCCTCGCGCGCGAGCACGTGCCGCTCGGATTCGAGTCCGCCGGCGTGCTGACAGCGCGCTTTACGCTGCCGGACGCCGTCTACACCGACCCGGCACGCGAAAGCGACGTGCTGCGGCGCATCAACGAAGCGGCGGCGCAGTTGCCGGGCGTCACGGCATCGACCGTGACGCAGTACGTCGCGATGGGCGGCGGCAGTGGCGGCAACGGCTTGTTTCCGGAGGGCGCGCCAGAACCGGTCATCACGCACCTCGTGCCGAGCGTGCTGCACCTGACCACGCCCGGCTTCTTCAAAACGATGCGGACGTCGATCGTCAAGGGACGCGGATTCACCGACGACGACCGCACCGGCGGCGAGAAGGTGATGATCGTCAGCGTCGCGCTCGCGGCGAAGGCGTTTCCTGGCCAGGATCCGATCGGCAAGCGCATCGACTGCTGCGAGCCAGGGCCTGATGGCGGCCACAACTGGAAAACGGTGATCGGCGTCGCCGCCGATCTTCGCTCGCAAGGGCCGTCGATCGATCCGCGGCCCGAGTTCTATCTGCCGCTGGCACAGGCGCCGCAGGCAGCGTGGCACTGGTTCCGCACGTTCTATGTCGTCGTCAAAACCGACGGCGATCCCTTGCGGCTCGCCGAGCCGGTGCGCGCCGCAATCGCCAGGGTGGATCCGGATCTGCCGCTGTTCGATGTGCAGACGATGGATCAGCGGATCGACCGCACGCTGTCGGAGTCGCGGTTCAACACGCTGCTGCTGTCGCTGCTCGGCGGCATCGGGCTGCTGCTTGCGGCGGGCGGCATTTACGGCGTGATCGCGTATTTTGTGAGTCAGCGCACGCAGGAAATCGGCGTGCGGATCGCACTGGGCGCCAGCCGCCGCAGCGTCGTCATGCTGATTCTGACGCAGGCGCTGAAGCCGGTCGCAATCGGCGCGGTGGCCGGCGTGGTCGCGGCCCTTGCTGCGGGCCGCGTGCTCAGCAGTCAGCTGTTCGGCGTCACCAGCACCGACCCCTTGACGATCGTCGCCGTCGTCGCCACACTCTTGGGCGTCGCGCTGGTGGCCAGTGCGATTCCGGCGCGCCGCGCGGCATCGATCGATCCGACGCGGGCGCTGCAAGCTGATTAGGAGCGCACACCATGCTTGGGATTCTGATCGCGGCCGCGGCATTTTCGATCTCCAGCCCGGCGTTCACCGACGGCGGCAACATCCCGCCAAAGTTCACCTGTGACGCCGGCCAGACGGCGCCATCTCCGGCGCTGACCTGGAAGGATGCTCCGGCTGGGACGAAATCCTTCGTGTTGATCATGGACGACCCGGACGCGCCAATGCCGGGAGGGTTCACGCACTGGGTGCTGGCGGACATTCCGGCGGCGACGCTGCAGCTGCCGGAAGGATTCGCGGTCGGCTCGGTCGGCGTGTCAGCGAACAGCGGGTTCCGCCGTCCGGGTTACGGCGGCCCCTGCCCGCCGACCGGCGCGCATCACTATCACTTCAAGCTGTCCGCGCTGGACGTCGAAACGATCGGCGTGGCCCAGGGCGCCAGCCGCGCCGACGTCGAGAAAGCGATGACCGGGCACGTGCTTGGCACGACGGAGACGATCGGCCTGTATCAGAAACAGTCGAAGTAGTTATTCGTAGACTCGCTTGATTGTCTCGCCGCGGCCTCTCTCGGCAAACTGCGACGTGACGATCAGGCGCCGTGCGTCAGCGGCGCGCGAAAGTCCGACGCGCAGCTCGTGATTCTTTTCCACGACGTAGTGGATCACGAGCTGCGCTCCTTCCCACTTGGTGACGACGCCAATCGGTCCAGCGTCCAGTCGAATCGTTTCTTCCTTGCCGTTGATTCGAAACGTCCGGCTCTTGCCGTCAGGATCCGCAATCGTGATCTCAGTGGCCGACTGAGCAATCGTGAGCGTCTGCGGCGGATGGGTCACCTCAGCCACCAGTTCCTTGATCTTCTGACTGTCCTCGGGACTCTCGAACTTTGTCGAGATCGCACCCGACCCGATGCCGCTCGAGCCGGAGCCGCCGCCACCACCGCGACCGCCTCTGCCACCACCCGAACCACCTGACCGGCCGCCGGCCGTCGATCCGGTGCTGTCGTGATAGTCAGGATCGAAGCCGGCTTCGGTCGGCAGATCGCTGGCGGCGCGATTAAGTGTCCAAGCGCCGGACAGGTCAGGAACCGCGGGAGCTGCCCTGACGGTCGCGATCAGCGTGAGAGATATCAGACACGCCGTCAGGCGCGTCATCGCACGCCCCGGGCGGCGCGCCAGCCTCGTCGCACCATTTCCATGGAGAACATGATCAACGATTGTGGCAGGTTCATGCCCGTCTGCTGATAGAGATCGCGAAACGACGCGGCATAGTCCGCGACAATCGGAGACATCAACCGGTCCCTGACGTTCGACCTCCGGAAAGACACACCTCATCAGACAACACGAAGGTGTCACAGGGGGGACGTGGCCGTGACAAAACCGTGACGGTGCTGATGGCGTCATCGGGCGAGGGTAAGCTGTTCGCAGCATGTCAGCGTCGTGGAAAGTGCCGGTCGCCGCTGCGATTCTCGGGTTGTTCATCGTCGTGATTGCCGCGGCGCGATTGACGCCGCCGGCGGTCGTCATCGCCGATCGCTACCTTACGCTCGACGCCATCCTCATGATTGCGACGATCGTGACCGCCGCCGTCAGCTCGCGCCAGGAATTCGACCGCGAACATCGTCTGCTGGTCGTGGTCCTGTTGGTGTCGACCGGCATGGCCTGGTACAGCGGCAGGCTCTGGGTGCACGAGAAGATGTTCGACTATCTCGTGCTCGAACAGAAGACCGAGCTTCACCTTCGGATCGTCGAGCTGTCGGGCGACATGGAGCTGTTTCTGCGGGAACGCGCGCGTCACGGGCCGCCGAAACCCGCGCCCGCCACCTGGGACCGCGACGTGCAACGTGTCCTCCTTTATGAAGCCGAGACCGCACAGTTGTTCGAAGTCCAGTTCGGACCGCAGGTCCGCAAGACGCGGGAGATCCTCGCACTCGAGCGAGTGACCGACCGCGACTTCGATGCCTTCTACCGGCGACCCGCGAACGCGTTCCAGATCAACGTGATCGCGGAGCGCCTGCTCGTTCTTGCCAGGCGTCTCGAGAAGACCTAGTAGCGTTCGGCGTCGGTCGTCGGCACCATCGGGAACGTCATCGACGGTTCGCCGTTCACCGTCGCCCCGGCATGCATGAACGACAGTGAACTCTTCAGAAAGGCCGCGGGAAAGTCCAGTGTCGGCTGTGACAGCGCATCCAGCCCGGCCACTTCCTCGGCGGACAACCTCCGATCGAGCGCGGCGAGATTCTGTTGCAGCTGGTCGAGCCGGCGCGCACCGATGATCGTCGACGCGACGCCCGGACGCTGCTGCACCCACGCCAGCGCGACAGCGGCCGACGTCGTCCCGTGCGCGTTCGCGATTCGAGCCAGCTCGTCGATGATCCGGTAGGAGCGCTCGTTCAGGAACTGGGTCACGCGTTCACCGCGATCCGCCTTCATGGTAGTGGCGTTTTCGCGCGTGTACTTGCCGGAGAGCACGCCGCCGCGCAGCGGCGACCACGGCGTGACGCCGAGGCCCATCTCCAGCGCCATCGGAATCAACTCGCCCTCCACGGTCCGCTCGATCAACGAGTACTCGATCTGCAGAGCGACCAGCGGCGCCCAGCCGCGGAAGCGTGCGATCGTCTGTGCCTGGGACACTTTCCATGCCGGCGTATCGGAGAAGCCGATGTAACGGACCTTCCCGGACTGCACCAGATCGTCAAGCGCGCGCATCGTCTCTTCGATCGGAGTGAAACGATCCCAGCAGTGCATCCAGTAGAGATCGATGTAGTCGGTCTGCAGCCGACGGAGCGACTGCTCACACGACGCGGCGATCGCCTTGCGCCCGGCGCCGCCGCCGTTGGGATCGCCAGGATAGAGGTTGCCGAAGAACTTGGTGGCGATCACCACGCGGTCGCGTTTGGCGCGGTCGCGGCCGACGAAGTCGCCGATGATCTTTTCGGAATGTCCTTTGGTGTAGAGATTGGCGGTGTCGATGAAGTTGCCGCCGCGCTCGAGATAGCTCGCGATGATCGCCTCGGACTCGGAGACGCTCGATCCCCAGCCCCAGTCCTCGCCAAAAGTCATCGCGCCCAGGCACAGCGGGCTGACGCGCAAACCGGAGTGTCCCAGGGTGACGTAGTCGTTGAGAGCCATTGGTCGTCTCCGCCTTGTCTTGAGAGCTTAGATGAAAAACGCGACGGCCGGGTGGCCGGCGGTGTGGCCGATCGTTCGAGTGGTTACGCGGCGCCGACGGCGCTCGACCCGCTCCGGCCGCGAGCCCGTTGCAGGGTGTGGCTCGGCGCTTCGCCGAACAGTGCCTTGTACTCGCCCGCGAAGCGGCCGAGTTCGTAGAAGCCGTGCAGTGTCGCGACGTCGGTCACGGTAGAGTCGGCGCGATCGTCGGTCTGCAACGCGTGGTGGACCTGGTGGAGCTGCCAGAGCTTCAGGTAGCGCTTGGGACCGATCGTGTAGACGTGGTAGAAGGCATTTCTCAGACTGCGCTCGCTGACGCCGGCGATCGCGGACAACTGCGCGATCGACACCGGCTCGCCGACGTGCCGTCTGAAAAAGTCCTCGGCGCGGCGGACGATAGGACTGCGGCCCGAGCCGCCGATGAGGCGGACGCACGGCGTCGCGCTCATGCAGGCAAGCAGCCGGGCGGACAGACCCGCCAGCACCGGCGCCTCGTGCCACTCGTGCCTGCCGGTGAATCCATCGATCGACCGGTCGATGGCCGTCAGTTCCTGGCGCAGCGCGAAGAATTCGCGCCGCGACGGGCGCAGCACGCTGGTCTGGCCATTCATGACCAGGCCGCGCGACGCAACCGCCAGGCTGCCCGCCGACCGAACCGGCACGCTGATCGTCACGAAACGCATGCCGCCCGGGTCGAACGCGTAGCTCTCGGATTTTGGCGCGCACACGATCAACTCGCCGCCCCTGATCGCGCAGCCGTTCCAGCGAGCGGAGCCTGGGACGACGAGGGGAATGACGAACGACCAGCGATCCGCGGGCACGCGCACACGCCGGACGACGGCGATGTCCTCGCGCCCGAACTGGACGACGATGCCGGGAATCCGGACCACCGCCCAGCGCGCGGAGAATGGTTTTGACTCCAGCTGCACGTACTCGCCGCGCAGTCCGTCGGCCATCGCCGAAGCCATCGATCCCACATTATTTACGGCTTTCGACTCGACGATCGCCGTCGCCGGCGGCACGGTTCGCATCAGCAGCGATGATTGTCAGACTTTCAATGGTCAATGAACTGGCGGTAAAGCCAGAGCTGGCATGGAAAACTACCAACGATACCGACCCGAAATGAAGCCAGCGACTAGTCTTTATGACAGGTGCCTGACGAGGCTGCCCCTCCGAAAGCGCATAGTGCGAAGCCCCAGGTTTTCGTACTCTGCCGCCGTGCTGTGCTGCAGCGTCAACCTTCGGAGCTACAATCGCGGCTTCTGTTTATGCGAACTGATCAACTTGCCACCCCATCTGCGTCAGCGCTCCCCACGCGAGGAACCAATCGAATGAGCCGGCCGCGCGTTCTGCTTGCCGACGACCATACCCTGCTGCTCGAAGCGCTGCAGAAGCTGCTGGTCGATGACTGCGATATCGTCGGCGCCGTGTCCGACGGCCGCGCGCTGCTGACCGAGGCCAGCCGACTGCGACCGGACGTCGTCGTCGTGGACGTCGCGATGCCGCTGTTGAACGGCATCGACGCGGCGCGTCAACTGAAGGAACTGCTGCCGGACACGCGGATCATCTTCCTCACCATGAACGAGGATCCCGATCTGGCGGCCGAAGCCTTTCGCGCCGGCGCGTCCGGCTATCTCCTCAAGCGCTCGGCTGCGTCGGAACTGCACACCGCGATTCGCGAAGTGATGAAGCGCCGGTCCTACGTGACCCCGCTGGTCACCGAGGGGCTGTTCGGATCGATCCTCCACTGGCGGGATTCGGGCCAAACGACGCCGCAGTTGACCTCGCGCCAACGCGAGGTGATTCAGCTGGTCGCGGAAGGGCACTCAATGAAGGAAGTGGCGGCGATCCTGAACATCACGCCGCGCACGGTCGCCTTCCACAAGTACCGGATCATGGAGCACCTGAAGATCCGGACCACGGCGGAACTGATTCAGTTCGCGATCAAGAACCACATCGTCTGAGCGGGCGCGGGCGGTGGCCGGCGTCACGATCGCGGGATGACGTACTGCGCGAGGACGACGGTGACGTTGTCATTGCTGCCGCCGCCAACAGCCAGATCGATGAGCCGCTGACACTGCTCGTTCAGGTTCCGGCGCTGCATCAGCACTTCAGCGATCCGGTCATGGTCAACCGCGTCCGACAGGCCGTCGGAGCACAGCAGCAGGCAGTCGCCGTTGAGGAGCCGATAGTGCTCCACTTCGATTCGCGGCGACGGGATGTGTCCCCCCATGGCGTCGGTCAGGATGTGACCGAGATCCTCAGTGCCGACCTGGACTGG
The DNA here is from genome assembly GCA_036497895.1 of Vicinamibacterales bacterium. Classification (GTDB taxonomy): domain Bacteria; phylum Acidobacteriota; class Vicinamibacteria; order Vicinamibacterales; family CAVVIG01; genus CAVQFC01. Next base: position 16,334 of record DASXIR010000037.1, on the reverse strand, counting down.
CTCGGGACGTCCGCTCTCGGCCAACCGCTTGGTGAGTGTCTGATCGCGCGTGAGCAGTGTCAGATCGCCCTGGCGGAACAGATACGCTCGTGAGTGTCCGACGTGGGCCACGAACAGCTCGTCGCCGGCGGTGTACGCAGCGGTCATGCTGGTCGCCATGCCGCTAAGCTCGGACTTTCCGGCGCCGCGCTCCCTGACCACTTCGTGGATGCGGCGATAAAACCATTCGGCGCGCTCCATCACTTCGGTGGCGGTTCGAGCGTCGACGCGCACATTCCATCGGCCGAAATGCAGCGCCAGATGCGCCAGCGTACTGAGCGCGAGCCGGCTCGCCACGCCGCCGGAACCCTTGCCGCCGAGACCGTCAGCGACCACCATCATGTAGGCGTATTCTTCGAAGTCGCCCGGTAATTCGGCGCTGGACAGGCTGCTCGCGAGCATGGTCTGCGTCCGGCTCAAGCGTCCCACCAGATAATGATCTTCGTTGTTCTCCGGACCAAGTCCGGAGTGAGACGCAGCCGCGTACTCGACACGAACCGTGGACGATAGCGGATGGAACTCGTCGGTCCGCAGCAACGGCGAAAGCGCGCGGCGCAGTCGCGTGGCGGCGTCGGCTTCGGCACTCATACAGGTACCGGTTGTAGCCGGTCGGTGCGGGCTCAGCTATGCGAATTCGGCAAGGGCATGGCGCGCGACCGATGCTTCGCGGCGCGTGAACGGCAGCTACGCGGATTCAGCGGCCACGTACGGAACGTCGCCGATGGCAGCATCGAGCGGGATGCGGACGCCGAGGCGGGTGCCGAGCCCCGGCCCTGAATGGATGACAAACCGACCACCGAGGAAATTGGTGCGCTCGCGCATGCTCACCAGTCCGAGGCCGCTGTTCTCGAAACCGGACGAGGTAAATCCAACTCCCTGATCGGCGATCTCGAGATACAGGAAATTATTCTGGGTCGAAAGCCTTACTGCCGCGTGCTTCGCACCGCTGTGTTTCACGACGTTGTGCAGCGCTTCCTGAGTGATGCGGTAAAGACACAACGACGCCGGCACCGGCACGTTCCTGGGCACGCCCTCGTGCGTGAACTCGACGCTGATCTCGTGCTGATTGGACACGTCGTGGCACACGCTCTGGACCGCGGCGACCAGTCCCAGGACCTGCAGTTTGGTCGGGTGCAGCTCGTGCGACAGCCGGTGAAGATCCGAAGCAATCTCGCGGGTGCGGCGCGAAATCGTTCGGACGCGCGCCGACCACTCGCCGCCCGGCGCCAGCGCCCCTCGCGCCAGCAGGTCGATGTCGATGTTCAACAACGCCAGTTTCTGGCTGAGATCGTCGTGAAGGTCGCGGGCGATGCGCTGGCGCTCGGCCTCCTGACTGGCGATCAGCCGGCCCGCCAGATCCTGGATGCGCTCGTGGCTGGCGCGCAGACTCTCAGCATGCTGCATCAGCGCGGCCTCGTTCCGGCGGCGACTGGTGATGTCTCGGACAACGCTGAGGATGCGGTCGGGCCCATACGCGATCAACCGTGCCTCGAAATGCCGCTCCTCGCCCGCGAGCGGCAGCGAGTATTCGACAATGACCGGCTCGGGACCGTCGCCGAGTGAGTCGAACGCCACGCTCATTTTGTCGGCGATCTCTGGCGGCATGATTTCCCGGATGTTCTTGCCGAGAAACTGTTCGGGAGGCACGAAGAGGTCCCGCGGATCCTTGGCGTAGTAATCCAGATAAACGCCATCACGGGTCAGCGCGAAGGTCAGATGCGGCAACGCGCACAACAGAGCGTGGGTGCGCGCCTTGTGGGCCGCGAGCTGATCCTCGACCACTCGCCGATCGGTGATGTCGCGACCAACGGTCTGCAGCTCCACGACCGCGCCGGTCGGATCGGTCCTGACGCTCCCGACCCACTTGACAACTCCGAACGAGCCGTCCGGCCGAATCAGCTCGTGCTCGAACGAGTCGGTGCGCGGCTGACGGACGAACGATTCGAGCTGTTGGAGGACCGGAATGCGATCGTCGAGTGGCACCAGCTCCGTGAATGTCCGCCCGACGAGTGTTTCGCGTGTTCTGCCGACGAATCGGCAATACGCGTCGTTCACGAACGTGAGGGTCGCATCGGGAAGGAAGCGGCAGACGAGGTCGGTTTGCGCCTCGACCGCCTCTACGTAGCGGTCTTCGCTCGCGCGCAGCTGTTGTTCGGCACGGCGCCGCCTCGAGTGCTGCCAGAACAGCGCGACAATCAGCGACGCCTGCGCCGCAACCACCACCGCGACCGCAAGCGATGACCGCCGCTCCCAGTCGCCAAAGGGATTGCTCACGTTGACGACCGCCGCCTCTTGCGTGGCGTCGTCACCGTCCTTGGCCTCGGTGCGGTCGTGAACGGCCCGAACCGCGTCGGTCTGGCCAGCCGCGGGCGCAGACACCACGATTTGGGCGGCAAGCGCCAACACCAATAGCCGACTCGTTGTTAAGTGCGCTGGCATCTGTTCAAATCGGCTCGACTCCAAGACCTGCCGAGTCGATCTAGGTTGGGATTGTACGCCCAACCGCTGTCAGATCGGGCTATTTCGACACTCTTAGACGAAAAATTGACAGCCTGGCAACTGCGGGCAGTTTCAATGGACTCTGCCGTCGAATCCACGAGTAACGCCCCTGTAAACTCTTCGCTCTGGTTAGAGGCATGGCTGCCGGCTGCCTGAACCGCAGAGCCGCGCCGACTAGTCGATTGAGGTCAGTTTCGATTGATAAAACGCGGTCATCGCGCGCCGCCGACCCGTACCCCGACCTGCAAGCCGTTTTCGCCGCCACTGAAGTGCAAATCGTTGCTGTCACGCCTGAGGTGCAGAATTCTGTATCCGGCGACCAGCGACGTTCGTTTACCGAGCGTCCGGCCGACCTCAGCCCCAAGCTGCCAGGACGTGCTCGACCCGAATTCGTCGGGCACTTCTCCACCCACGTCTCCCCGGGCCGCCAGCCACCAGGCCGACGAAGGCCGAAAGATCATCTGAAGGCCGCCAACGGCGTCGCCCCACGTGTCGGTGGCAGTGAATTCTTCGGTGGAAACGGCGGGCCCGAATTTCAAGACCGGCCCGAAATGCGTGATCCGGACGCCGCCGACTAGATCGAGCGCGAGACGTTCCGAGTCGACGATGCGGTAGCCGATGAACGCGTCGAGGCGCGCCGACGCGATCTCGGCGTGCACCGGCGTCAGGTCGGCGACGCCCACCGGAATGGCCGCGGCGTCTGTCAGATTGGCGAACGAAAAATCGAGGAGGATCGCCGCCGCTCCGGCCCGGATTTCCGCCGATGCGCAGGCGCCGATATTGCCGTTTTTGATTGCGTCGGCAAGCCCGGCCGACACGGCCGCGCTGCGATCGACAACGCTGATCGTCCCGTCGAAGCCAGTCAGCCAGACGTAGGGCGTAATGCTGGCGGTGATCTTTTCCTCGGAATCGGGCGGAGCGGCCCGCTGCGCCATCGCCGTGCCTGACGTCAGGGCGATCGTCAGCGCGGCGCCGCAGACGCGAACGGCCGTCCGCGCCGCGCGACAACGCGATACATGAATCATGGTTCGGTCGGCCAGATGATGCCGGACAGCAGCGGCGCGGAAACGACGCCAGTCAACGTCGTCTTTATGAATTGACAGATTCGGGCCACCGACGAAGTCTACGGGACTTCCTGCCGAATTCGCATAGGCGCGTGCCGATCGCTCTTCTAACCTTGAGATATGCGAAACGCCATCTCAGCCTTTCTGTTTTTCTCTCTGTTCGCCGGTTCCGTCCACGCCCAGGCGCTGAATCCAGCGTCAGACGATCCGCCGCCCGCAGCGGCCGCGGCCAAAACCGAGCAGACTCCTCCAGCGGAGGATCACTGGTTCTTTCCCTTCGCGATCATCAACGCGAACGCCAATTTCAACGCGAAGACATTGCTTCCCGGCAGCATCGCGTACTTCGCCGGACCGGACATCCCGCAAAACACCGGTCAGTTCAACATCTCGGCAGGCAACAGCGTGTTCGGCGCGGAGATGAAATTCGCCAAAATTCACGAGTTCGACGTCAACGCGAAGGTGGATTTCGACCTGCGCGGCACGAACCCGATTCAAAACCAGAACGTGTTCCAGCCGCTCTTCGGCGACATCTACCTCGAGTTCAAGAATTCGGACTGGCGGGTGCTGATGGGCCAGACCGTCGACGTCATCTCACCGTTGGCGCCGACGACGCTGAACCTCTATCCGTGGAGCTACGTACCGGGCAGCCTCGGCTTTTTCAGGCCGCAGATTCGTGTCGAGGACTATCTGCCGATGGGTGACGATGCACAGCTCACCATTCAGGGGGCGCTCTCACAGGCGATTCAGACATTCCAGGTCCCTGGCGAGGTGCTGGCGCGTCAGTCTGGTTGGCCGGACGGTCAACTGCGTGTCGCCTACGGCGTCGGCAAAGCGGACATGGCCGGCGGCCGACCGACGGAGTTCGGCGTGTGGAGCCATTTCGGCCGGCGCGATTTGACCACCTCCGACGGCGCGACGCGGTTTCGCAACAGCTACTCGATTGGCTTCGACGGCAAGGCGACCATCGGCCCGAACACCAAGGTCCAGGGCGAGTTCTTCTTCGGTCAGTTGCTCGGCGACTACATGGGCGCGGTGTTCCAGTCCTACAACGTCGACACCGGCCAGTCTGTCGCGGCCAAAGGCGGGTGGGCCGAAGTCGAGCAGAAGTTCAAGGATGTCTACCGCGTCCACATCGGCTACGGCCTCGACAATGTGGACGAGACAGACGTGTCCACGCTCGTGAGCCGGACCCAGAACAGCGTCTTGTACGGCAACGTCTTCTACGATCTGACGCCGGCGTTGTCGATCGCTGGGGAACTCTCGCTCTGGCGAACCAAGTACTACCAGCTCGACAACGCAACACCGACGCGTCTGGAGTTTTCGGTCATCTACAAGTTCTTCGGCCGCTAGTGCGGCCGGCCGACAGCTGTTGAGCCAGTGCAGGCGCAACGCTGAGGAACACGGCGACAACGCGTGTCGCCGCGGAAAATCGGAACGTAATCATTAGCTGTCCCTTAAGGTGGCGATTCTGTTCGACGCGGCATAATACGCGGCGTCCGAAGGAGCGATATGCGCATTCGGTAAGCCTCGTCAACCGTTCTGCAGGTCGCGCTTGGCCTTCGCCAGCATCTGCGTCTGACTCCTCCCCAGCGTCGGATACGCCAGACCGAGTGATCCCATCGCGTCGATGATCGCGGCGGCGACGATGAGACGGGTAAACCACTTGTGGTCGGCGGGGACGACGAACCAGGGTGCGTGCCGAGCCGCTGTATGGCTGATCGCCTCCTGGTACGCCTTCATGTAGCTGCTCCAGCGCGCCCGCTCCCGCAGGTCCGCGTCCGAAAATTTCCAGTTCTTCTCAGGACGATCGAGCCGCTCCAGGAATCGCTTCTTCTGCTCCTCCTTTGAGACGTTCAGGAAAAACTTCAGCACCAGCACGCCGCTGCGTGCCAGATGACGTTCGAATCCGGCCACGTCCTGAAATCGCTGTTTCCAGATGTGCTCGGTGACGAGGCGTTGCGGCAGATGCTGTCGCTGCAACAGTTCCTTGTGCACTCGCACGACCAGAAGCTCTTCGTAGTACGAGCGATTGAAGATGCCGATCCGTCCACGCTCCGGCAACCGCTTGGCGCACCGCCACAGGAAATCGTGGTCGAGCTCTTCCGACGAAGGCGCCTTGAACGAGAACACCTGGCAGCCCTGCGGGTTCACCCCCGACATCACGTGTTTGATGGCGCTGTCCTTGCCTGCGGCGTCCATCGCCTGGAACACCAACAGCACTGACCAGGTGTCCGAGGCATACAGCAGTTCCTGCAGCGCCGACAGCGCCTCGACTCCTTCGTCGAGCAGTGCCGCGGCCTCGTCTTTCCCGTGCTTCTTGAACGGGCCGATATCGTCCGGGGCGAACCGCGTGAGGCTGAAATGCTTCCCGTTGGTGACGCGGTACGGTTGGACGAACTTCCGACTCCTGGCGATGATCGCGTCGAGTTTCATGGTTTATGGTCAGCTGGGTTGAGTGTGAACGCGGCCATGGTGATCGGTGGGATTGAGCGGCGGCAGCGGCGCCACTCCGGCATGGGCATGAACCCGGGACTTCTCGAGCAATATCCTTCTCGCCTTCCACAGCAGCTCCGAGAATCGCCGGCCCGACCAAGCGTCACGCGCGGGATCCGGGCGTCCGAACAACTGCGCCTCGAGCGCGGTGACCTCATGCGCCAGCGCCGGATCGGCGGTCGCGATCGCAACCTGCTCGATTGTCGCCGGCTCGCCAGGCATCGTCCAAATCCGATCGATCCACGCCAGCGTCGCGCCATAGGTCCGGCTCGCATGGCCGGAACGGCTGGCGCGCCATGCACGAAAGAAATACACCGGCTCCGATTCGATCGCTTCATGCCATCCATCAGCCACGGCGCCGGCGATCCGCGGACCAACTCGCCGCACCATCCAGACGATGACGACGAACGCAAGCACGCCTGACGCGACCAGGATCGCGAGACGGTCGCGCTTTTGTCGCTCCGCACGCACCAGCGCTTCGGCGGCTCGCGCCTCCCCTTCCTCGTCCCTGAAGGCAATCTCCGATGCAGACGAGGCGGCCGCGGCGACGACGGTGATCGGCGTCGCCGGCAGCGCAATGGTACGCATCCGCTGCGCGCGGCCGTCCCACCAGGCGACGCTGACGGCCGGCAATGTGAACGATCCTGGACGCTCGAAGACGTAGCTCGTGGACTCGATCCGCTCGGCGCGTCGAGCGCCACGATCGGCGTTGATATCCCGCAGCACTGGCGCCTTGGGGTAGATGGACACACCGTCGATCGGGGCGGTCTCGACCGCCGGAAGCATCGCCGACCACGAGTCGGTCGCCGTCATCGATATCGTCCGCGTGACCGCGCCGCCTACTTTGAGGCCGGTCAGCGCCCGGCTGAACTGCTGCGTCAACGTCAACGTCGAGGCCGAGACGAACTGCCGGATGTCATCGGCGCCGGGAGGAAGCCGCGCTTCGAATGTCAGCGGCTTAGACGTGAGCGTCACCGGCGGGGCCGACACACCACCGCCGAGCGCATAGGTCACCACCATCGAAATCGGTGGAAATCGTCCTTGTCACCGAGATGGTTCTTGCCAAATTGACCAGTGGCGTAACCGAGCGGCTTCAGGGTTCGCGCGATCGTCACATCGCGCGCCTGGAGCCCGACTGGGGCGCCGGGCATGCCGACTTTGGACATCCCTGTACGCAGTGCGGACTGACCGGTGATGAACGTCGATCTGCCTGCGGTGCAGCTGTTCTCAGCGTAATAATCGGTGAACGTCAAGCCTTCCTTGGCGATGCGGTCGATGTTCGGCGTCTTGTAACGGACGACACCCAAGCCATAGGCGCTGATGTTGGTCTGTCCGACGTCGTCACCAAAGATGACAAAATATTTGGTTTCGCGCCGGCCGCGGTTTGCTGCGCCGCTATGGCATGTGCTGCCGCCGCGGACGTGGTGATGAATGGTCCGTTCTTCTTGACGGCCGCGGATGCGGCCGTCAAGCCTGCCGCCGAAACGCTGGGAGCGGCCGAGTGCCAGTTCGTCATAACCGCCGCCGCTGCAATGCCGAACGCGATGACCGTTATGGTCGATGTTCGTGTTCGTGTCCGCATCATTTCCGTTCCTCTATTCATCGGGGTGCGTCGGTCGTGAAAATCCGCTTCCACTCGCTCTTCATATCCACGACGGTCCAGCCTTTTGCCGTCGCCTCGTCCCACGCCTTGTCCAGTTTGCCGAACGACGAGGTGCGGTCGTAGGCAACCTCGCGATCGCCGTCGGTGTGATGCACGATGCCGGCGAAACGTGGCCCGCTGCCTGCCGTCGTCCACTCGAGCATCTGCTGATCGCCGTCGGAGTTGCCGAAGGCGAACACGGGACGCCGGCCGATGAACTTGTTGATTCCGGCCGGCTTGCCAGGCCCATCGTCGATGAAGTCGATCTTGGGCAGCCGCATCAGCACCGGCCTGCCGTCCTTCATCTGGAACTCGGTTTCGATCATCGAGCCGACCACCTGCTCGGGCGGGATGCCGTAGACGCGCTGTGAGAACACCCGCATGAACTCGACACCACCGCCTGAGACGATGAAGGTCTTGAATCCGTTGGCGCGGAGGTACGACAACAGCTCGAGCATTGGCTGAAACACCAGCTCGGTGTACGGCCTCTTGTATTTCGGATGGCGCGCCGTGCGGATCCAGTCGGCGACGATCGTGGCGAACTCGTCGGTGGTGATCCCGGCATGAGTGGCCATGACCAATTCCACCAGTCCTTTTTCTCCGCTCGCACCCAGAGCTTTCATGTCGCCGTCGAGCACCGCTCTAAACGGCTGCGTCGTCTTCCACTCCGGATGTTGCGGCGCGAGCACCTTGACGCGATCGAGGGCGAAGGCCATCTGGACGTACATCGGCTGTTCGGCCCACAGTGTGCCGTCGTTGTCGAACACGGCGATGCGATCGTCCGGCGCGATGAATCCTGGATCACCGCGCTTGACCGCCGCTGAGACGAACTTCACGATCGCCTGTTTCGAGGGTCCGTCGTTCCACGAAGGCAGCGGATCCTTCGGCGCCTGTGCGACCACCATCGCCGGCAACAGCGCCAGGACGAGGAGGCCTGTAACAAAGGTGCGACGAGTAGACAGAATTCGGGACATCGAGCTGGACGGTCGGATTGTCGCTACTAGCCGTGCGGCGCGACTATGCGATTTCGGAACAAGGTTGGGAACGTGCCGGTCGCTATTTCCTCTCGAGTCCGTTGGGCACGGGATTCATGCCGTCCCGCTGCCTGAGCTGATCAGAAGCGGACGATGAAACCGATCGGCAGCGACCAGCGGGCGCTTTCAGCGTTGATCGCTGACAGCTGTGGCGACGCCGCCGCCGGCGCCAGCGAGCCCGTGTGCTTGAATCCCAGCTCGAAGCCGAAGCTGACACCAGTGGCACCGCCGAAGAGGTAACCGCCTCCGAAACCGAACGCCGGAGCCGTAGTCGAATCGTAGAGGCTTCGAATCGACGTAAACCCGGGTTGGGTCAGGGTCATGTCGATCGAACTCACCTGTCGGAATCCGAACGTGGCGATGCCATATCCACCATGGCCGTGGTCGAGACCGGCGCGTACACCCCCGTTGAACCCCCAGAACTGGTACGGGCTGAAGGACGCATTGAGCGGCGCTCCGAGCTGAGATCCGACCGTGAGCAGATTCGATCCGGCACGGCCGTATTCGAATCCGCCGAGCACTTCGGTGCGCGGTGCCACCGTATAACCAAGATCGACTTCGAACAACGGCGAGTTGGTCGAGTGCGACTCGGTCCACTTGGTGCCGGTGAAAGTCGCCGGGCCGGCCACTCCGGGATTGAGGACAGTCCCGCTGAGCGATGGGTCGACCGCAATCGCCGCGCTGATCGAAATGCGGCCGTCCTGGGCATGGGCCGACGACACGAGCGCGAACAGCGACACGGCGACGATCGAAACGACTCGAACGATTTTCATGGTCATCCTTATAAGGGCAATTCGGTCCAAGTAAGTGAGTTCAGTTCGCTGGGAATGTTGACCAGCGCGTCAGTGTCACGCTGCTCCAGCGGCGAAGTAACTGCGGCCGGCGTGTCCTTCCAGCCTCGAGATGCGGGCGAGCACGCTCCGAACAGGGTCACGAGGGCGAGCGCGATAAGAAACCTGATCGGGCTGATCGATTCTGTCTCCTGATCGTCGGCCCACGGCGACTGACGGCGCTTCATCGCCGGCGCCCGCCGCCAAACGACCGGCCGCCGCCGCGGAATTCCCCGTCACCGCAGCCGCTGTGGAACCTCGCCGACCAGGCCGACGCCCCCGTCGATGTTGGCTTCCGCCCCATCGTGACGATGCCGTAGATAGCGGACGCGTCAGCAGAAGTCGTCCCGCCAGCCACAACAACGATCGCCGGGATCGCGACCGCCGCACGCCAGTCGCTCGCGAAAGCCAATCTCGCCATCATCAGCAGAGCCCCTCACTACTCGACGACTTTAGCCTAGAGAAGGGGGCCGGAAAGGGACTATGCAGATTCGGCAGGCTCAGAATTTCCAGCCGATCGAATTGGTCACGCCGAAGTCGTTCTTGTTGGCATTGACCGGCGGCTGGGAGTCGTAGTTCTCGTAGAGCGTGAAGTTCCAGTAAAGGTTGCGGGCGATCTCGAGATTCAAGGTCGGCGTAAAATTGAGGCGCACGCGACCGGGCGTCGTGAAGCTGGGATAGACGGACAGCGTCGAGGAGATATCGGTCGTCTTGAAGCGAAACATGGCGAACTGGAGTCCCAGCACGCTCTCGATGTTGTTGGTGTTCTGCGATCCAGGCTCGTTCGGATCGGGCGGCGTCGAGTAACGTTCGTTGGTGTAGACGACCCCGGCGAAGAACGCCAGGGAGGTTCGTTCGGTCTGAACCAGTTGACGGCCGAGGCCGCCACCGAGGGTGGTGCGCAGATCGAGCTCCTGCTGATCGCTGTTCAGCAAGTCCCCGAGAACCACCGCAAAGAGCTTTGGCTTGATTGTGAACTGGTTCGTCAGGTTGATGTTGTTGCGGTTGGTGTTCGTGCCGTCTGACTGACCGCTGAACGTCGAGCTGCCGCTGAGATGGAAGATGTAGCGGCTCATGACGTACGCAACCTCGCCGCTCGCCGTGAACTGCGTCTGGCTGTTGCCGCTGGTGTAACTGAAGCCGCTGTTGATGTTGCCGGTCAGCTGCGCCCAGAAATCAGATTCGACCGGCAACATGGCGATGACCTCGGTGAAAACGGTCGAGACCATGGTTGAGCCGGATCGGGAAATGGTGAAGGTTCCGTCCGCCGCACGGTCAATGGTCCCAGTCGGATGCTGGCCGTTCGACAACAGCACCTGATACGCGTCGTGGCTGCGCAGCTCCCGCACCTGCGTCCAGTCCACCTGCATCGAATTCAGCATGTACTCGGACTTGAAGTAGAGCTGACCGTGTTCGAGCTTCTTGATTTCGCCAACGACATGGTCGCCGTTGGCCATGATGAGATGATCGTCTTTGCGTTTGGCGGATACCGAAATCGACTGGGCGGCGACGAGGAGGACGACCAGGAGCCAGACGTGACGGCGGGTCGAGGTCATGTCGAAGCTGTCGGATGGATGATTCCGATCCGACAGCCTACCACCTGCTACGGGCGCGTGCGGGTAATCATCGTCAACTGCGATGGTTTGCCGGAGTAGTCATCGACGGTGACAGTGGTCCCGTTCGCCGACGGCTTGACGCGGGCCGCCGCCGCGAACGTGCCCTTGCCCATCCCGATGGTGTCGATGTCCATCTCCGCGACGCTCATCTCGTAGCCCGCACGTGGCTTGGCATCGGGCTGGCTGCCGCCGACGAAGAAGACCGGCTCGTCGGTCGCGATGGTGATGTGTGCACCCAGATCTTTGGGCTCGAAGACCGCCCATTTCAGGTTCCATTTCTGGTCCTTGATCTGGATATAGCCGACAGCCGGGAGTTTCCGGAACGCCGGCAGGAACGCCTGATACCCGTCGGTACGCAGGGCCTTTATCATGGCCGTCCGATCGCTCTCGGCCGTGGAGCGGTCGATGTGAATCTTCATGATGCCTGCGGCCGCACCGAGTTCGCCGGCCACTTGTACGGTCGCGCTGAAATCCGCCGGAACATCGGTCGGCTTGCTTTGTGGGGCGCCCACCACGACGCCAGCCATCAGGGCAGAAATGAGGAGGCTTTTCATGGGCCTAAGATGCCACATTCCGGTTGAGTTTGCTATGCGGTTTCGGCACGCTCAAAAAACTTGTCGCAGCCAACGCCGCATGCGCCACTGCCGGAACTGCATAGCTGAGATCGCGCAACCAAACGAGCATCAATGCTTGAGAACGAAACTGCTCGGGGCGGTTGGGGTTTTCCTGATCGTGATTCCTGCCGCGGCTGCGGCGGCACAGGGGCCGAGCGACAGGACACTCGTTCAAGCTGTACTGCCTGGGCAAGCGGCGACCGTAACTCCTGCCGCGCCGGCCGCTGCGGTCGATTCAATTGATCCGACCGATCCGGACGCGCTGATGGATCTCGGCGACTTGTTCAGGGCTGTTCGACACAAGGATCCGAAACCGCCGCCCGATGCGGCGGAGCTCGGCCGGCCGATGATCACGGCTGCGCCGATCATCGGATCGAATCCGTCAAGCGGCGTCTCGATCGGCGCGGCGGCGCAGATTGCATTCATTCGCGGCGATCCGGCGACCACGCGCATCTCGTCCTTGATCTCGAGCCTGACATACACAACGAAGAATCAGCTGATCTTCAACGCCAGGTTCGGCATGTTCACTGCCGACGACCGGTGGTTCATCGAGGGCGACAACCGCATCCAGTTGACCGCGCAGGACACCTATGGCCTCGGCACCAACACGCCGGACTCGGCGGCCATCGATACGAACTTCGACTTCTACCGCGTTCACGAAACCGCCTACCGGCGCGTCCGCAAGAGTCTGTTCGTCGGCGGCGGGTTTCTATTCGACGCGCACGCAAACGTGAAGGGGGCGGATGGAGTGAGCCTCACCGGCTCTCCCTACGAGACCTATAGCCTGGACCACGGGTTGCCGATCGATCGGCAGATTTCCGCCGGTGTCAGCGCGAATGTCCTCTTCGACACGCGCGACAACTTCATCGACCCGCAGCACGGCGTGATGGCGAACGCGGCGTATCGCTTTTCCTTCGGCGACTTCCTCGGCAGCGATTCGGCATGGCAGTCGCTGCACCTGGAGTTTCGAGCCTACGCTCCACTTCCGACCAAGCGACGCCAGCATCTCGGCTTCTGGTACTTCACCGACCTGACAACGACCGGCGCGCCGCCCTATTTCGATCTGCCGACGACGGTCATGGATCTGCTCGGACGATCAGCCCGCGGCTACCGCGAGGGACGCTACCGGGGCGAACGCCTGATGTACGGTGAGGTGGAATATCGGAGCGACCTGATGAGGAACGGACTGCTCGGGATGGTCGCGTTCAGCAACCTGACGACGGTGACCAATCTGGAAGCGGGCGAGCACCTGTTCGAGTCGGGCGCGCCGGCATTCGGCGCGGGCTTGCGGCTGTTGCTGAACAAGCGCTCGCGCACCAATCTCTGCCTCGACGTGGCGTGGGGGAAGAGCGGCTCCCACGGCGTGTACCTGGCGATCCAGGACGCGTTCTGAGAGCCGCCGGACGCTATTTGCGGTCGACGCTCGCGATGATGGCTTCGGTGTAGGTGATGTCGATCTTGTCGCCGGCCTTCACGCCCTCGAGGTTCTTCTTGTCGTCCACCTTGCGTGAAACGGTGCGGCCGTCAGCAGTCACCACGGTAATCGACGGGACCTTCATGTCGATCGATTTGACCGTGACCGTTGACTTGGTCTGCACCGCCATCGTGCCGCCGGGCATGGCACCTTTGGACGGCGCGAGCGCCGCGGACTCGCTGCTCATCTTCGAAGGCGAACCGGGCTTGCGCAGCTGATAGACGGTCGACTCGTAGTAGGTCAGATTGACCTTGTCACCCACCTTCAGCTCGCTGAAACGCTGAATCTCCGGACCCGCCACCATCGAATCCTCCGTCCCATCGTCACTCTTGAACGTGATGTGACGAGTGGTCGAGTCGATCTGAACGATCGTGGCGCTAGTCTTGATCGTGTTCCCCTTGGTGACCATCTTCTGCGCACCGGCGAACGTGGGCACTGAAACGAACAGCGCGGCGACAAGGAGAGAATTTTTGATATTCATGCCCCAAACCATAGCCGGGCCGGCCAGACCCAACTATGCAATTTCGGCACGCCGCCTACTTCAGCTCGACGACGATGAGCTCGATGGTGGTGTTGGTGGCGTTGACATCTTTATGCATCGCTCCTGGCGGCATGGGCGTCTGCCAGTAGGCCTTTCCCGTCTCGTAATGCGTCACCGTCCGGCGTCCCGAGGCGTCCTCGGTGGTCAGATCGCCGCCGACAATGGCGATGACGGACCTGTAACGATCGTGACGGTGCAACGTCGATTCGGTGTGAGCCGGAATGATGCTCTTCCACGAGACTGCGCGATCGTTCTCGAATTGCGGAACGCGCTGCATTTCCGCAACCGGCGCCTGCAGCAGCGCGGCAGCGATCAGACATGCGCACCAGTTCATTGAACCTCCTCGAAGCAGCGTCGAACCGGACCGAACCAAGGGCCCAGGGCGGCGGCACGGTGACCCTGGTCGACGGTCCGCTTACAGAGTCGAGCGTTCCCTACGGTACATCGACTGCACGGTCGCGATGGTGTCTGATTCCGCTGCCGTCTTGTCGGCGCGATAACGCTTCACACGCGCGAAGCGCAGCGCGACGCCGCCCGGATATTGTGGACTGGCCTGCAGGCCATTGAAGGCGATCTCGGCGACCACCTCGGGCCGCACGTACACAATGTGGCCGTCCCGTCCGATCTCGAGCTCGAGGAACTTCCCGGTCTGCCAGGCGAGCATTTCATCGGTGAGACCCTTGAAGGTCTTGCCGAGCATCACGAACCCGCCACGCTCGGCATCCCTCGCGCCGAGGTGGAGGTTGCTGAGCGTGCCGCGACGGCGACCGCTGCCCCACTCGGCGGCGAGGATGACGAGATCGAGCGTATGCGCCTGCTTGATCTTCAGCCAGTCAGCGCCGCGACGCCCCGCCGCGTAGACGCTGTCGAGTGACTTGGCCATCAGGCCCTCGTGACCATTCGCGAGCGCCTGGGCCGCGAACGCGCGTGCTTCGTCTGTATCCGACGTCACCAGACGCGACACCACGTTGGCGTCTGCGATCTGCTCGCGCAGCAGATTGGCGCGGCTCGCGAGTGGCTCGTCGACCAGGGCGACGCCGTCGAGATAAAGGATGTCGAAGAACACCGGCGTGATCGGTAGCTCCGGCATCAACCGATCGACATCCACGGTCCGGCCGAAGCGACGCATGGTGTCCTGGAACGGCCGCGGCCTTCCGTCGCTGCGAAACGTCAGGGCCTCGCCGTCGAGGACGATGGAGTTCGCCGGAAGAGCGCGGACGAGGGTGACCACTTCGGGCAGGGCGGTGGTGACATCGCGCAGATTGCGAGAATATATTCGCACGTCATTGCGGTCTTTGTGGACCTGAACGCGCGCGCCATCCAGCTTGTATTCGAGCGAGGCCGTGCCGAACGCCCTGAGCGCCTCCACCACATCGGTCGCAGAGTCGGCGAGCATCGGTTGCACCGGATGAAACGGCTGCAAGGCGAACGATGCGAGTCCGGCCTCGCCCGCGACGAGCGCCTGGTAGGCGACGGTTGTCAGATCGCCTGCCAGCATCGCGGCGCGCCGAAGCTGCGCGACCGGAACCTTCGACGCGCGAGCCACGGCATCCGCCAGCACGCTTTCGAGGGCGCCCTGTCGCAACTCACCAAAGAGCAGGCGCAGAAGAAAGTCCTGCTCGGCGCTGGTGGCGCGTTCAAACAACTGACGCAGGAGCTGCGCGCGCACCACGGCGGAGCCGGCGCCGGTCACTTGCGCGAGGCGATCGAAACTGTGATCCACGTCGTGAACATCGAGCGTTGCAGCAGCCGCGGAGGGAACGTCCCGCATCGCGGCCAGTTGCGCCGCGCCGATTCCGATCCGCCCCTGGCGCGGTTCGCCACTCAGTAACGGTACGGCGATCGCAATGTCATCGTGGGGCAGGCGGGCAAGCAGAGCGGCAAGCAGCGCGATCTTTTCGAGCCGGGATGCGGTGCGGCTTACGGCTCCGGAAACTTCGACGATGTCGGCGAAGCGCATCGCGCGATGTTACCTGGAGCGGCGCGTGCGACGCGCAGTCAGCGCGGCTGGCGCCGGAGCCTCATGAACATCTGTCCGAACACGTTCATTGCGACAGAACTGCGCGACGCGCGTATTTCCGGCAACGGTGCCTCGACGCCGGTCCCGCGCCGATCGCTTTCCAGGGTCTGCGGCATGTCGTCCTTCCATACCAGATTGTCGTGGCCGATGATTTCGGCATGGACGCGAATGGTCGGCGCGACGCGGCGATCGCCCTGGGGAAACCATTTGCAGAATTCGTGGACTACCGCCTCGGGCTCTTCGCGTATTGCGTTTGCGTAAGCGCGGACGAAGGCACGCGCAAAAATGCCAGTCGGCCACCTGGCAAAATCGTTCCGCTCCAAGCCCGCAAGCAGCTCAGCATTTATTTTCGTCTTGTTCGAAATCTGGTCGAGTGTAATGCCACGCTGCATTCGAAGACGACGGAGGTTGGGGCCAAAGGCGTCAAGTCCGCTCATGCCGGCCCTCGATCGCAAAAAGCTGACCAGC
>DASXIR010000036.1:0-2545 GCA_036497895.1 Vicinamibacterales bacterium | reverse complement strand
CCATCAGCCATCAGCCATCAGCCATTTGATTACGCGCTCGGCGCTTCGCCAACCTTCACGCGAGCGAAGCGCGTGATTGACACCGTGGCCCCGAGCGCCTTGTTGGCCGCCGCCAGCACGTCCTTCACCGTCATCTTCGGGTCGCGGATGGACGCCTGGTCCGGGAGGACCGATTGCGCATAGTAGGCGCCGAGCTTGCCTTCGACAATCTTGTCGATGACGTTGGCAGGCTTGCCGGAGTTTTCCATCTGCGCCCGATAGATCGCCTTCTCCTTCTCGAGGAGCTCGGCCGGCACCGACTCGCGTGAGACGTAGCTGGGGCCGGCCGCCGCGATCTGCATCGCGATTTCCTTGACCAGCGTGACGAACTCCTCGCGCGAGGCGACGGCTGGCGTCACGCCGCCGAACTCCACCTGCACGCCGAGCTTGCCGCCGAGATGGATGTACTGCCCCACAAAGCCGTGCCCGGCAAAGCGGCTGAACCGTGAGACCGCCATGTTCTCTCCGAGCTTCGCGATCACCGGCGCCACCAGCGCCGCGATCGGTCCGTTCGGATCTTTCAACCAAACGTCGGTCGCGCCATCGCCGGCTTTTTCGATCGCTGCGACGACTTGCGCCATCAGCTGAACGAAATCAGGCGTTCGCGCCACGAAATCGGATTCGCAATTCACCTCGGCGAGGATGCCGAACGAGTGATCCGGCGCAACGGCGCTGGCAATCAGCCCCTCGTTTGCGGTGCGGCCGGCCTTCTTCGCGGCGCTCGCAAGTCCGCGCTTGCGCAGGATCGTATTGGCCTCCTCGAAGTCGCCGTTGGCCTCGGTCAAAGCGTTCTTGCACTCCATCATCCCCGCGCCGGTCTGGTCGCGGAGCTTCTTCACCTGCTCTGCTGAAATCGCCATGTCGTACCTCTGCAAATCCGCAGACCGCATCAGTCTGCGTACGAAAAAAAACGCCGGACCCCCAGGACCGGAGGCCGGCGTCTCCTGAGAAAACTGAATTCGGGTTACGCCGAGGCCGGTGCGGTTTCCCGCGGACGACGCGGCGCCCGCGCAGCCGGACGCGCCGAACCATCGGCTGCATCGTCGTCTCGTCCGTCGGCAGCGCCGGCATCGGCGTCCACCGACTGCTTGACGTCCCGGCCCGACACTACGGCATCAGCGATGCGCGACGCAAACAGTCGGATCGACCGCAGCGCGTCGTCGTTGCCAGGAATGACGTAGTCGACTTCGTCGGGATCGCAGTTGGTGTCAACGATGCCGATGACCGGAATCTTCAGCTTGCGCGCTTCGTCGACCGCGATCTTTTCTTTCTTGGTGTCGACGACGAACACGGCGTCGGGCAGTCGCGACATCCCGCGGATACCGTCAAGGTTTTTCGCCAGCTTGCGGCGCTCCTTTTCGTTCCGCGCGATCTCCTTCTTCGACAGCGTGTCGAAGCGGCCGTCGGTCGCCATCGCTTCGAGATCCCGCAGACGTCCCAGACTGCGCTGAATCGTCGCGAAATTCGTGAGCAGGCCGCCCAGCCAGCGTTCGTTCACGTGGAACATCCCGCAGCGCTGTGCTTCCTCGGCAATCACGTCCTGCGCCTGGCGCTTGGTGCCGACGAACAGAATCGTCCGGCCTTCAGAGGCGAGGCGGCTCACAAATTCCTCGGCGGTCCGGAACAGCTTCACCGTCTTCCCCAAATCGAGGATGTAGATGCCGTTCCGTTCGCCGAAGATGTATTCCTTCATCTTCGGATTCCAACGCTTCGTCTGGTGGCCGAAGTGCACGCCAGCCTCCAGCAGATCCTTCATTGCGATCGCGGCCAAGCTTCCTCACCTTTCGGTCCGGCTCGCGGCCGGACGCTTCGTTAACGTTTACTGAACTGGAAGCGCTTGCGAGCGCCCGCCATGCCGTACTTCTTGCGTTCCTTGGCGCGCGCATCGCGCGTCAGGAGTCCTTCTTCCTTGAGCTTCTTGCGCAACTCGAGGTTGTATTCCACCAGCGCGCGCGCGATCCCGAGGCGCACCGCCCCAGCCTGTCCGCTGATTCCGCCGCCGGCGACGGTGGCGAGGATATCGAACTTGTCGGCGGTCTCGGTGAGCATCAGCGGCGTGCGGATCTGGGTGCGGAGTGCTTCGCGGGGGAAGAACGCCTCGAACTCGCGGCGGTTCACGCTGATGGCGCCGTTGCCGGGCCGAAGGAACACGCGGGCGGTCGACGTCTTGCGACGGCCGGTGCCGTAGTACTGAACTGCTGCTGCCACGTTACGCGACCTCGAGCTTGGATGGTTTCTGCGCCGCGTGCGGGTGATCCGGACCGGCGTACACTTTCAATTTCTTGTACATAGCCTCGCCCATCTTGGTCTTGGGCAGCATGCCGTGCACCGCGTCTTCGACCAGCTTCTGCGGCTTGCGCTGACGGACCAGCCGTGCGCGTTCTTCGCGCAGGCCGCCCTCGTAGCCGCTGTGCTGACGATAAATTTTCTGGTCTTCCTTGCGTCCGGTCAGCTTGACCTTGGCCGCATTCACGACGACGACGTGATCGCCGGTGTCGATGAAGGG
>DASXIR010000035.1:0-8999 GCA_036497895.1 Vicinamibacterales bacterium | reverse complement strand
GGTTCCCCAGCGATCTCGAGTACCGCTACTCCATCGACACGACGCTGCCGGTCTCGGAAGGGATCAAGGAAATCCTGATCACGCTGGGGATCGCCATCGTGCTGGTCATCTTCGTCGTCTATCTGTTCCTGCAGAACTGGCGCGCGACCTTCATCCCGATGGTGGCGGTGCCGGTGTCGCTGATCGGAACCTTCGCGGTGTTTCCGCTGCTCGGATTCTCGATCAACACGCTGTCGTTGTTCGGCCTGGTCCTGGCCATCGGTCTGGTCGTCGACGATGCCATCGTGGTGGTGGAAGCGGTCGAGCACCACATCGAAGAAGGGATGACGCCGAAGGACGCGACCCTGAAGGCGATGGACGAAGTGTCGGGCCCGGTCGTCAGCATCGCGCTGATTCTCGCGTCGGTGTTCATCCCGGTCGGGTTCCTCAGCGGCATCCAGGGCCGGTTGAACAAGCAGTTCGCGATCACCATCGCCATCTCAGTGATGATTTCGGCGTTCAACGCATTGACGCTGTCGCCCGCGCTGGCGGCGCTGCTGTTGCGCCCGCGGCAGAAATCGACGGGCATCCTCAATCGCTTCTTCGCCTGGTTCAACCGCGGCTTCGACAAGGTGACCAGGGGCTACGTGCGGGTCAGTCACGGGCTGGTCCGCAAGGCCTTCATCGGTGTCGCGCTCCTGGCTGGCTTCACGATCATGGCGGCGATGGTCGGACGACGTCTGCCGACCAGCTTCGTGCCCGAGGAAGACTATGGCTACTGCCTGCTGAACGTGCAGCTGCCGGCGGCGGCTTCGCTCGAGCGCACCGACGCCGTGTGCCGCAAGATCGACAACCTGCTCGCGCACACCGAAGGCATCGCGAATTTCAACACCATCGCCGGCTTCAGCCTGTTGTCGCGCGTCACCGCCAGCAACTACGGCTTCTATTTCATCGGTCTCAAGCCGTGGGATGAACGGACCAAGCCCGAGCTGGACGCGCACCAGATCGTCAATCATCTCAACGTCGAACTGCGGAAACTGGTGCCGGAGGCGACGACCTTCGCGGTGATGCCGCCGTCGATTCCCGGCCTCGGCACCCAGGGCGGTTTTTCGTTCTGGCTGCAGGACCGTACCGGCGGCAGTCTCGACTTCCTGAATCAGAACGTGCAGAAGTTTATCGAGGCGGCGCGAAAGCGACCCGAACTGGTCGGCGTCACCACTCAGTTCACCGCGGCGGTGCCGCAGCTGTACGCCGACGTCGATCGCGACAAGGTGCTGAAGCAGGGCGTTGCGCTCGGTGACGTCTATCAGACGATGCAGGCGTTCCTCGGCGGGTTGTACGTCAACCAGTTCAACCGCTTCGGGCGGCAGTGGCGGGTGTTCATGCAGGCCGAAGGCGGGGAGCGCGTCTCTCCGGGCAACATCGGCCAGTTTTACGTGCGCAACAACGACGGCGCCATGGTTCCGCTGTCCACGCTCGAATCGACCAAACCGGCGTTCGGCCCGCAATACACCAATCGATTCAACGTCTATCGCGCGGCATTGATCACCGGCGCCGCGGCGCCAGCCTACAGCTCGGGCCAGGCGCTCGACGTGCTCGAGGAGGTGGCGAAAGAGACGATGCCGAAGGAGATCAGCTACGACTGGTCGGACCTTTCGTATCAGGAGAAGAAGGCCGGCAGCTCCGGTCCGGTGTTCGCGCTGTCGATCGCGTTCGTGTTCCTGATTCTGGCGGCGCTCTACGAGAGCTGGTCGCTGCCGTTCTCGGTGCTGCTGTCGGTGCCGATCGCCGTCTTCGGCGCCGTGGTCGGCCTGTTGATCCGCAAGTACGACTTCGACGTCTACGCGCAGATCGGCGTGATCATGCTGATCGGGCTCGCCGCAAAAAACGCGATCTTGATCGTCGAGTTCGCGAAGGAGCGTTTTGACGAGGGCAAGAACCTGGTGGACGCGGCGCTCGAGGGCGCGAAGCTGCGGCTGCGCCCGATTCTGATGACGTCGTTCGCGTTCATCCTTGGTTGTGCGCCGCTCTGGTTCGCGAGTGGTTCGGGTGGCGCGTCGCGCCGCATTCTTGGCACGGTTGTCGTCACCGGCATGCTGGCGGCGACCCTGCTGGCGATCTTCATCATCCCGCTCCTGTTCGTGCTGGTCGAGCGGCTGTCGCACCGCAAGACGGCGGCTGCGGTGGTGAGGCCAGACCTGGCGTCGGGAGAGGGCCATTCGTAATATGACCGCGATTCCCGCCCGCTCGGTGACGTTTCGAACGCTGGCGGCGATCGGCGCTGTCACGGTGATCGCGGCGCTGATGTCCGGCTGCATGGTCGGACCGGACTACAAGCGTCCCATCGTCGATACCCCGGGCGCGTACCGAACCGGAGACGCGGGCGATCCGGCAGCAGCAGGCGCGACGGCTGCCGCGGCCTCGATCGCCGACCAGCAGTGGTCGCAGGTGTTCGAGGACGAGACGCTGCAGACGCTGATCCGGACAGCGCTCGAACACAATTTCGATCTCCAGATGGCGGCGGCGCGCATTCTCGAAGCGCAGGCGCAGGTTGGCATCACGCGTGCGGACCAATTTCCCACCGT
Organism: Vicinamibacterales bacterium; assembly: GCA_036497895.1. Taxonomy (GTDB): domain Bacteria; phylum Acidobacteriota; class Vicinamibacteria; order Vicinamibacterales; family CAVVIG01; genus CAVQFC01. The sequence continues at coordinate 6,435 of DASXIR010000035.1, read as the reverse complement.
CAGCGCCGGAGTCAACGTGCTGGGCGAACGTCCGTCCGTCGCGCTCGGTTTTCCGTCGACCAATCTGGCCGCGGTCGAGGTGCAGGCGTCGGCGGCGTGGGAACTCGACTTCTGGGGCAAATATCGCCGCGCTACCGAAAGCGCCCGCGCGCAGCTGCTGGCGAGCCAATGGGGGCAGCGCGCCGTGGTGACGACGCTGATCAGCCAGGTGTCGAGCGGCTACTTCGGCCTTCGCGCGCTCGATCTCGAACTGGACATTTCGAAGCGGACGCTCGAGTCACGGCTCGAATCGCTGCAACTCGCCAACGTGCGCGAGCGCGGCGGGGTGACCTCGCTGCTCGACGTCCGCCAGGCCGAGCAGCTGGTCTACGGCGCCACCAGCGAGATCGCCTCGCTCGAGCGCCAGATCGTACAGCAGGAGAATTTCCTCAGCGTGCTGCTCGGCGGCTTTCCCGGTCCGGTGGCACGGGGACGAAGCCTGACCGATCAGCCGCACCAGCCCGACGTCCCGGCCGGCCTGCCGTCTTCGCTGATCGAACGGCGACCGGACATTCAGCGTGCCGAGCAGGAGCTGGTGGCTGCCAACGCCCAGATCGGCGTCGCCCGCGCCGCCTTTTTTCCGGACATCGCGTTGACCGGTCAAGGCGGCTTCGAAAGCCTGGCGTTGTCGGCGCTCTTCTCGACCACCAACATCATCTGGTCCGCCGCCGCCACCGCGACCCAGCCGGTCTTCACCGCCGGCCGCATCAAGTCGCGCGTGGCCATCGCCGAGGCCCGCCGCGACGAGGCGACGATCGCTTATCAGCAAATCGTCCGGGAATCCTTTCGCGAAGTATCGGACGCGCTCATCGGCTATCAGAAGATCCGCGAAGCGGGCGCGCAGCTGGCGCTGCTGGCCGAATCGGCGCGTGATGCCAGGCGGTTGGCGCAGGTCCGCTACGAAGGCGGGGTGACCAGCTACCTCGAAGTGCTGGATGCCGACACCCGGCTGTTCGCCGCGGAGCTTGGCCTCGCGCAGTCGCAGTTGAACGAGCTCTCCGCGCTGGTGGAAATCTATCGCGCGCTCGGCGGAGGGTGGCAGATGTGACGGAGCAGCCGAAAGGCAGCGTCGCGTTCATGCTGCGAGCGCTGCGCTACCGCAACTACCGGCTGTTCTTCGGCGGTCAGATCGTCTCGCTCGCCGGAACCTGGATCACCACCACCGCCACCAGCTGGCTGGTTTACCGGCTCACCGGCTCGGCATGGCTGCTCGGCATCGTCGGCTTCGCTGGACAGTTTCCGGCGTTTCTCCTCGGTCCATTCGCCGGCATCTTCGTCGATCGCTGGGACCGCCGCCGGCTGCTGATCGGCACGCAAGTCGTCTCGATGCTGCAGTCGTTCGCCCTGGCCGCGTTGACGCTGACCGGCCACATCACCGTCGAGGCGATTGTGCTGCTCAGCATTCTGCAGGGCATCGTCAATGCGTTTGACATGCCCGGGCGGCAGGCGTTCCTGATCGCGCTGATCGAGAACAAGGCGGATCTGGGCAACGCCATCGCGCTGAATTCGTCGATGGTGAATGTTGCGCGACTACTCGGGCCGTCGATTGCCGGTGTGGTGATCGCGGCGACCAACGAAGGCTGGTGCTTTTTCATCGACGGCGTCAGCTACCTGGGAGTCATCGCCGCGCTGATCGCGATGCGGGTGCCGGCCCGGTCGGTGCCGGCCGGCGATCGGCCAGGCGCACTGCAACAATTCACGGAAGGCTTCAAGTACGCCTTCGGTTTCAAGCCGATCCGATCGATCATCCTGCTGCTCGCCCTGGTCAGCCTTGTCGGCGTGCCGTATTCGGTGCTGATGCCGATCTTCACGACCGAGACCTTCCACGGCGGACCGCACACGCTGGGACTGCTCATGACCTCGTCGGGATGCGGCGCGCTGGTCGGTGCGCTCTGGCTGGCCGCCCGAAAGACCGTGGTCGGCCTTGGACGGATCATCGCGTGGGCCGGCATGGCGTTCGGCGGAGGTCTGGTGGCGTTTTCATTCGCCCCGACGCTGTTCCTCGCAGTCCCATGCCTGGTAGTCGCCGGCTGCGGCTTCATCGTGCAGATGGCCGCCAGCAACACGATCATTCAGACCATCGTGGACGATGAGAAGCGGGGGCGGGTGATGAGCTTCTACATGATGGCGTTCCTGGGAACGGCGCCCTTCGGGAGCCTGATCGCCGGGTGGATGTCGTCGCGGCTTGGCGCGTCACATACGCTGCTCATTGGCGGGCTGTGCTGCGTGGCTGGTTCCATCTGGTTCCGCAGCGAACTGCCCGCGATTCGCAGTGCGGTCCGGCCGATCTATATCAGGATGGGCATTCTGCCGCAGGTCGCCGCAGGGCTGTCGCAGGCAGCGGAACTTTCGGTCCCGCCGGAACGCCAATAACGACACACCGCTGGAATCAGTGTAAATGGCAGCGCGAGGCAACGAGCGCGAGCAGCTGGTCGGCGTCAAATGGTTTGCCGACCACGTCGATGTTGAGGTCGCGGGCGACTCGTGCTGCGTTGCTGCACGCGCTGACCATGATGAACGGCACCGACGAGATGGCGGGCATTGTCTGGACCCTGCGCCGGAATTCCGCGCCGTCCATGATTGGCATCATCAAGTCCACCAGCATCGCGCACGGCACTTCGCGCTGAAGAATTTTCAGCGCTTCTTTGCCGTTGGTGGCGGTGCGGACCCGGTATCCTTCCGCGTCGAGCCAGGCGGTCATCAGCTCACGCGTGTCCGGGTCGTCCTCCACGACCAGAATTGTCGGATGCGGATCTCCGTTCAGCACGACAGCCTCCGCTAGATCCTTCCAGTCAGGGCAAGAACCAGGAGGATGATCAGCAGCAGGCCAAGCGTGCCGCTCGGCATGTAGCCCCAATCGCGGCTGTGCGGCCACGCCGGCACCACACCAATCATCATGAGCAGGAGCACCACTAGAAGAATAGTGATCACGTTTCCCTCCTCGTTTCGCTGTTTCCTTACAACAGCAAGGACATGGCCAACGCCTCCGACCTGGTCCATGCACGAGGTTGGAACAGGTTGAGCTTGGCACCGTTGTTGATAACAACCCGGTGGTGAGTGCCCGGTCACGTCCAGCCGCGAACAAAAACGTGTTCGCGAATCGGACCGAAAATGTGGTCGTAGAACCTCAGACCGCTCCTGCTGAATCGGCGAGTGTGGAGCCAGCGGGACCGATCGAGCAGGCGGAAGCCAAAATCGACAGCTCGGCCTCGTGGATCGTCCCAGGGCTGGCGTTGACCGCTGCGCTGTGGTGGGCGCAGGCGGTGGTCATCCCGATTGTGGTGAGCGTGCTCATCAGCTACGCACTCGAGCCGATTGTGAAGCGGCTGGAGAGTTGGCACCTGCGTCGCGCGGTCGCGGTGCCGATCATCATGTGTTCGCTGATCGGCGGCGCCGGTGCGACTGCGTACGCGCTTCGGGGAGAGGCCGTCGCGTTCGTCGATCGCCTGCCATCCGCGGCTCATACCGTCGCCGAGGCACTGCGCGGAACCACGCGCGGGAAACCCGGCACCGTGGCCAAAGTGCAGGAAGCGGCACGTGAGCTCGAGACGGCCGCAAGCACCGCCACCAAGAAAAAAGACGCGCAGGATGGTGTCACCCCCGTACGCATTGAGGAACCGACATTTCGCTGGTCGAACTGGTTCTGGCAGGGATCGTATGGCGCGGTCGAGTTTGCCGGACAGATGGTCGCGGTGCTTTTCCTCGTCTACTACATGCTGGCGGCGGGCGATCTCTACAAGCGCAAGCTGGTGCGGATGGTGCCGACGCTGACCGACAAGAAGATCACCGTCCACATCCTGGCTGAAATCGATCGGCAGATCGAACGGTTCCTGCTCGCGCGCGTCACGATCAGCGCGATCGTCGGCGTCGCAGTCTGGCTGTCCTTCCGGCTCTTCGGTCTCGAGGAGGCCGGCGTGTGGGGCGTGTTATCGGCGGTGTTGTTCGCGATCCCGATCGTTGGTCCGACTCTCGTCGTCATTGCCGCCGCACTCGCCGGCTTCGTGCAGTTCGGATCGATCGGCATGGCCGCCGCGGTGTTCGCTATCGGTCTGGCGATTGGTGCGATCGAGGGTTATGTCCTGACTCCCTGGCTGATGAGCCGCGTCGGCGAAATGAACGCGGTCGCGGTATTTGTCAGCCTGCTCTTCTGGGGATGGATCTGGGGCGTCTGGGGTCTGCTGCTCGCGGTTCCGATGACCGCGGCGATGAAAGCCATCTGCGAGCGCATTCCTGATTTCAATGCCTTCGCAGAGTTGCTGAAAGAGTAGTGCCCACCTTCAGGGGAACCCTTGAGAGTGGCGTGTAGTGTCCGCCTTCAGGCGGACCTTCTAAGGCGGCTAAAGCCGCCCACTACCGTAGTCTCGACTATCGGACATCGGCGCCAGGGCCAGCAGGAATCCCAGAATCGCCAGTCCCGCCACGTAGTACGCCGGCGCCATCAGGTTCGTTTTCAGCCACCACTGCAGGACGATCGGCGTCAGCCCGCCGAAGATCGCGTACGAGACGTTGTACGAAAACGACAGCCCGGTGAAACGCACCGCCGCCGGGAACGATCGCACTGCAACCGTCGGCACCATCGTCACCACGCCGACGAAGAATCCGGTGAGGGCATAACCGATCACCATTTCCATCGGTGTGCCGGGGAGCATCGCGTAGAAAGCGGAGCTCGTGACCAACAGCCCGCCGAACCCCACCATCATGGTCAGCCGCGTGCCGACACGATCGCTGATCCAGCCGAACACCAGGCATCCGATCGCCAGCGTCAGCGTCGCCAGGCTGTTTGCGGGGAGCGCTCGCGTCGCCGGGATGTGATGCACTTCGCGCAGATACGTCGGCGTGAACAGGATGACGACGACGATGCCTGCGGAGAGCACCCAGGTGAGGGCGAGCGCGAGGAGTGTGGCGGCGCGGTGCTCGCGCAGCACCGCCTTGAGCGGCAATTCGCGCGCGAGCGATCGGCGCGCCGACAGCTCCTTGAACACCGGCGTCTCCTCGAGAAACCGCCGAAGGTAGACCGAGACCAGGCCGAAGCCGCCGCCGAGAATGAACGGCAGGCGCCACGCGTAACCGGCAACGTCCTCGGGGCTGAACGTTACGCTGATCGCGCTCGCCGCCAGCGAGCCGATCAGGATTCCCAGGGTCAACCCCGCGGTGAGCGTGCCGACCGCGAGACCGAATCGCTGCGACGGTACGTGCTCGGCGACGAACACCCACGCGCCCGGCACCTCGCCGCCGATCGCCGCTCCCTGCAGGATGCGCATCAGCAGGAGCAGCAGCGGCGCCATGGCGCCAATCGTGGCGTAGGTGGGGAGCAGGCCGATCGCCAGCGTCGGCACCGCCATCAGAAAGATGCTGAGCGTGAACATCCGCTTGCGACCGAGGAGATCGCCGAAGTGGCCGATCAGAATCCCGCCGAGCGGACGCGACAGGTAGCCGGCGGCAAAGATGCCGAAGGTCTGCACCAGACGTTGCCAGTCAGGCATCGCCGCCGGGAAAAAGAGCTGACCGATGACCGGCGCAAAGAAGACGTAAACAACGAAGTCGTAAAACTCGAGCGCGCCGCCGAGCGCCGCGAGCGATAACGTGCGGTAATCGCGACTATTGAGGGGACGCGCGGTCAGACCGGTGGTGGATGGGAGAGATGCTGCCATTGAGTGGGTATGTTACGTCGAAGATTCTTCACAAACCTGACACAGCCCCGCCACGCTCTTGTCGCATCACGGTCGAGGCTTTCGGCCACCATCGATCATGGTTCCGCGTCAGGTCGTTGTTCGTGTGTCTTCTATGGGCGTCCTCCTGGCCCTGGTTGGTTTCGTGTCAGGCTGCACCTCGACGACAACCGCGACCACTGTGACCGCGGCGCTGTCGAACGTCACGCTCTCGACCGCGACAGTGGTGGGTGGAACCAACGTAGTGGGCACCGTCGCGCTCACCGCGATCGCGCCGACCGGCGGCGCCGCCATCACGCTGGCGAGCAGCAGCACGTCAGCCGTGGTGCCCGCGACCCTCACCATCCCCGCCGGCAGCACCAGCCAGTCATTTGCGATTACCACAATCCCAGCCGCGGCGACCGCCACCATCACCGCCACCTATTTGACCACCAGTCAGACCGCGGCGCTCACCGTGACAGTCGTGACCGTGCCGTTGCTGCAGTCGCTGGTGTTGTCGTCTGGTGTGACCGCTGGCGGCGCTCCACTGCAAGGCACGGTGACGCTGACCGCGCCGGCGCCAACCGGCGGACTGACGATCGCGCTATCCACCAACAACGCGCTCGCACACGTGCCGTCAACGGTGACCATTCCGTCGGGCAACATCAGCCAGACCTTCCAGGTTGACACCACCGGCGGACCGTCACCGGTACTGGCGACCGTGATCGCGAACTACGGAGGGGTGACG
>DASXIR010000034.1:0-3430 GCA_036497895.1 Vicinamibacterales bacterium | reverse complement strand
GCGCAGGCGCCTCTCCGCGCTCAGAATCCGCCCGGCGTGTCCGGCGATCGTCAGGCGACGTTCTCGAAGGACGTCGCGCCGATTCTGCAGCGCGCGTGTCAGGACTGCCATCGGCCGGGCATGATGGCGCCGATGTCGCTGCTGACGTACCAGGACGCGCGGCCGTGGGCGCGGTCGATCAAGGCGAAGGTCTCGAATCGCGAAATGCCGCCGTGGTTCATCGACAAACACGTCGGGATTCAGAAGTTCAAGAACGATCCATCCCTGTCCGACGAGGAAATCCAGACGATCGTGGCGTGGGTGGACGCGGGCGCACCTCAAGGCAATCCCGCCGACCTGCCGCGCCCGCGCGACTTCGGCAGCCTCGACACCTGGCACATCAAGCCCGACGTCATCGTCAAGATGCCGAGGCCGTACATGCTGAAGGCTCACGGGCCGGACGAGTTCGTCGACGTCACCGTGGATCCCGGATTCAAGGAAGACATGTACGTGACCGCCATCGAGACGCGGCCGATCCACATGGAGGCGTACAAGGTCATCCACCACGCGACGACGAACGTCATCGAGGATGAAGACGATCCAACCGGCTTCTTCCTGAACGAGTACGCCATCGGTAAGGCCTCCGACGTTTTCCCGTCCGAGTCTGGACGCCTGATCAAGGCGGGCTCGAAGATCAATTTCAACCTGCACATGACGCCTCGCGGCGAGGAGACGCCGGTGGACGTGCAGCTCGGGCTAACGGTGATGCCGAAACGCCAGATGCCGAGATACGTGGCATTCACGCAGCACATGGGCGACGTGACCGATCTCGACATTCCCGCTGGCCAGGTGGTCCGCAACGACGGCTACTTCCGGCTCCCGAAGCCGGCGCTTGTTTCCGCGTTCCAACCGCACATGCACATGCGGGGCAAGGCGCAGTGCATGGAGGCCATCTACCCGGACATTCGCGCCGACTCCGCGTGGCCCGGCCCGGCGCGCACCGAGATGCTCAGCTGCGTCAGCCATTTCGATTTCGACTGGAGCGTCACCTATCCGTACGCAGACGATGTCGCGCCGCTGCTGCCCGCGGGGACGATCATCCACATCATCTCGTGGCACGACAACACGAGCGCCAACAAGAGCAACCCCGATCCCAACACATGGATCGGCTATGGGCCGCGCTCGATCGACGACATGAGTTTTGCCTGGGTGACTCTGACCTATCTCGAGCTGGGTGACTACGACCAGCGCGTGGCCGACCGTCGCTCCGGCGCGAAGAGCTCGACGCCGAATCCGTGAACCGCCAGGCGATCGCGAGTGTTTGACATGAGGCCGCGTCGTGGCGTCGTAGCGTCGGTTGGGGCGCTTCTGCTGATCGGGGGGCAGGTGACTCGTGCGCAGAGTCCATCCGCGCCGCCCACCTTCATTCCCGACATCAAGTTTGCGAGCGGACGAAGCGTGGTGCCGTATCTCGAGGGCTGGATCAGGAATCCCGACGAGACGTTCGACTTCGTGTTCGGGTATCTCAACCGCAACACGGTGGAAGAGCTCGTGATTCCGCCAGGGCCGAACAACTCCGTCACACCCGACGGGCCCGACCGCGGCCAGCCGACATACTTTCTGCCGCGACGGCAGTCGAGAATCGTCCGCATCCGGGTCCCGAAGGATTGGGGCGACAAGACGCTCACCTGGTCGATTACCGCGAATGGCGTTACCGAGAAGGTAGTGTCGAAGCTGTTGCCCGCGGAGGAGATGAACGAGCGGATGATGATCGCCGGCGGCAACAATACGTTGGTGTTCGGCGAGGAAGACCTGAACAAGCCGCCCGCGCTCGCCATTCAGCCGATCGGCGATGTCGCCGCCGGCGCGCCGGTCCCGTTGACGGCGCTGGTCACCGACGATGGCCTGCCGAAGCCGCGGCCTCCGCCGGCGCCGCGCCCGACCGAGCCGGCGTCCCGATTTCAGTCGCAACGGAACACCTCGCCGAATCCCACTGCGATGGTCGGCCTCCGAGTGACGTGGCTCGAATACCGCGGTCCGGGCAAGGTGACGTTCGAGACCAATCCGATCCGCGTCGTGAACGGGAAGGCCGCCACGATGGCGCGGTTCAGCGCGCCCGGATCTTACACGCTGATCGCGATGGCCAACGACGGCAGGCTTTCCACGAGGGGCGATGTCACGGTCATCGTGAAATGAGTCGTCACGTTGATCCGCCTGACCATTACTTGAGCGGAAGAACGCCGTCAGGATCGGGTCGGAAGATCAAATACCGCAGGTCTCCGTCCTGGCTACTGAACCAGTGAGGCGCCCGTCCCGGAATGACGATCACGTCGCCCTTCGAGACTCGACGGCTAATCCCTCCGTCGATGCGTGGGCTCTGCATGGTGGTACTGCCCGCCCTGAGCGGCTTCGGCTCGGGCAGTGTGCCGCCGGTGATCAACGTCGCGTTGCCGTCCAGGATGTAATAGATCTCGGTCACATTGGTGTCGTGCCGATTGGCTTGCTGCACGACGGCCTTCGGCCGAAGCACCCCGTACACACCGACGTGATAACCGCCGACGTCGACCACGCGGATCGGCCTGTCGCTCACTGCATCGTGCGGAAGGCCGTCGATGAATGCCTGGATGTCCGCGCCGCTGACGTCAGTGGCTGGCCGAGGCGGCGCCTGTGCCATGGTTGAACCCGCCAGGAGTACGACGAGTACGCCCACCGTCGTCTTCGACATGAGAGTCCCCTTTCGTCACTGAGTTCTCCGCAGGTCGCTGGCGGGCAACGCGAACGCCAGATATTCGCCTGAGTAGTTGCCGCCACTGACAGCGACGACGATGTACTGCCTGCCGTCGAGCACATAAGTCATCGGTGATCCACTCTGGATCGCGGGCATCCAGACGGCTCCGAACTGACGACCAGTCATCTTGTCGTACGCACGCAGCATCGCGCCGCGTGGATGCTCGGATGTCGTCGTCACCTGCGGATCGCCCATCACCACCATCGTCTTCGTAATCAGCAGGCCGACGCCGGCGGTGCCCGCCTGTCCGGTTTTCGGGATGTTCAAGCCGCGCAGTGCCGGATGATTGCGGACGTTATCGGGCGTGTCGCCGTGCGGCACGCTCCACTTTAACTGGCCCTTGTCGAGATCGATCGCGGACAACACGCCGTACGGCGGCTTGACGATCGGCAGGCCCTGGACGTTCGGTCCGCCCGCCTCGGGCGCCGGCTGCGTTCCGCTCGGCGGCGGCGGCGCAACCGCCGTGCGCGCGCGTTCCGCGGTGCGGGGGGCATCCGCCGCGCAGCAGTCGCCCGGTCCCAGTACTTCGCGGAACTGCTGTCCCGCAATGCCCGTGACGTAGCGAATGTCCGAGAACCCGGCGGGCGGCTCGACCAGTGAGCGGACCGCGAATCCCGTATTGGCCGCGGGCGCGAACGCGATGTGGAGCTCGGGATCGTAGCC
>DASXIR010000033.1:0-14557 GCA_036497895.1 Vicinamibacterales bacterium | reverse complement strand
GCGACGAGATCGTCCTCGAGCTGTTGTCGGATCCTCCCGGCTATATCTGGTCGTTCCCACGGCCCGATCACCTGGCGATCGGGGTGTGCGGTCAGGCCGACGCCGGCGTCACCGTCGGTAAGCTGCGCGAGATCACGGCGGGCTGGATCGCGCGGTCGAGGATCGCCGGCGACGCCAGGCTCGATCCCTATTCGTGGCCGATCCCGTCCCTGGACGCCCGCGATTTCGAGTGTTTCCAACTCGCCGGACCGCGTTGGTCCCTGATTGGCGACGCGGCGGGACTGGTCGATCCGATCACCCGCGAGGGGATCTATTTCGCGATCGCCTCCGGTCAATGGGCAGCCGACGCGCTCGTTGCGAACAATCCGCCCCTCTACGCGCAACGCATCAACGAAGAGGTCGTGCCAGACCTGGCATCCGCCGCCCGTCTGAAAGCCGGTTTCTTCCGTCCTGCATTCGCCGGCCTCGTCGTGCATGCGCTCCATCAAAGCAGCGCCATTCGGGCGGTCATGGCCGACCTCATCGCCGGCCGCCAGAGCTACGCAGGGCTGAAGTCGCGGCTGCTCCGCACCTGGGAGTGGCGGCTCGTGGCACGTCTGCTGCTACGCATCTGACCCTCGGTTCGGTGGTACAATTGCAGCAGTTTCTCCGCGTGGATTCTGGAGTTTCAACATGTTTGGTTCACTTGGCGTCCCCGAGCTGCTGATCATTCTCTTGATTGTGATCCTGATTTTCGGGGCCAATCGTCTCCCTGGCCTCGCCAAAGGGATGGGCAGCGCGATCAAGAACTTCAAGGACGGCATGAACGACGGCGACTCCGACAAGAAGTCATAAGACCAGCCTCGATTCTCCGACCCGCCGCGTCACACGCTCGCGGTCAAGATATTCGAGCAGGGGAATCGCGAACTTGCGGGTCACGCCGTAGCGTTCCTTGAACCCGGCGACGTCGATCCGTGCCGTTTCACCCGCCGCCTTGATCGCTGCCACGCTCCGCTTCAATTCCTGCAACGCCTGGTCGTGGAAGATCAGCGTATCCACACGCACCAGCACTTTCTGCCGTAGCAGCAGCTTGACCAGACGCTCGGCAATCGGCGCCGAAACGCCGGCCTCGATGCCGACGGAGGACGAGTCTGGCGGCTGGAGACCACGTGCGCGGAACACCTGCTCGATCGTCGCGACCGCGCGCTCTTCATCCGGCGACAGCTCGAGGCGGTGCGTCGCCAGCGCCACGCGATCCCGCAGCGACACTTTGCCCTCGGCTGACAGCTCGGCGAGCGCCCGATCGAAAATCGCCACGTGACCGTGCCGTGATACCTGGTCGCGAAGATCCTCGCGCGGCAGGCCACCGACCAATGGTGCGGTCGCGTGATGGCTGGCAAGAGTTGCCAGGATCGAATCCTTGAGCCGCGTAAAAATCGAGGGCGCTACCAGCACGTCGCCCGCGCGAATCGCCGCAGATGACTGGTCAAGGTCCCTCAGCCGCGCGGCGATCTCGCGAGGGTCGATGCCCAGCCGGGATGTCAAGGTCCCGATTGGCACACCCGCTGGACCGGCGTCGTCGATCACGACCCGCATCGCCCGCAGCGCGGCATCGGTAAGATCTCCGGCCGGATCGAACATCAAGCGGCTGCAGCGCTCGAGTGCGGCCAAGGTTCGAATGGCGCCGCGCGGCGGCTGAGGATCGAGCACCGTGCCACCGGCGATGGTCACCGGAGGGGAGTAGGCACGGAGAACGAAGCGATCTCCACGCACCAGCACGGCCGGCGTTTCGAGCCTGACCCGCGCGAAGGCGCGTTCACCGGCCTGAATCGCAAACGCATCCCCGTCACGGCGATCCGCGCCCCGCGCGGGAAGTGGACCGATCAACGCGACGCGGCAGATGATCTCGGCCGTCCCTTGATGCAGGCGCACTCGCGCGCCATGCTTCAGCGCCTTCGCACTCGGCAGGAGTTCGATCGTCGCGTCTACGATACGTGTTGCCTCGAACGCGCCCGCGGTCACCAGCGACTGGCCGCGCGCAAGATCCTCGACGTCGACACCGCTCAGATTCAGCGCCGAACGCTGCCCCGCCACGGCCGCGATCTGCTTCTCGCCATGCACCTGAACACCGCGCACTTTCACCGATCCATCCCCCGGCAACACCGCCAGGGTCTGTTCGACGGCGATGGTGCCGGACACAAGCGTACCGGTCACGACCGTACCAAAGCCCTTCATCGAGAAGACCCGATCGATCGGCAGGCGAGTGACGCCGCCTTCAGCGCGCGAAATCGCGCGCCGGCTGACGTCAACCAGCGTGGACTTCAGCGCGGCCAGACCCTCACCCGTTCGCGCCGAGACCGCGATCACGGGCGCGTTCTCAAGAAACGAACCCGCCACCAGTTCCCGAACGTCGAGCCGCACGATGCCGAGCGTGTCCGAATCGACCAGATCCGACTTGGTGAGCGCGACCACGCCAACCGGCACGTGCAACAGCCGGCAGATCTCGAAATGCTCGCGCGTCTGCGGCATCACCGATTCGTCAGCGGCGACGACCAGCACGACGAGATCGATGCCGCCGACGCCGGCGAGCATGTTCTTCACGAACCGCTCGTGTCCGGGCACGTCAACGAACGCGAAATTGATGCCGTCGAAGATCTGGTGGGCGAAGCCGAGGTCGATCGTGATGCCGCGCGCTTTTTCTTCCTTGAGTCGATCGGGGTCGGTGCCGGTGAGTGCCAGCACCAGCGCGCTCTTGCCGTGATCGATGTGTCCGGCGGTTCCCACGACGACTGAGCGGGTCATCATCAATGGCTAATGGCTAATGGCTGATGGCTGATGGCTGATGGCTGATGGCTGATGGCTATGGGGGATGGACGAAGCGCTGCTGTTGACCATCGCCCATGACCATCAGCCGTTAGCCATCAGCCATTGAGACGGTAAGCTCCGATATTCATCGCTTACCTCGTTTACGCCCCTGACGTTCACTTCGACCCGGACGCTGCTTGCGCCCGCTTTTCTGGTGCTTCTGATGCTTCTGGTGTTTCGGCGTTGCCTTGCTGCGCCGCGGTCCGCGCTCACCGTCGCGGACGCGTTCGAGGATTTCGACGAGCCCGAGATCGATCTGACGCACGTCCATGTTGACGCGCACGACCTGGACTTTCACTTTGTCGCCGAGGCGGTAGGTCTTCTGCGTGTTCTCGCCGCGCAGCAGATGGCCGCCTTCGATGAACCGGTAATAGTCATCGGCCATCGTCGAGACGTGAATCAGGCCTTCGACGAAGTGCTCGATCAACTCGACGAACAGTCCGAACGCAGCGACGCCGGTGACGAATCCCTCGAATTCATCGCCGACCTTGTCGGCCATGAACTTCACCTTCTTCCACTGCAGCAGCTCGCGTTCGGCATCGTCGGCGCGCCGCTCCATTTCCGAGGTATGGCGCGCGATCTCGGGAAGATCCTCGTTCCACTCCTCGCGTTGTTCGTCGGTCAGCAGCCCGTGCCTCGCAGCGCGCAGCGCGCGATGAACGACGAGATCGGGATAGCGGCGGATCGGCGACGTGAAGTGGGTGTAGCTCGGCGCGGCCAGACCGAAGTGTCCGCGGTTCTCCGGCGCATACCGCGCCTTCTGCATCGTCCGCAGCATCAGCATCGCGATCGGCTTTTCCTCGGGTTTGCCGTGGATCTGCTGAATCAGCTTCTGGAAGTGCGCGGGCTTGAGCCCGTTCGGCGGTGCCGCGAGGCTGTAGCCGAAGCCCGAAATGAAATCCTCGAACTTGGCGACCTTGAGGATGTCGGGCTCCTCGTGGATCCGATACAGCGCCGGCGCGTTCTGTTCTTCGAGATACGACGCAACGGTCTCGTTCGCCAGCAGCATGAACTCTTCGATCAGCCGGTGCGCCACGTTGCGCTGCAGCGCGATGATCGCCTCGACGACACCGCCCTCGTCGACAATGACCTCGGCTTCGCTGAGGTCGAAGTCGATGGAGCCTCGCCGGCGCCGCGCGTCGTTGAGAATCTTGAACAGATCGCGCATCTGCTCGAACTTCGGCACCAGCGCGGCGTACTGCTTGAGCAGTGCCGGATCGCGATCGGTCAGGATGCCGTTGACCGCGCTGTAGGTCATCCGTTCGTTGCTGTTGATGACGCCATCGTGAAACTCGTGGCGCCGGACCTGGCCCTGACGATCGATCTCCATGAAGCACGACTGCACCAGGCGATCGACATGCGGATTGAGACTGCACAGCCCGGTTGAGAGCTCGGACGGGAACATATGGACCGCCCGCTCGGGGAAGTACACCGAGGTGCCGCGATCGTAGGCCTCGCGGTCGAGCGCGCTGCCTTCGCGGACGTAGTGCGACACGTCCGCGATGTGAACCCCGAGCCAGTAATTGCCATTGGCCAGTTGCTCGATCGTGATCGCATCGTCGAAGTCGCGCGCATGTTCCCCGTCGATGGTGACCGTCACCAGTTCACGAAAGTCCGTCCGCCCACGGATGTCGCGTTCCGCAACGGTCGTCCCGAGCTTCAACGCTTCGGCAATCGACTCGCTCGAGTGCGCATCGGGGATGCCGTGTTTGCGGATGATGATCTCGGTGTCCACGCCGGGCGCATCGATACTGCCAAGGACGTCGGCAACCCGCCCAATCGCACTCCGCGTGGCGGTCGGCCAGCGAGTGAGTTCCAGCGTGACCATCTCACCCGGCGAGGCCCCCCCCTCCTGGCCGGCCGGGACGACGATATCCATGAGCACGCGGCGGTCGAACGGCACGACGTAACCCATGCCGTTTTCGTCGCGGTCGTAGCGGCCGACGATCCATTCGTTGGCGCGCTCGAGAATGCGGATGATGCGCCCTTCGGCGCGGCCGCCGTCCTTGATCCGCTCGATCCGGACGACGACGCGATCGCCGTTCATCGCTTCGTTGAGGTGGGTGTTGCCGATGTAGATATCACCGCCGCCGGAATCGAGCGGACGCTCAGGAGTGACGAAGCCGTACCCCGCCGGATGCGCCTGCAACCGGCCGACGTACAGGTCCATTTTTTCGGGCAGGCCGAAGCGCTGCCCGCGAATGTGAATGAGATCGCCCGAAGAAACGAGTGACTTGATGTGACGTTTGAACGACGCCTGGTCGTCCTTGGCCACTTTGAGAATTTGTAACAACTCACGCATGCCGGCCGGGTGATGCACCCGTTCCCGCATCAGCGCGAGGACTTGATCGCTTGAAAACATCTGAATTTAGGCTAACAGAATTATCTGGAGGTCGCCGACGTTCGTGCCGGTCGGACCCGTGTGAATGAGGTCGCCCAGCGCGTCGAAAAACGCGTAGGCATTGTTGTCTGCGAGAAAACGGTCCGGCGCCAGTCCGGCGCCCCGGGCGCGGCCCGCCGTGGTCGCGTCAGCCAGCGCGCCGGCAGCGTCGGTCGGCCCGTCGATGCCGTCGGTGCCGACGCTCGCCAGCACCACGTGGGCCCCGCCTGCCTCAGCCAGCAGCGTCGCCGACGCCAGCGCGAACTCCTGGTTGCGGCCGCCCTTGCCGTGGCCGGTGACGCGCACAGTCGTCTCGCCGCTCGAGACGACACAGGTCGGACGCGCGCTATCGCTGACCCGCGCCAGCACCGCGCGCACGTGCGCGACGGCTGCGCTTCGCGCTTCGCCGACGACCGGGTCGTCGAGGCGCAGCACGTTATAGCCTCGCACCGTGGCAGCCGCGGCGACACCCGCCATCGCATCGCGCCGCGAACCGATGACGGTCGTCGTCGCGCGCGCGAGCCGTGCATCGCCTGACGCGGGCGTCTCCGGCACGGCGCCGCTCACGCCGCGCCGCAGCCGCTCGACGATCGTTGCCGGATAGCGGCCTTCCCCGCCCAGCCGCTGGATCGCCTCGAGCGCGTCCTGAAAGCAGCTCTCGTCGCCCACGGTCGGACCGGACGCGATGACGCTCGGATCGTCGCCGACGACGTCGGACATGACGAGCGTTCGGCAACGGCCGGCGACGCGCGACGCGAGCTGGCCACCCTTGATCGCGGACAGGTGTTTGCGCACGGTATTCAGCGCGTGAATGTCCGCCCCGGCGCGAAGCAGCTGCGCGGTCGCGGCGCGCTTGTCGTCGAGCGTCAGGCCGTCAGCCGGCACCGCCATCAACGCCGATGCCCCACCCGAGAGCAGCACCAGCAGCGTGCCGGTCTCGCTGACGTCGCCGGCGAGCGCCAGCGCACGACGTCCCGCCGCTTCGCTGCCTGCAGTTGGAACCGGATGACCGCCGACGATTGACTCGAAGCCGGCGGGAACGGTCGCGGGCTCGGCGCTGACGACCAGTCCGGTTCGGACGCGTTCGCCGAGGACCCGCGCCGCAGCCGCGGCCATCGCCGGTGCCGCCTTGCCCGCGGCGACGATCACGTAGCGGTCGCCGGACGCTCCGCTGAAACCTCGCGCGACATCCCCGCCCCGTCGCGACCCGTCCTCGACGCGGCGCGCGACATCGACGTGATCTCGCGCGTCCGCGCCGGCGAGCGCGCGTTCGACCAGCGGACCGGCCGCCGCCGCATCGATACCGGCCCGGACCAGCGCCAGGAGATCGTGTCGGAGATCCGGAAGTGACCGCGTCAGTGTGTTTGCTTGGGGTCCGACCAGGACGACAGGCCGGTTACGACGTCGAATTTCTTGAGGAGCGAGCTGACCAGTTGCGGGGCGTTGTCTTGCGTGGAGAGTTGTTCAAGTTGTTCCATGATTCTCGTCAGCGCGGTCTCGACGTCCGTGATCGCGCTTTCCGAGTAGTAGGGCCGCTGCTCCTGCAGGCAGCGATGGTGTTTCAGAAACTCTTCCCGGTAAAACTCTGCGATTAGGTGCTGCGCGCTGATCGGCCTCGAATCGGGAGCGATGCGTGGCATGCAGGTCCTCGGAGTTGAATTTCTGTTACTTCAGACAGTGTAGTTCCGCGATAAAACGAGTGTCAAGATTGTGTAACAGGTCAGCGGTTCCAGGCCGCCACCAACCCGCCAAGACACCCGACCGCCATCCCCCCCACCACCAGCAGGATGCAGAGTGAGGGGGAAAGAAAGCTAATCCCCGCCAGGTTGACGGCAGCGGCGAGCGGGACGAGATATCGGGCGCGCAGAGCGAAAAACACCACCGCCAGCACTACCAGGGCTGTCAGGGCACCGGCGCCGCCTTGCAGTATGCCTTCCATCACAAACGGCCCGCGCACGTACACCGGTGGAGCGCCGACGAGGTGCATGATGTCCAGTTCGTCGTGCCGCGCGTACAGTGCGAGGCGGACCACGTTCGCCACGGTCAGGGCGGCGGCGACCGCGAGCAGCGTGCCGAGCGCCAGCCCGATGCCGCGGATCAACCTGATGACCGTGAGCAGTCGGTTCAGCCACTGGCGGTCGTACCTGACGTCGGCGACTCCCGGCATCTGTCGCAGCGTGGCAGCCAGACCATCGACGCTGGCCGCAGCCCCGGGCCCCGGACGCAGGTGCGCTTCGAACGACGCCGGCAACGGGTTGTCCGTCGGATCGTCGATCGCCTGGGCGAGATCGCCGAAGGTTTGCTTGAAGCGCGCGAGCGCGTCGGACTTGGACACGAATTCGTGGCCGGACACCGCGTCGCTGCCCGCCAGCGCGACCTCGATCGCCTTCCGGTCCGATGGCGTCGCTTCGTCGGTCACATACACCGACAGTTCGGCGGTGCTGCTCCACTGCGCGCCGAGGCGCTCGAGATTGGCCGTGACCAGGAGGAATCCGCCCAGCACGAACAGCGCCAGCGCAATGGTGGCAGTGGACAGCAGGCCCGAGTCGCGGCCGCGCCACAGGCTCGCGAGCGCTTCGTCGAATGCGTATCGAAGGGCGCGCATCTCAGGCCACCTCGATCACGCGCCCGTGATCGAGCGTGATCGATCGCCGGCCGACCCGGCGAATCAGTTCGCGATCGTGGGTGGCGACCAGGACGGTGGTGCCGCGCGCGTTGATCTCGCGGAACAGATTCATGATTTCGAGCGACAGATCGGGATCGAGGTTCCCGGTCGGCTCGTCGGCCAGCACGATTTGCGGGTCGTTGACCAGCGCCCGCGCAATCGCCACGCGCTGTTGTTCGCCGCCCGAGAGTTCGTCAGGCGACGCGTTCATCCGGTGCTGGAGGCCGACCCACTTCAGCACCTGAAACGTCTTGCGCTGCTGGGTCACCAGCGGCAGGCCGAGCACCCGCATCACGAAGGCGACATTCTGAAACACGGTGAATCGCGGAATCAGCCGGAAATCCTGAAAGACGAACCCGACCGTACGGCGGTAGGCCTGGACCTCTGACGGCTTCAGCGTTTTCAGATCGCGGCCGAGCACCTTCAGTTCGCCTTCGCTCGGCAGGTCTTCGCGCAGCAGCAGACGAAGCAGTGTGGACTTGCCGGCGCCGCTGGCGCCGGTCAGAAACATGAACTCGCCTTTGTCGATCGTCAGAGACAGATCGCGCAGGGCGTAAACGCCGCGACTGTAAAACTTGGAGAGGTGTGAGGTCTCGATCAATTGTGGTGACGCGCGGGACTATAGCACGGCGGCGCGCTCAAGCCTCGAGCGCCTGCTTCAATATCGTGTTGACGCGCTTCGGGTTCGCCTTGCCGCCGGCGGCCTTCATGATTTGCCCGACCAGGAATCCGAACGCCGTGGTCTTGCCTGAACGGTATTGCGCAACCGGATCGGGATGCCTGGCCAGCACCTCGGCCACCAGCGACGCAATCTGACTGTCGTCGTCGATTTGCTTGAGGCCTTCCGCTGCGATGATCTCGGGCGCGGTTCTCCCGGAGCTGAACATCTTCGCGAAGACGTCCTTGCCGATCGGACCGCTGATCGCTCCGGTGTCGACCTCGACAATCAGCGCGGCCAGCCGCGCAGGCTCGAGCGGCGACTCTGCCAGGGTCAGGCCCATCTCGTTCAACTTCGCGGCGAGCGCACCGGTCACCCAGTTGTTCGCGCTCTGCGGCTGCGCGCCCGCCTTCACTGTCGCCTCGAAGTAGTCGGCCAGCTCACGAGACTGCATCACGAGGCCGGCGTGATACGCCGACAGTGCGTACTGCTCCACGAAACGGGTTCGCCGCGCCGCGGGCAGTTCCGGCATCGCGTCGCGGATCCGGGCGATGCGCTCCGCGTCGATCACGACCGGCGGCAGGTCGGGTTCCGGGAAATACCGGTAGTCCTGCGCCTCTTCCTTGCTCCGCATCGACTCGGTCGCTCCGGTTTCGGCGTTCCAGAGACGCGTCTCCTGCTCGATCCGTCCACCACCGGCGATGATGTCGGTCTGCCGTTTGATTTCGAATTCGAGCGCCTTCTGCAGGAAGCGGAACGAGTTGAGATTCTTCACCTCGGCTTTGGTGCCGAGCGTCGCCTGACCGGCCGGGCGGACCGAGACGTTGGCGTCGCAGCGCAGGCTGCCCTCCTCCATGTTGCCGTCGTTGACGCCGAGCCAGACGAGCAATTCGCGCACCCGCGTGAAGAACTCGGCAGCGTCCGAGGCCGCCCTCAGGTCCGGCTCGCTCACTATCTCAATCAGCGGCACCCCACTTCGGTTGAAGTCGACGTAGGTCTTCCGATCAGAATCGACGAAGCCGGTATGGATCGACTTGCCCGCGTCCTCTTCGAGATGGACTCGCGTGATCCCGACCCGGCGCGGCTCGCCCGCGCTCGCGAACTCGACGGCACCTCGCGTCGCCAGCGGCTGCTCGTATTGGGAAATCTGGTAGCCCTTCGGGAGGTCCGGATAGAAATAGTTCTTGCGCGCGAAAATCGACGTGGGCTGAATGGCACAGCCGAGCGCCAGTCCCGCCCGGATGGCGTCGTCCACCGCGGCGCGGTTCAGCACCGGCAGCGCACCGGGAAGTCCGATGCAGACCGCACAGATGTGGGTGTTCGGCTCGCCACCGAAGGCGGCGCTGCAGCCACAGAACATTTTCGACGCCGTCAACAGCTGGGCGTGAATCTCCAGACCGATGACGGCCTCGAACGCGACGGTCACGTCAGATTCGGGGACCGGCGGCGATGACGTCGGCACCGACACCGTCGGCGAACTTCTTGAAGTTGTCGACGAACATCGCCGCGAGCTTCGCTGCCTGCCGATCGTAGGCCTCGCCGCTCGGCCAGGTGTTGCGCGGATGGAGCACCGCCGCCGGCACGTCGGGACACGACGTCGGCACGTCCAGATTGAACAGCGCATCCCTGACGTACGACACGTTGTCGAGAGCGCCGGCGAGTGCCGCGCGGATCATGGCGCGGGTGTGTCCGATTTTCATCCGCGAACCGACGCCGAACGATCCACCCGTCCAACCGGTGTTCACGAGCCAGACCCGCGAGCCGTGACGCTCGATCTTTTCGCCGAGCATCCGGGCATACCGACCTGGCGCCAGCGGCAGGAACGGCGCGCCGAAGCAGGTGCTGAAGGTCGCCTTGGGTTCGGTGACGCCCTTTTCGGTGCCCGCCACCTTGGCGGTATAGCCGGAGAGGAAGTGATACATCGCGCCCTGCGGCGTCAGTCGCGAAATCGGCGGCAGCACGCCGAACGCGTCGGCCGTCAGCATGACGATGTTGGTCGGGTGGCCGCCGAGGCCGGACGGCACCGCATTGTCGATGAACGAAATCGGGTACGCCGCTCGCGTGTTTTCGGTGTAGCGGTCGTCGTCGAGGTCAAGCGTCCGGCTGTCGGGGCGCACCACGACGTTTTCGAGCACGGTGCCGAAACGTTTCGTGGTCGCGTGAATCTGCGGTTCGGCTTCGGCCGAGAGGCGGATCGTCTTCGCGTAACAGCCGCCTTCGAAGTTGAACACGCCGCGATCGCTCCAACCGTGCTCGTCGTCGCCGATCAGCATGCGCGCGGGATCGCTCGACAGCGTCGTCTTGCCGGTGCCGGATAAACCGAAAAAGAGCGCGGCGTCGCCGGCGGGGCCGATGTTCGCAGAACAGTGCATCGACAGGACGTTCCGGAGCGGCAGCAGATAGTTCAGGATCGAGAAGATCGACTTCTTCATTTCACCGGCGTAACTGGTGCCGCCGATCAGCACCAGGCGCTTGGCGAAATTCACGGCAATGACCACCTCCGATGCGCTGCCGTGGCGTCGAGGGTCGGCCTTGAAACTCGGAGAATCGATGATCGTGAACTGCGGTGAGGCTGCCTCTTCCGCGATCGGATCGTCGATGAACAGGTTCCGGCAGAACAGGTTGTGCCACGCATATTCGTTGATGACGCGCACCGCGACGCGGTAGTCGGGATCCGAGCCGGCGAAACAGTCGAGAACGAACAGCTCCTTATCGTCGAGCGACCGCAACAGATCGTGATGCAGCAGGTCGAACTGCGCCGGATCCATCGCCCGGTTGACTGGACCCCAGGCGATCTCCGCCTCGCTCGAGGCCTCACGAACGATGAACTTGTCGTTTGGCGAGCGGCCGGTATGCGGTCCAGTCAGACACGCGAGCGGGCCGTCGGCGGAAAGTTGCGCTTCCTGTCGCCTGACCGCCTCCTCGTACAGCACAGCTGGCGACAGGTTCCAACGCACACGCGCGTTTTCGATTCCCTCATGGCCGAGCCCGCGCGTGCGCTCAGTGCCGATGGTCATCGACGACTCCTAAAAGATGAAGGGCCAGTAACATAGAAGAATTCCCGGGATCGTACTCAGAGCTCATTCGCTCGTCAAATAACGGCTACGTTACGATAGACTGTAAACAGCACTCGATGAGCATCGTAATCCTCTATGAATGCTGAATCTCCTTCAGCCGACTCGCACAAGGCTGCCGGACTCACGGACGGCGGCGAGGCGCCAACCGCAGCGCCAGCCCATCGTCCGATCGCGCCGGCGATTTCGGATGAGTCGCGGCTCGCGATCGAGATCCGCGGCCTGGTCGATCGTGGAGAGATGGACGAGGCACGCGCGCGGTTCAGCGACCTCGTGGCTCCGCTTCAGCGACGGGCGTCCCGGATCGCCTACCAGTACCTGCGCGACGCCTCCGAAGCCGACGAAGCGGTCCAGGACGCGTTCGTCAAAGTGTTTTCGCACATCACCTCCTACCGCGAAGCGTGGCCGTTCGAGGTCTGGTTCACGCGTATCCTCATCAATGGCTGTCTGGATCGCCGCAAGGCGCGGACACGACGGGATCGCTGGTTCGTTCCGGGCGAGATCTCGAGCGCGGACGAAGCGCGCGCGTCGGCTGCCGGTCCCGGCAACAATCCCGAGCATCGGCTGCTTGCGCGCGAGCGACGCGCCCGGCTCGCGGCGGCAATCGATCGCCTCGACGGCCGTCAACGGACCGTCTTCACGTTGTGCCATTACGGCGACTATACGCCGCGCGAGGTCAGTGCGATGACCGGCCTCAAGGAATCCACCGTCCGAGTCCACCTGTTCCGGGCCGCGCGCAAACTGCGCGGACTGCTGGGAGGCAAGCCGTGATGGTCCGCGCCAATCATCTGCAGGAAGAACGTCTGTTCGAGTCCTACCTGACGACCCGGAGCGGCGAACCGGTCGACCCGCCGGTGGCTGAACATCTGGCCGACTGCGAGACGTGCGCGGCGCGCTACGACGAGCTCACGGCGTTCATGGATGGCCTGCAGCAGGACAGCGAAACCGAAGCCGACGCGATCTTCACGCCAGAGCGCCTGCACCAGCAACAACAACAGATTGAGCGCCGCATCGCCCTCGCGGGCCGGCCGGCACGGGTCATCAGCTTCCCGGCCCGTTTCGTTCGAGGCCGCATGACCGGATCCGGCGCGCGCCCGGCACCCCGCTGGATCGCGGCCGCCGCGGCCGCCGGACTCTTTGTCGGTGTGGCCGTCGGCGCGGCCTACGAGTGGCGGATCGGATCGGCAGGTGCACAGCGTTTCGCAGAATCGTCGCGACCACGCCTGACGCCAAGCGGCGTCCGCAGCACGAACCCGGCGGACGTCGCCGCCGACGATGCCTTTTTGTCGGATCTCGAGGCCGCAATCGAACGTCCCCATACCCGCGAACTGCGGGCCTTCGACGCGTTCACGCCGCGCGTCCGGGAAGTCCGCGACCAGCATTAGCGGCTCTTCCCTCGTAGTTTCCTCGTAAAAAATTGTCTCCCCCTAAACACATGCACGGGGGACGTCGTAATCCCTGAAGTAACAGCTTTTTCAGAGGTTTACGCATGAAGCTGACATGGGCGTGTTGGCTGCTGCCGGCAGTTTTCGCGCTGGCGCTGGTCGTCCCTGTTCACGGACAATCGTTCGGCTTTCCCTGGTGGCGTGACGCGCAGTTTCAGAAGGATCTGAGCCTGAGCGCCGACCAGGCGAGCCGTATCGACGGTGTGTATCAGTCTGCCGTCACGATCCTTCGTCCGAAGAAAGAGGAGTTGGACCAGCAGGAAGCCGAGTTGTCTCGGCTGATCGCCGCGAACGCGGACGAACTGACCGTCTCGCGCCAGGTCGACAAGGTCGAGGCCATTCGAGCCAATCTGAACAAAATGCGGACACTGATGCTGCTGCACATGCGGCAGGTGTTGACGCCCGATCAGCGTGTCCGGCTCAACAAGATGCACGAGCAGTGGGAAAAAGATCACGCGAAGCCGCGCGGCGACAACACGGTACGACGTTAAGGGAGAGAGAGATTTGATGACACGGAACGGTTTCAACGGGATGCTCGCCGCGGCAATCGCGTGCGCCTCGCTGGCGGCGCCCGCACAAGCGCAGGCGCCCGCAAAGCAGGTGTCGGAGGCACGCCTTCACGATCTGATCAAGCAGGCGGCCGAAAAGGTCGCCAATGGATCGGCGGATGTTCAGCAGCCGGCGCCGAATTCCGGGACACGCCAGGTCGTCCCCCTCACGCTGGACGATGCGGTGAAGTTCGCGCTCGATCGTAACCTCGACATCGCGGTGCAGCGGCTCAATCCGCAGATCAACGACCTGTCCGTGCTGAGGATCCGTTCCGTCTACAAGCCGTCGCTCGTCGGGACCTTCAACCGGCAGGCGGTCTCGACGCCGGCCAATACTACCCTGGCCGGCAGCAGCACGCCCGGCTCGTCAATCGAATCGGGACTGACGACGTTCAACGGCGGCGTCGCGCAGAGCGTGCCGTGGGGCGGCGGCAGCTACATCCTTACGCTGAATAACAACCGGCAGACCACGACCAGTCAGAACACGCTTTACAATCCGTCTTACAACACCATCTGGACGGGCTCCTACACGCAACCGCTGCTCCGCGGCTTTGCCACCGACTCGACGCGCCAGCAGATTGGCGTCACGCGCGTCAACCGTGACATCTCGGACGTGCAGCTGCGGTCAATCATCACCAACACACTGTCGAACGTCCGCGAGGCGTACTGGAACTACGTCTACTCCGTGCAGGCGGTCGACGTCGCGCAGCAGTCGCTGACGCTGGCGCAGCAGCTGGTCCAGGACAACCAGACCAGCGTCGAAGTCGGGACCATGGCGCCGATTGACGTCGTGCAGGCGCAGTCGCAGGCCGCGACGGCGCAGCAGAATCTGGTGACAGCGCAGGGCACGATGCGCACGACGGAACTCGCACTCAAGCGCCTGATCGTCGGCGGTGCCGAGGATCCGAACTGGAACGTCCAGTTGAATCCGGTGGATCGTCCG
>DASXIR010000032.1:0-15083 GCA_036497895.1 Vicinamibacterales bacterium | reverse complement strand
CGTGACCTCCGCCATCTTCGGGTCGATATCGAGCAGCGCCTTGCGCTCGCCGTTGATCGAGAGCTCGAGCTGTTCGCCAGGGGCCGGTCCGCCAAACAGAAAGCCGTCGGCGTTGCCGTGCAGATCGATGCGGTAGATGTAGTCGCCGTCGGCCGGGAACGTGTGGACGACCGAAATGCCGCCGCGGGTACCGAGCGGGGCGCCGTCCACGCGCGTCAACTGCGACGATGTTTTCGGGACACGGTAGTGAGCCTCGGCTGATTCCGCGTCCGGATCGCCGACCGCCAACGCCGTCACCTTGCCGGCCGCGCGTAGGTAGCCTTCGAGCAGCGTCGCCGACAGCGCCTGCGAGTCCGCGACGTTGTCGAAGCCCTGGCTGATGGTGTCGGGCGGCAGGTAGGCGTTGACGTCCACGTCGATCGCGAGCAGGTCCTTCACCGCCCGCGCGTACTCGACGCGGTTCAAGCGCTGGAACGATCGCGAGCCGGGATTCGGGTGCAGGGCGGCCGCGCGATCGATCCGTGTCTCGAGCGATTCGACCAGCCCGGTGAGCGCTGCTTCGTCGGGACGCCGCGCGTTCGGCGGCGGCATCATGCCGGCGCGCAGCTTGTGGATCATCTTTTCGCTGACGACGATGTTCTCGGTGGCTTTCGAGGCGTCGAAGCCGACCAGCGAGACGCCGCCGGCCTTGCCTTTCTCGCTGTGACAGCCGCTGCAGTATTGCTTGACGAGCAGGTTCTGTGCGTCCACCACTGCGGCGCTGTCCGCGGCCGGGACCGTCGTCCTGGCGCGCGTGACCGTATGAGCTGGAACGGGAGTTATCGGCGCTGCCGTGCCGCCGGTCGTGGTCGATGGTTTGGCCGGAGTGGTCTGGGCCGCGGCGACGGCACCTGAGATGTGTCCGTTGCCGAACACGCAGACACTCAGGGCTCCGATTCCAGCCAGCGTGAGGGCGATTCGCTTCATGCAGCGCTCAGTATAGAAGCTGCCGCGTGGAGATCGACGCGAGATCGCCGCGGAGACAAAATTTGACCCCGGCTGGAGATTTAACGGATTGGATCAGAGACAAACTTTGACGTCGAAACGGCCAAAACGACGTTTCTGTACGGGCTTTCAAGGCCTCGCTTGTCCTAAGATCGGCACTCGTTTTTCAATCGAAAGCGAGGGGTGATGAGCGTGGTTCGACGAATACTTTTGAGCACGTTGTGTGTGCTGGCGGTCGCGGTTGCGGCTTCCGCCCAGGTGCAGACTGGATCGATTACCGGCGTCGTTACCGACAGCAGCGGCGGTGTACTGCCGGGCGTCACGATATCCGTCTCGGGCGACAAACTGATCGGCGGCGTGCAGACGCAGACATCGGACGCGAGCGGTTCGTATCGCTTCGACCGTTTGCCGCCGGGCAGTTACCGGGTCAAGATCGAACTGCAGGGTTTCAAGATCGTCGAGCGCGAGGGTGTGCAGATCAGCGCGGCGTTCACCGCGACCATCAACGCCAAGCTCGAAGTCGGCAGTGTCAGCGAAACGATCACCGTCACGGGTGAGTCGCCGACCGTCGACACCAAGTCGAACCTCCAGCAGACGGTCATGACCCAGGCGGTGCTCGAAGGCATCCCGTCAGGACGCGATCCCTGGTCGGTTGCCAAGGTCATCCCCGGCGTGCAGGTTTCGACGTATGACGTCGGCGGCACCCAGTCCATTCAGCAGAGCTCGCTCTCCGCGCATGGCTCGAGCACCAACGACGTCAACTACAACATCGACGGCTCGTCGGTGAACTGGCCGGGCGGCGGCGGCGGCGCGACGATGCTGTACTACGACCAGGGCATGTTCGAAGAGGTCAACTACATGACGTCGGCGATTCCCGCCGAAATCATGGCGGGCGGCGTCTCGATCAACATGGTCACCAAGGACGCCGGCAACAAGTGGCGCGGCGATATGCGCTACAACTACGCGAGTGGATGTCTCACCCCGTCGGAGCCCCAGCCGGGCTGTCTCGAGAGCGACAACTCATCGGATGCCAAGGCGATCAACCCCAACTTCCTCGGCGTGCCGACGCAGAACACCTACGACTTCAACGTCGCCGGTGGCGGCGCGATCATCACCGACAAGATCTGGGTCAACGGCTCGATCCGCCGCTGGGTCGTGAACAAGCTGGTGAGCGCGAAGAACCCGGACGGCACGCAGGCAATCGACGACAACCTGCTGAAGAACTACTCCGGCAAGGGCGTCTACTCGGCCTCGGCCAACCAGAAGTTCACGGTCGCCTACAACTGGAACAACAAAATCCGCGGTCATCGCCGCGATACGCCGCCGACCACCCAGACCGACATCGCGTCGCTGGTTCAGACCAACCCGGCGTCGTCCACACAGGCGAAGTACACGGGCATCCACAACAAGACCGTGTTCGAGTCGTCGTTCAGCTACATGAACGGCGAAACCGACTACGCCTACCAGCCGAATACGCCCGCGAGCGCGATTCGTGTGGTCGACCTCTCGCTCGATAAGGCGGACAACGCCGCGGCACGTGCTGAACAGCAGCCGAACTCGCGCCTGCAGTTCGACAACTCGGTGTCGTACAGCAAGGCCGACTGGGGCGGCGATCACCTGTTCAAGGGCGGCGTACAGTTCGCGCGCCTTTACTTCGACGACAAATACCAGGTGTTGAACAACGTCTTCTACAACTACACGAACGGCGTAGCGACTAACGTGCAGGAGTGGAACACGCCGACCGAGTCGGTTAACGTCGACAAGGTGCTCGGCCTGTTCGGTCAGGACACCTGGGCGGTCAGCCGCAACCTGACACTCAACCTCGGCGTCCGCTTCGACCATAACACCGGCACGCTGCCGGGGCAGTCGACCACGGGCGGACCGTTCATCCCGGCGCGCACCATCGACGAGTCGACCCCGATCAGCCAGAACCTGTTCGTGTGGCGCATGGGCGCGTCGTTCGATCCGATGGGCGACGGCAAGACCGCGCTCAAGGCAAGCGCCAGCCGATACGGCCTGCAGGTCGGTATCGATCGCGTCCAGAACGTCAACCCGTTCGCGGCGCAGAGCCAGACCTGCCCGTGGACTGACCCGAACCACGACGGCATCGCCGAGCCCAGCGAATACGGCACCGGCTGCAGCGGATTCCCCGGCCTCACGATCAAGTACGCGAACTTCGATGGCACCCCACTTCCGAACGGTCCGAAATGGCCCTACTCGGACGAGTTCACGGCCGGCGTCGAACGCGAGCTGATCAAGGACATGCGCGTCGCGGCGATGTACTACCACCGCACCAACCGCGATCAGGTCGGACAGCGCAACACCGCCGTTCCGACGAGTGCGTATACGCCGTTCACGGTCAACGTGCCCAACGGTCCGAATGGTCCGACTCAGGTCACGGTGTACAACCTGCAGCCGGCGTTCAACGGTAAGCAGAGCAACGTGCTCAACAACGACCCGTACCTTGACACCACCTACAACGGCGTGGACATCACCGCGACCAAGCGCATGTCGCACAACTGGCAGATGGTGGCGGGCTTCAGTGCTGGCAAGAACACCGGCGGCCTCAACACCGCCGGCACCGGTTCCGGACAGTCGGGCACGACCGACCTGAACGATCCCAACAACATCGCCTACACCAGCGGCATCGTCGGCAACGACTCGACTTACGCGTTCAGGTTGTCCGGCAGCTACCGGGCGCCGTACGAGATCATCGTGGCCGGCACGCTGGTGTCGAACAGCGGCTTCCCGTACGTCTCGACCTACTCGGTGACCCGCGCGATCGCCGCGACGGCGGGTGTGGCGCTGACGCGTTCAACGCAGAGCGTGTTTCTGAGCGATCGCGGTGACGAGCGTTTCCCGACGGTCACGTCGCTCGACCTCCGCATCTCGCGCGCGTTCCGCTTCGCTGGCTCACGTCGCATCGAGCCGGAAATCGACTTCTTCAACCTGACGAACGCGGCACCGATCACCACGCTGAACACGGCGGTCAGCCCGACGTATCTCTACCCGAGTGTGATTCTGTCACCGCGGATCATCCGGGTCGGCTTCGCCGTCAACTTCTAGTCGCTTGCCGGGGGGAACGGCGCGCACTTGCGCGCCCGTTCCTCCCACCTCGATGTCCGCCGGCACGGCTGAGCCGATCTACGGCCCACTTCGCGACCTGTGAGAAGATGCCGTAGTCTGCAACCTTCAAGAGGCCTCTTATGAAGAAACTCTACATTCCCGTTGCCATGATCGCGCTGGGTGCGGTTGCGTTCGCGCAGACGCCGGCGCCGACCAGGTTCGATCCGAACACTACGGTCGAACTCGAATACCTGACACACACCGAACTGCGCGCCAAGCAGAAGGCCGGCATGACCTCCGTGCTGCTGATCGCTGGCGGCACCGAGGAACGCGGACCGCAGAACGTCCTCGGCGGCCACACCATCATGTCGCGCTACCGCGGCATCGCGATCGCCAAGCAGCTCGGGAATGCCTTCCTCGCCCCGGTGGTGCCGTTCGCACCGCAGCCGACCGGCCTGAAGGAGAACACGGATCAGCCCGGCGCCATCGAAGTGCCGCCGGCGGTCTTCAAGGGCATTTTCGTCGCGATGATCGACAGCATGCGGATGAACGGCTTCAAGGACATCTACGTGATGGGCGATCACGGCGGTGGACAGCCGGAACTGAAGGCGGCGGTCGAAGAGGCCGAAGCGAATCCGAAGTTCTCGAGCGCCGGCGTGCACGTCTACTACATCAACGACTTCTACCAGAAGACGCACGACGATGTGGACATGTACATGTACGAGCACAAGCTGCCGATCGCCGGCCACGGCGCGATGATGGAAACCTCCGAGATGCTCTACGAGCAGCCCGTGCCGGGCATGCTCGTGCGCGACAACTACAAGACCGTGCCGTTCGATCCGACCGGCCAGACACCGGAACAGTGGAAGGCCGCGCGGGATGCGCGTGACGCGCGTGCGGCGGCGATTGCCGCCGGCAATCCGCCGCCGCCACAGCCGGCGCGCACCGGCGGCAGGGGACAGAACGCCGACACCTCGTCGAGGGTCAACAATGGCCTCACCGGCGATCCGCACCCGTCTTCGAAAGAGATCGGCAAGGTGGTCTTCGATTTCGGCGTGAACAACACCGTCAACGAGATCAAGAAGCAGACAGCCGCCAAACGTACCGGCGCGACGCAGTAGCCTCGTTCCAGAATCACAGAGGCACGAAGTTCGAAGAACCACCTCCGTGGTTTTACTCTTCGTGGTTTTAGTCTCAGTGGTTCGCTTCCCCAGGCCAGCAGGTCATTCTGCTGGCCTCTTTTTTTGCCTCCTCCGCAAGTGCGTGCAGAACCGTGCCGTCCTGTAATCGTCCGCTGCAGCAGTTACAAAATTGAACCGATAGGTGAGCCGGATGCTCTTCAGTTTCGCGGCCGGCACACGATGACGTTCCGCGAATTGCCGATCGGCGCCAAGGTCCACGTCGCGCTGGTGATCGTGGCCGGCACGATTGCCTTTGGCTGGTCGGTCGGTACCGGCGCGTTCGAGCATCCCTGGATCGTTGTCACGCTGGTGTTGGTGTCGATCGCCGCGGCGACACTCAAGACCGATCTGCCGCTCCGTTCCTCGTACTCGACGTTGTCGATCGGCTACACCGTGAACTTCGCATCGCTGCTGCAGTTCGGGCCGGCGATGGGGGTTTGGGTGGCCGCATCCGGCGGGTGGGCGCAGTGCACACTGAACACACGCCAGCGCAACCCGTGGTATCGCACTGCTTTCAGCATGTCGACGCTGACGCTGGCCACGCTCGCCGCCAGCGTGACGCTGAACCTCAGCGGCGGCCGCGCCCTGAACGGGCCCGCCGACATCGTCGTGCCGGCAATCGTGGCGTCGGCGCTGGTGTACTTTCTGGTGAACGCCTGGCTGATGGCGCTGGCGATTGGTTTGTCGACCGCCCGCTCGCCGATCGAAGTGCTCGACCGCGAGTTCATCTGGGGACTTCCGAACTATTTCATCGGCGCGCTGGCCGCAACCGTGGCGGTTGCCGGCTTGGAGCGCCTTGGACTGCGGTCGGTTCTGCTGGTCTTCCCGCTGGTGCTGATGTACCGCCTTTACAAGGTGTACCTGGTGCGGGTCGATGAGATGTCGCGCCGCAACCAGGAACTCCATGTCGAGGTCGAGCGGGCGCACGCGGAGTCGCAGACCGATCCACTGACCGGGCTGCCCAACCGGCGATTCCTCGCCGACCACACCCTGCAGGAGATCGCGCGGGCCGAGCGTCTGGGCGAGTCGTTCGCGTTCATCATCGTCGACCTCGATCACTTCAAGTCGATCAACGACCGATTCGGCCACCACCGCGGCGACGAGGCGCTGGTGGCGGTGGCCGCGTGCCTTCGCGGTGCGCTGCGGTCGTACGACGTCTGCTGCCGATATGCCGGCGACGAGTTCGCCGTGGTCCTCAGCAACTGTCCGGCGGAGCTGGCGCGGCGGCGTGCCGACGGCATCACGATCGCGGTGGCAGCGGTGGACTTCGAGGGAGTGACCGGGCAGGCGCTACCGCTCTGTGCGAGCGCCGGCGTCGCGATGTTTCCCGCCGACGGACAGACCTACTACGAGCTGCTGGCGGTCGCCGATGCGCGAATGTACGCAGCGAAAGGCGCCACGCGCGCCCAGGATGCCGGCTTAGCCGCGGTCTAGCCGCAAACCCTGAAAGGGCCGCGCTCCATCGCCGTTGGCGTTATCATGCGCCCATGTTCAAGCCCCTTCGATTGACGTGGTGGTGTGGCGCCGCGTTGGTCGCCGCTGCCATCGTCACTACGATGACCGGCACGGCGAGCCGGAGTGAGGATCCCCCGTACCGCCTGGTTCCGGGATGGGGCGAACTGACCCCGCCGCTCACCTGGGGCGAGACCCCGGCGATCACGCTCGATTCCAGCGGCCGGGTGTTCGCATTCACCCGCGCCGACACTCCGATCATCGAGCTCGACACCTCCGGAAAAGTCCTGAAGGCCTGGGGCGAGAAGCTGTTCGTGTGGCCGCACGGCATGCGCGTCGATCGCAACGGCTTCCTGTGGATT
The DNA here is from genome assembly GCA_036497895.1 of Vicinamibacterales bacterium. Lineage (GTDB taxonomy): Bacteria > Acidobacteriota > Vicinamibacteria > Vicinamibacterales > CAVVIG01 > CAVQFC01. Next base: position 8,038 of record DASXIR010000032.1, on the reverse strand, counting down.
ACGGACGGACGCGCGCGAAACGGCATCGGCCAGCAGGTGTTCAAGTACACCCGCGACGGACAGCTGGTCATGACGCTCGGCACCAAAGGCGTCGCTGGCGACGGTCCCGATACGTTCAACGGTGTGACCGACGTTGCGGTCGCTGCCAATGGCGACATCTTCGTCGCCGACGGTCACGTCAACGCCCGGATCGTCAAGTTCTCGAAGGACGGAACGTTCATCAAGACCTGGGGCAGGAAAGGTGCGGCACCGGGTGAATTCAACGTGCCGCATACCATCGCCTTCGATTCGCGCGGGCGGTTGTTTGTCGGCGATCGATCGAACAAGCGGATCCAGATTTTCGATCAGGACGGCGGGTTCATCGCCGAGTGGCCGCAGTTCGGATCGCCGAGCGGCATCTTCATCACGCCAGACGACACGTTGTATGTGGTGGACTACAACGACAAGATGGGCCTGTTCATCGGCAGCGCGAAGGACGGATCGATCCGCTACAAGATCGACTCAACGCTGGCGGAGGGCGTGGTGGTTGGGCCGGACGGGTCGATCTACGTCGGCGAAACCGTCACCGGCAAGACCGGCGACACGGTCACCGGGCACACCGTCAGAAAACTGGTTCGTCAATAGTGCAGCCGTCCCTCGGATTTACTTCACTTCCTCGAATCGGACCTCGAGATAGGTCAGTGTGCCCTCGACGTCCTTGTACCAGTGCGGCGCGCCGGCCGGCACCAGCACGACGTCGCCCTTCGCGACGTGGCGGGTTTCGCCGCCCTGGATGATCGCACTGCCGGCGGCACCGCCCGCGGGCCGGACGATGACGCCGCCCGTTACCAGCGTGCCGCTGCCGTCGATGATGTGGTGCACCTCCATGAAGCCGGGATGGGCGATCGCGCCCTGCGCTTTCGTGCGCTGGACCACGTTGATGCGGTAGTGGTCGGCGTTTTTCACGGGCGCCGTGTGCATGTCGGGCGCGGCCGGCGCCGCCGACTTGAGCGTGGCCATCAGCTCGGCGTTGCTGAGGTAGAGCGCCGGCGGAGCGTTGAGCGGCGTTTGCGTGGCGGCGACGAGTCCAAGGAACGCGATCACGATGCTTTTCATGGTTCACTCTGTACTGAACAAGGCTGCGCCTCGGGCGGAGTATAGCGCCGGCCGCCTGATTTTCATCGAGGTCTCCTGACGTGACCGAACCGCTGTTTCGCGACATCTCGGATACCGCTCGCTGGACCGCGGCCTTCCGCGCCAGCGAGACCGCTCGTCCGGACGCTGCGTTCAAGGATCCATTTGCGGCCAGACTCGCCGGCGAGTGGGGCGACGCGCACGCGCGACAGCTGCGCGAGCGGCTGGAGCATGGCTGGCCGTTCGTGGCCCGGACCTACCTGTTCGATCGATTCGTCACGCGCCTCGTGGAGCACGGCGTCGATCTCATCGTCAACCTGGCAGCCGGCCTCGACACGCGTCCCTATCGCATGGCGCTGCCGGCGTCGTTGCGCTGGGTGGAGGTCGACCTTCCGGAGATCCTCGACTACAAGGAGGAAGTCCTGGGCGACGCCCGACCAGCGTGCGAGGTCGAGCGTGTCCGTCTCGATCTGACCAACCAGGACGCCCGGCGCGGTCTGTTTTCCCGCCTGGGTCGAAGCGCGCAGCATGTCGCCGTCCTGTCCGAAGGGCTGATTGTGTACCTGATGCCGCAGGCCGTTGCTGAACTCGCGCGCGATCTGGCTGCTCCACCGACGTTCGACTACTGGCTCGTCGACCTCGCGTCCCGGCGCGCGCTCGATTTGATGCGGGAGCGTTTGGGCGACGTGATGGAAGAGTCCGGCGCGCCGTTTTTGTTTGCGCCGGCGAACGGCGCGGCGTTCTTCGATCAGTACGGATGGCGGGCTCACGAAAGCCGATCGCTGATGCGGACCGCTGGCAAACTGGGCCGGCTGCCGCTGTCGTTGCGGATGCTGGCGACGCTCCCCGAGCCCTCGGGGGATGTGGGCGAGCGTCAGTGGTCCGCAGTCGTGCTCCTGACGCGACAACAGCTGCACGCATGACTCGCGGGGCTGAAAGCCCCGCGCTGCCCTTAAGGCTTCGCCTGAGGAAGTGTCCGTTCCATTCGCGAGTACAGCCACAACACCGGGTGGCTGGTTTCCTCGAGGGCGTTGAGGATTTCGCTGCGGTCCGATTCGTGCGACGCTTCGAGCAGGCGCGTCAGAAACACGAACCAGATCGTGCGCCGGTCGCGATCGCCCTCGGAGTGCCGCAGAAACTCGACATACGAGCGGATCACGCGAGTCCTCAGCGGACTGCGCGGCGCGAGATCGACCAGGACCGTGTAGAGGACGGCCTTCTGGTAGAAGACGTCGCGATCGATCGCCTCGCGCGCAATCGACCACGGCTCGAGGTCGCTGAAAAACTGTTCGGCCTGCGCACGCCATTCCGGCGTTTGCCGGACTCTGACCGGGACCGGCGCCTTGTTGGGTCCCCACAATCTTGACGCCGAGTCGTGCAGCCGGCGGCTGTCCACGGTCTGCCAGTACGGATCGGATCGCGCGTTGCCCTGGCGGACTGGTGGAACGACGTCGGGCTCGAGCAGCTTCACGTCGCCGGCCCGGATGCGGCGTAAGGCGGAGTTGAAGGCCGGTGGGACCATCGACTCCGCCGCGCTGTCCCCGCAGCGTGGATCCTTCAGGCGCGTGCCGAGGTACTCGCGCAGCGAGTCCATCAAATACCAGCTCTGAACGCCGAGCATGCGGTCGGCTGCCTGCAGGTCTGCAACCCGGGAGACGATGTCGCCGCTGGCGGAGGAGAAGCCGCGCGCGTCACGACTGCTGGCATCGAGCAGCCAGCGCAGCAGTCCTTCGAGCTGTTCGGCCACCTCCTTGCCCCTCGGAAAGTGTCCGATCGCTCGCGCAACCGCCGGCATCTCGCTCGGGAGGTAGGCGCGCCATAGATACAGCTCGAAGAAGCGCAGCGCGGCCAGGCCGTCCCGTGGGTACGACGACCGCGCGATCTGGCCGAGGGCCGAGTAGTACTCTTCGAGATCCGGCACGAGCGGATCTTCACAACCACCAGGCGACGGGTTCAGATCGATCCACTCGAAGAGCTCTCTGGCGCGATCGGGATCGACGAACATCATCAGTCGGGCGGCGCGCACCTGCAGCGACACCCGCGTGAGCGCGGTCGAATACGCGAGCTGATTCGCCCCCTGCCGCGTGTCCGGTGACAGCGGTTGCGGCGTTGACCGCCGGTACTGCTCCTGCGCGCCGTAGGCGCGAAAGAACGCATCGTCCACGATCTCGCGGCGCCAAACCTGGTCAACCCTCGGAGAGGTCGACAAACGAAGCAGGGCGTCGGCTGAGAATTCGGGCGCTACGACCTCCGCGGCGTCAACCAGCGCCTCGATCGCCGGATCCCGCTCGTACTCACCGCGTCGTGGATTGGTTTGCGCGCTGACTGGAGCGCGGGGTGTCAGCATCGCGAGGGTCAGGACGGCGAGCACCGGAAGCGGCCGCATCGTGATTCCTGAGAGTTAGACGAGTGTACCCGAGCTTCAGCCGGTGCGCCGCCCGAGGACCATTTGGCGCTCGCATGACTGGCCCGTGCGGCGAAATCACTGTCAGGCAGCAGGTTCGGCGTCGCAGTTGATCTCCCATCGGATCCCGAACGGATCGCGGACGACGCCGTAGCGCGGCGACCAGTGCGTCGCCTGCGGAGCAACGACCTTAGCTTCTGGTTCGATACACGAGATACGGATCGAGCGCTGTCCCCTGCCACCAGTGGTGATCGGCGTTCAATTCGAAAACGGCGAAATGCAGGTGCGGCGTGTTCGGCGGCGCGTTGCCGGAGGTGCCGACATACCCGATCACCTCGCCCTGACGGACGTGCTGTCCTTCGTGGAGGCCGTCGGCGTACCGCTCCAGATGCGCGTAGTAGAAGCAGAGGCGCTGCGGCGGATCGAACTCGTAGATCGTCGTGCCGCCGTGTTTGCTCGAGAACAACTTCGCGATCGTGCCGTCCTGCGCTGCGTGAATCGGCGTGCCGCGCGGCGCGAGGATGTCCACCGCTTCGTGCGGACGCTTGCCGCGCATTTCCGCGAAGCCGCCCTTGAACGAATCCGCGCTGACCCCTTCGATGGGCACGAGCAGTGACGCCGACGCCGCCTTGGCGGCCGGTCCGGAGGTCCGACTGAAGTCGGACGCTACGGTAGTGTCCGGCTTTAGCCGGACCTGACTTGCGGTTCGTGGCGAGGACGATGGAAGCCAGACGTCGGACTTGATGGCCGCGGGGAGCGGCGGACCGAATACGCGCAGTGCCGCGTCCACTGCGACTCCTGCCGCGAACGCCACGACCAGAGCGAAGAGGGGGAGCGCTCGCCGGCTGCGGCTCTTCCTCACCGGAACTCCACTGGCGTTCCGGGCCTCACGAGCGCCGCGACGCGAGCGGCGTCCCAGTTGGTCAATCGCACGCATCCGTGCGACTCGGCGTGTCCGACCCGCCCGGGCTCCGGCGTCCCGTGGAGACCGTAGTGTTCGAGGTTGAGCGCGATCCAGACGACACCGACCGGGTTGTTGGGACCTGGCTTGATGGTGGCCTTTTCGTCACCGTCCTGCGCATCCCAGAACAGGTCGGGGTTGTAGTGGAACGACGGGCGCCAGCTCAGTCCGAGCACCTTGTAGTCGCCGGTCGGTAACGGATCGTGGACGCTTCCGGTCGTGACCGGCGCGTAGAACACGATGGTCCCGTCGGCACGCGCCGCCCGGAGTGACGAATCGCTGCGCGACACCGTAATCGTGACCCCGGCAGCCGCAGGATCGACGGCCGGCTTGAGACCGGGATTGAATGGCGCGACCGCAGGCACGCGGATCGAGTGGCCGGCCTTCAATACGAGGCCGGGATTCAGGTGTTGGAGAAGCGCCGGCGATGCGTGAAAGCGCTCGGCCAGTTCCTCGAGGGCCGACTGATAGCCGAGTGCCGGCAAGGCTGCCTGCTGATCGAGACGAGGTGGAATCTTCGTCTCGAATGGTCCGTCGAGGTCGGCTGCAGTAAGGGTGTAGGAGGTGATTGGCGAGTCACGGTCTTCGCTGGTGAGCGCCTTCCAGGTGACGCAATCGGGCTTTCCGCTGGCACTGAGCCCGCGTGCCGTCTGCAGGGCCGCCAGCGCGTGGGAAAAATTGGGTCCCGGCTTACCGTCGATCTGGCCCGGCGAGAATCCCTGGCGGTCGAGCAGGACTTGGAATCCCAGCAGATCGCCGCAGACGGTCGAGGCTGGTTTCGCCGTGTTTTTCGAGGTCTTTGAGCGCTGCGCTGTCGCACGCGGGGCGGCGTCGGCCCAGGATTGGAGCGAGAGCGCGACGAATACGGCGGCGATCAGCCCGGCGGCGGTGCGAGTGCGCATTCATGAGCGAATGCTGCACGGGGCGTGCCTGCGGTTCGGCTGAAGCCGGACGTTACGAGCGCTCGCTCTACTTCCCGGCGGTGACGGGCTGCAGCGGCTGCCGCGCCGCCTGACGAGCTTTCATCCAGCCCTGCAGCTGCGCCATGTAGGTGTAGACCACCGGCGTCAGATACAGCGTCACCAGCTGCGAGAACATCAAGCCGCCCACGACGACCAGCCCCAGCGGCTGTCTGGCTTCACCGCCCGCGCCGTAGCCGACAGCAATCGGCACTGCGCCCAGCAACGCCGCCATGGTCGTCATCATGATCGGCCGGAAGCGAATCAGGCAGCCCTCGTAGATCGCGACTTCGGGAGCCTTCCCGGCGCGCTCCTGTTCGAGCGCGAAGTCGATCTGCATGATCGCGTTCTTCTCGACGTTGCCGATGAGCATGATCATGCCGACGAACGCGTAGATGTTCAGATCCATGTGGAACAGCAGCAGCGTGACCAGCGCGCCGAACGCCGCCGACGGGAGTCCCGACAGAATCGTGAGCGGGTGGATGTAGCTCTCGTAGAGGATGCCGAGCACGATGTAGACGACCATGATCGCGATGCCGAGCAGGACCGCGAGGTTGCTCAACGAGCTCTGGAACGCCTTGGCAGCGCCCTGGAACGATCCGGTCACGGTGTCCGGCAGCGTCTGGTCGGCGACTTCACGCACGCGGGTCAGCACGTCTCCGAGTGACGCACCCTGCGCAAGCCCGAAGGAGATCGTGACCGCTGGCAGCTGGCCGTGATGGTTCACCGTCTGCGGGCCGACGACCTGCTTCATGTGCGCCAGCGTGTCGAGCGGCACGACGGTTCCGGCGGTTGCAGCCGGCACGCCGCCCAGCGCGCCACCGGTGGCGTTCGCCGCGGCCTGCGCCGTGGTGGTCGTGGCATTTGCGCCGGCGTTGCTGGCACCGCCGCCCTGGCCGGGCGTGGTCTTGAAGTAGAGCAGCGAGAGCGCGCTCGGGTCGGCCTGGAACTGGGGCGCCAGTTCGAGCAGCACCTTGTATTCGTTGACCGGCGCGTAAATCGTGGACACCCAGCGCGGGCCGTAGGCGTCGTAGAACGCATTCTCGATCTGGTTGGCGGTGACGCCGAGCGATGCGGCCTTGTCGCGGTCGATTTCGACGTTGACCTGCGGGCTGGCAATTTCGAGGTCGCTGGTCAGATCCTCGAGACCGGGGACGTTGGCGAGCGCCTTTTGCAGCTTGATCGCCGCGGCGTAGAGCTGCTCGCGATCCGGCGATTGCATCGAATATTGGTAGAGGCTCTTGCTGACCTGTCCACCGATGCGGACCGTCGGCGGATTCTGCATGTAGACCTGCATGCCGGCGACACCGGCCATCTGCGGCCGCAGCTTGGCGATGATGTCGTTGGCCAGTTCCGTACGCTCGCTACGCGGCTTGAGGTGAACCACGATCTGTCCGAGGTTCGGTCCGCCGAGGGTCGCTGCCGCACTGCCGCCGATTGTCGAGACCAGGCCCTCGACGTTCGGATTCTGGCGAATGATGTCGGCGACGGTGTGCTGATACTCGACCAGCTTGTCGTACGACGTGCCCTGCGCCGCTTCCGTCGTGACCGCGATCTGATCGGTGTCCTGCTCGGGGATGAACCCTTTGGGAATGAACACGAACAGCGCGCCGGTGGCGATCAGCACTACTGCGGACGCCAGCATCGTCGCCGGCCGATGCCGCAGCACGATTTGCAGCGTACGGTCGTAGCCTTTCAACAGGCTGTCGAAGCCTTTTTCCGTCACCCGTCCGAAGGTCGATTCCTTGCCGTGGCTCGGCTTCTTCAGGAACAGGCTGCACAGCATCGGTGTCAGCGTGACCGAGACGACGCCGGAGATCAGGATCGCGACGCAGATGGTGACCGAGAATTCGCGGAACAACCGGCCGAGCACGCCGCCCATGAACAGCACCGGGATGAACACGGCGGCCAGCGACAGCGTCATCGAGACGATGGTGAAGCCGATTTCGCGCGATCCGACCAGCGAGGCTTCGAGCGGATCCTCGCCCATCTCGACGTGCCGATAGATGTTCTCCAGCATCACGATCGCGTCGTCCACGACGAAGCCGACCGAGAGAATCAGCGCCATCATCGACAGGTTGTCGAGGCTGTAGCCGAGCATATACATCACCGCGAAGGTGCCGATGATGGAGAAGGGCAGCGCCAGGCTGGGGATGACGGTCGCCCAGACGTTGCGGAGGAACACGAAGATCACCATGATGACCAGCGCCAGGGTCAGGAGCATGGTGAACTGGACGTCGCGGTACGACTCGCGAATCGTATCGGAGCGGTCGTAGAGCACGTCCATGTGGATGCTGGACGGCAGTTCCAGCTTGAACTGCGGCATCAGCGCCTTCACGGCGTCGGCGACGGCGATGGTGTTGGTGCCCGGCTGACGCTGGATGCCAAGGGTGATGGCGCGCTGTTCGCCGTCCTGGTTGTAGAACCACGAAGCGGTGCGTTCGTCTTCGACGCCGTCCTTGATCGTGCCCAGCTGCCCCAGCCGCACCGGCGCGCCGTTGCGGTAGGTGACGATCATGTCCTTGTACTCGTCGGCCGTCATCAGCTGTCCGGTGGCCTGAAGGGTGTAGGACTTGTGCGGTCCGATGATCGAACCGGTCG
>DASXIR010000031.1:0-9694 GCA_036497895.1 Vicinamibacterales bacterium | reverse complement strand
TCGAGTGACCGGGGAACAGTTCCCACAAAACCGCGAGCAACGCCTTGTTCGACCAGAGCATCTTCCACGCCGGCTCGATCCATTGGACGCGGGGATCGGGCGCCAGCGCCTGCGCGCCGAATGCCTCGTGCGCCATCCATTCCCAGGGATAAAGCTTGAAGATGGATCGCATCGAACGCTCGTTCAGATCGACGAAGCCCAGGGTGGGATTCCATCCGATCTGATCCATCTGCAGAATTTCGGTCTGCAGTCCCGCCTGCACCGCGGTCTCGCGGAGGTAGGTCGCGGTCATCAGGTCTTCACCGGAGCCTTGATCGGCATGAGCAAAGTAGAGCGGCTCGGTGAGGTACGGCTTGAGGTCGGTCCACTTCGCAATCAGGCGTTCGTGCAGCGAGTTGAACTGATCGGCATCAGGAAACCGCGCCTGCAGCCAGTCCCATTGAATCACGCTCGCCTCGAGCAGTGCCGTCGGCGTATCGGCGTTGTACTCGAGCAGCTTGACGTCCTGGCCGTCGAACGCCAGATCGAACCGTCCGTAGATGGCCGGAGGCTCCGCGTCCCAGGTGCGGCGAATCGCATCGACGGCCAGCGGCGGGATGCCGAATTCGGCGAAACGATTTCCGTCGATGATGTGCTGCCCGGCTTCGAGGCACAGCCGCTGCAGTTCGCCGGTCGCCGCCTCGAGGCGATCGACTTCGGCAGCGGTGAACTCGTAGTAGACGCTCTCGTTCCAGTAGGGTCGATCGGCGGTCTGCGCGTAGACCAGTCCACGAGCCTGAACCTGCTCCAGCCAGTCCGCGCGTGGTTCGATGGTCCGTCGATGCATGGTCAGCTCGAGGAGCCGCCGTGTGAAGCGGCCGACGAGCCGAAGCCGCCGCGCGTGGTTGCCGACCTGCCGCTTGTCCCCGACCTGCTGCCTGTTCCCGAGAAGTAGCTGGAGGCGAACGATCGACCAAAGAAGCGGCCGGGCATCCAGTGCCAGTAGTAAGGCGATCCTGCGCGCCGCTCGCTCACCGGCATCGAGTCGTCCCACGCCTGCCCGGTGCAGTTGGTGTCAGCGACGACCTGCTGGTTCTGGTCGACGCAGGTCTTCTGCGTGGTCTCACAGGCGGTGAGAAACAACGCGGCCGCGATCGGCACGAGCTGCAGCGAAACCTGTTGCGAGCGCCTCATCGCTGGTGCATCCGCGGTGCCGCAGTCCGACGCGATCTCATACGGTCATGCTGGCGGCGTTGAGCAGGCCGATCGCGATCGACAATGCCGTCAGTAGAATGCCGCTGGCCACCTGATCGTCCTCGATCGCCCGACGCAGGTGCGGCAGCATGAGCGTGGCCACGCCATACGCGAGCATCTGGGTGATGAACGCGATTGCCGCCCACACCAGAAGGTCCACGACACTGGTGCTCTGGGCCACCGCCTTACCGACCGGGATCACGAAGCCGACTACGGCGCCGCCGACGGACAAGGCTGCGGCCTTGTTGCCGGCTCGAATCAGCTTCATTTCGTGATGCGCGGTCATCGCGCTGTAGAGCGCCACGAACAGCGCCAGCAGACCCAACGAGATGACGAAGCTCAGCAGGAACGCCCCACTCCCGCTCAGTAATACCTGCATTCGCTCCATGCGGCCCCTCCGGCGGCCTGAAGAATATCACCTGAAACAATTTCGCCGCTCGCGTCACTAATCCCCTGAATCGGTACAAGCCGGGAAGGCAAGAGGTCAGGTCATGGAGAACGTTGACGCCGCGCCCTTATCCCCGTCCTATCTGTAGGACGCACTCAAAGACGCCGAACGCCTGCTGAAATTCTCAGCTGAATCTGGCGTCGATGTGGATCCGGACATCCGTCACAGCGTCGTCCAGGCGCGCGCGTTCAGCGGCGGCATCTGGAAGGAACAGGCGGCCGCGGATTTGCTAGCCGCACTCACCAAGCTCGCCGCCAAGCTCAAGCCGGTGACGGCCGAAAGCCTGAAGGCCTGCCATGACGAGCCACGACACGCGATCCGAAGCTATCTCGGATGGGCGGTGTGCCTCGCACTGATCATCGTCCCGTTCTCGATCGGCAGTTTCGTCACATCAGGCTTCTCTGACGCGATTCGCAAGGACATCAACAGCGCCAACGATCTGGCGGTGAAGCTGGTCGCCCAGCTGCACCCGACTGGCCCGATCGAGACGATGCCTGACGGACTGCACACCGCCGGACCGGTCATGCCAGCGGGTCTGTCGGTGGCCGAGGTCGTCACCGAGCTGCAGGAGTTCGCGGCGCTGATTCGGTCAATCGACTATCGGGCGCGACGCCTGAACGCCTTCATGCTGTTTCTCGAGGCGGACCCGTTCGCGAAGCAGCGAAACGATCCGCAGAAACTGCACGACCTGTTTCAGCTGCCGCCGGAGCTGACCACGCATCTGGAGGCGGCCGCCGACGAGCGCGTCGTCAAATATCAGGACGTCCGGTATTTCGCGCAGAGCCTGCAGGAAGACGTGGCGATGTTCTATGGAGCGGTCGCGAACTGCCTGCTGCCTGTTCTCTACGCGCTGCTTGGCACCTGCGCCTACCTGCTGCGATCGTTCGAGCGGGACATGGCGAACCGGACCTACGTTCCGTCGAGCGCAAATTCAGCGCGTTTCCTGATCGCAGCCATCAGCGGCGGCGTGGTCGGATTGTTCAATAACTTCACCAGCACTCAGGGCGCCTCGGTGCCACCGCTGGCGCTCGCGTTCCTCGCGGGCTACGCCGTCGATGTGTTCTTCTCGTTCCTGGAGAGCCTGATCAGGTCGTTCACCCGGACCAAGGACGCGCCGGAGGAACCGCAGGCGAAGAGTCATCCGCCGCTCTCGATCGTGGCGCCGATGCCGGTTGAAACCGAAGCGAGGGTCGCGTAACCGCTACTTGCCCTGATACCGTGGCGGCCGCCCTTCGGCTTCGGCGCGCCGGCCTTCGACGAAGTCCTCGGTCCGATACAGCGCGCTGTACTGAGCGTCGAGCTTTGACAAGGCGTCGGCCTCCACCGGATCGACCAACTGGTGCGCTGACGCCAGCGTGGCCTTGATCGACAGCGGGCCACACGCGGCGATCTTCTGTGCGACGGCGATTCCGGCTTCGAGCGCGGCTTGAGGCGTCGGTGCAATCTGCTGCGTCACGCCCATCCGATACGACTCCTCGGCGCTCCAGTGATCGCCGGTCAGCATGTAGCGCATCGCGTTACCCCAGCCCGCCTCGCGGACAAAGCGCACAGTGGCGCCGCCGCCGGGGAAACGCCCGTGCGTGTTTTCGTCCTGACCGAAGCGTGTATTCGCCGCGGCGATCCGGACGTCGCAAGCCAGGTAGATCTCGTGTCCGAGATTCCAGGTGTCACCGTGCACAACGGCCACGACCGGCTTCGACAGGTGCGGCTGCGACTTGCCGAGCAGGTCGATCGCCGGCGATCCGGTCACGGTCCGGCGGCCCGCGGCGATCGCCGCCTGTGACGCGTCCACGTCGATGCCGCGCGAGAAATTTTCGCCGTGTCCGAACAGCACCGCCGCACGCAGCGTCGGATCGTGTTCGTACTGGTAGAGCGTTTCGGCCAGTCGCAGCCGTGTCGGCGGGTCGAGGCGATTCTGAATGAAGGGGCGATTGAAGCCGAGCAGGACGATCTCACCGCGCCGTTCAACCGTGAGTGTCGCCGAAGCATTGAGCGGGATGTCGGCGAGCGCTGTCGCCCCCGGTGCCGGAGGCGGCTGATCCTGCGCCCGCACGGCAACGGCCGCCGCCGTCAGCGCCGCGCCCGTAATCAACGCCCGTCGTCCGACCTTCGGCGATTGGTTCCGCATGACTCCCCCCTCAGGCCGCTGTAGTGTCCGGCTTAGCTGGACCGAGACGCCTTCAGCCGGACCGCGACACTCTAGCGCCCCGCGACGCAGCGTTCGGGATTGCCAGCCTTTGCCGGCATGGCCGGCGCGGCCGTCACCGCGCCGCCGAGCTGATCGAACGCCACCTGCTGAAGCGCCTTGGCCTCCGCCCGGGACAGTCCCAGCTCGAACGCCGAACACTCGTTCTGGCCGAGCGATCGCGGATCGCGACCGGTGACGCTGCCGAAGATCACCAGCGCTTCGAGGTAATAGCCGTGCGTGCTGGCGTGATAGTTGTCGTAGGTCCAGAGGTCGATTTTTCCCGGCTCGATGCCGTCGTAGGGATTCGGGTCGGCCACACCTGTCTGGATGGCGCGATTGAATGCTTCGCCGACCGGAATCACGGCTTTGACCGCAGCGGCCGCGGCGGCCTTGTCGTAGGCGAGGCGAATGTCCTTGGCCATGGCGTCGATCGGCTGGCCGGCCCACGCGCCTTTCGCCGGATACGTCTGATCGGCGCGGGACCAGGTCGCCATCAGGTAGAGCTGGACTTTCGGATTCTTGGAGCGGAGAAAGTCGGCCATCTCCTTGCTCGTCGCGACGAGCTTCGCCGGATCGCGCGGCTTGTCGGCATCGAGCGTGCTGTAGCCGTGCATCACGACTGTGTCGTAGCCGCGCTGGCCGATCACGTCCCGCTTGTTCGCGAGATGGAAGTCGAGACCGATCCCGCCGCGCGTCTCGAGCGACACGTCGTAGTCGAGGCCGGCCTGCTGAGTGAACGACTTGAACAACGCCGGCACACCGCCGATGCCTTCGTTGTTGAGATCGGTGACGGTGTTGGCGCGGTAAAAGCGAACCGCCGATCCCGAGCCGAAAATGAAACTGTTGCCGATGAAGAGCACGCTGGTGCCTGCGGCGGCGCCCGTGGTGCCCAGCGCCAGAATCACGCTCGCGACCAGACCCGATGTGAACTTCATATCAGCCTCCCTGGAGACCCACGCGCGGTCATCGACGAGGCTGAATGTAACCCATTTCTCCCCGGTTGCGCGTACGCGCGACGCTGCACACCACAGGCGCCGGCCACGGTCAGCAGTGTGCCGGCGATCGAAAGCTACAGTGAAAGCGTAAGCGCCCAGGGAATGAGGGCAGAAAACACGTAGAGGACCGTGAGCGACGCCAGCACGAGGTAGGCGCGTGCGGCGTGGAGAATCGTCGCCAGCGCGACCGCAATCCCCTTGGCCAGAAACAGGACGCTGACAGCGCCCGCGACCTGCATCGACGCCGCCAGCAGCGGATTCGATTCGATCAGGATGCCGAAGCGGGAGATGCCCGCCAGGGTCAGCACCAGGTCAGCCGCCTGGATGACCGCGAACAACGCGACGATCGCAAAACCACGGGTCCGCGAGCCCGGTAGAGTACCTGACACCATCGATTGCCACGTCACACCGATCGTCATGCCGATCACAGTCAGGCAAATGTGACGCCACTCGCGTCCACGGCGGTCGAGGTGGAAAGCAAGCGCGAAAAGGATCCAGCGCCGCGACTTTTCTCTCGCACATCAGCCGAGTGGCCGCTCGAATTCCTCAATGAATCCTTCAGATGCACACTGCTCTGCCAGTTACAGAATTCGACTCATGGAAGTTCCGACTGCGCGGCTAAGGATCCCTTTCGGACGCGTCATCGACGTCGTAGCGATACTTCTTGCCGGAGTCAGCAAGGGTACCCGTTCGCGGTGCGATAGTCGAAGAAGGTTTTCGGCTCCTCCCAGATGATCGCGCGCGGCCGCCCTGCGACCGCGTCCACTTCGATGACACGGTACACCTGATGCCCGCGCTGTTGTACTCGAAGGTGGAAGCGCGTCCATCCTTCCGCCACACCAGTGACGAATTCGCGTAGGCGTTCGGCAAGGGCGGCGAGTGGCAGCGTCAAATTTTATGAGGAACAAACGAATCGAATCGCGCATCGCAGCCTCCGGCGCTGCTGGCCGCAGTGCGTCCGCATTCTACGGTCCGCCTCGACAAAGGACAATTGTCTCCGGGCGTAATGTTGCCAATCGACGAGGGTCGGTCGCATACTTGGCCGGAGTTTTATTCCTCTCGTTTCATTCTGAAGGAGCGTTCGATGAGCGGTGATCCAACGACGCTGTTTGCTGATTTCGATCGTGGAAGACTGTCGCGGCGCCAACTGCTTCAGGCACTCGGCCTCGCGGTTGCGGTACGTCCTGCAGCGGCACTCGCGCAAGGCCAGTGCGGCGGCGCGCGCGCTGGGACGCCGGACTGTAACACCACGCCCGCCAAACTGCCGTTCGAATCGACCGGCTGGAAAACGGTGCTGCTCGATCATCTCTCCTGCCAGGCGGTGGACTACCCGAAAGAGGCGGCGTACTACCAGGCGCTGATGAACTGGAAGATCCGCAGCGACGATGGCAAAGAAGCGATGCTCGATATCGGCGACTGGGGCGGTCTCTCGATCCGCGGCGGATATGTGGCTCCGCCCGCTCCACCTGCACCGCCGGCCGGCGATCCTGCAGCAGCGGCCCGCGGCGGCGGCCGAGGTGGTGCTCCTCGCGCGCCTCGTAACGCTGTGTTCGACAGCTTCTGCTGGGGCATCGACCCGTGGGACGCGAAAAAGGTGGAGGCCGAGCTCAAGAAGCGCGGGCTCTCGCCTGTCGCCGATAACCATGGCAAGGACTTCGAGAGTTTCCACGTGAAGGATCCGGACGGGTTCGATCTGCAGATCAGCAACGGCAGCCGGAAGAACCGGCGCCATGGTCCCGCGAGCGGAAAGACGTCCGCGCCGGCACCGTTCGAATCGACCGCGTGGAAAACGATCTGGCTCGATCACCTGTCGTTCGAGGTCTCGAACTACAAGGAGACAGTCGCCTTTTATTCGGCGCTCCTCGGCTGGAAGCCGGGAATCGACGAGGGCAGCCAGAGCCAGTGCGAAATCGGCAGCATCGGCGACATCATCATCCGTCGCGGAGGTGGTGGCGGCCGCGGCGCCGCGCCAGCGACACCGACCGCGCGGCACGCCACCATCGGCCATATTGCCTTCGGCATCACGCCCTTCGATCCCGACAAGGTGAAGGCTGAACTGGACAAACGCGGGCTCAGCGCCCGCGAAGACACCGGCGCGCGCGGCGACATCCACACCGCGGCTTACAAGAGCTACCACACGACGACGCCGAACGGTTACGACCTGCAGATCAGTTCGACGACGATGGCGACGCGAAATCCTGGCTAGATACCGCAATATCCCGCCGGTGCGCCCGATCGATTTCGACGGCACGCATCGGCGGGAACGCGTATCTCCCATCGCCCCTGCGCAAAACGCAGCCTCGGCACCCCGCCGGGCGCTCAAGTGCCCTCCAAACGCGCCTGGATCTGCAGAAATAGTCGTGTCCGCCGATAACCCGAGTGAGTTCTGAATCGCGGAAGTACGCTTTGATTCGATCGCCTGAAAAGGCGGACAATCGGGGCACGGACTTTAAATGAGAACCTCAGCTGTTATTGTCGCTGCCGCCATCGCGGCTGCGAGCTCGTCGCTCGTGGCGCAGGAAAAAAAGCCGGTGCCGAATGACTCGGTGCGCGTGTTCGTTCCCGGTTGCACCAAGGGATACGTCTTCACCGCCGGCCCCAAGACCATCGAGGAACCCGGCAGCGCCGAGATCAGCGAGGGCATGCACCTGCGCATGAACGGGCCGAAGAAGATGCTGACCGAGATCAAGGCGCACGAAGGCTCGATGATCGAGCTGACCGGCATCATGAAAAAAGGTCAGTACAACGACGGAGTCAACCTCGGTGGCGGCATCCGGATGTCGCCGGGCACGATGCCGTCCGCCGGCGGCATGCCCGCAAACGGCGCCGGCAACCAGATTCAAATCGACGTCGAAGGCTGGAGGCCGATTGCCGGGGCCTGCCGGACCTAGACGGCCGGCTTTGATGAAGGTCGCGCCGTTCGTCGTTGCATCAGTCCTGGCGCTCGCGGTCGCTGGCCGGACGCTGACGTCTGCCGGCAACACCAACGTCCTGACGTATCACAACGACAACGCGCGCACCGGCCAAAACCTGACCGAGACCATCCTCGCCCCGCCCACCGTCAGTTCGTCATCCTTCGGCAAAATCGGCTTCTTCACGACCGACGGCAAAGTGGACGCACAGCCGCTCCTGTTGTCGGGCGTGGCGATTCCGGGCGTCGGCACCCGGAACGTGCTGTACGTCGTCACCGAAAACGACACCATCTACGCCTTTGATTCCGACTCCGGTGCGGTGCTGTGGCAACTGTCGGCGCTCGGCTCCGCCGAAACGCCAAGCGACGGCCGCAACTGTTCGCAAGTGGTGCCCGAGATCGGCATTACCGCAACCCCGGTCATCGATCCGACGCGCGGCCCTCATGGCGTGATTTATTTCGTCGCCATGTCGAAGCTCGGATCGTCCAACTATTATCATCGGCTGTTCGCGCTGGATGTGGCGACGGGCGCGGAGATGTTCGGCGGGCCAATCATGATTCAGGCTTCGGTGCCTGGCACCGGCGCCGGCAGCAGCGGTGGCACACTCCCCTTCGATGCGAAGCAGTACGAGGAGCGGGCCGCGCTCACGCTCGTGAATGGCTCTCTCATCACGGCGTGGAGCTCGCATTGCGACATCGATCCGTACACGGGCTGGATCATGTCGTACGATCCGGCGACGTTGAAGCAGACCGCGGTGCTGAACGTCACGCCCAACGGATCGCGCGGTGCCCTGTGGATGGCCGGGGCCGGCCCGGCTGCGGACGCTGCGGGCAACATTTACGTGCTCGACGGCAATGGCACGTTCGACACCACGTTCAATGCCGGAGGATTCCCGAGCCAGGGGAACTTCGGAAACGCCTTCCTGAAAATCGCCACGACCGGCCTCGTGGTGACTGATTATTTTGCGACGTTCGACACCGTGTCGAAGTCCAACGCCGATAGCGATCTGGGTTCGGGCGGCGCGCTCGTTCTGCCGGATCTCCTCGATGCCGGTGGACAGGCGCATCACCTCGCCGTCGGCGCCGGAAAGGACGCGCACATGTACGTCGTCAACCGCGACTCGATGGGCGAGTGGAACCCGACATCCAATGCCATCTACCAGGACATCATCGGGGCGTTGAGCGGCGGGGTCTGGTCGATGCCGGCGTACTTCAACGGCACGCTCTACTACGGCGCATCCGGCGATAACCTGAAGGCGTTCAAGTTCACCAACGCGAGACTGTCCTCCACCGCAGCCTCGAAGAGCCCGCGCACGTTCACTTACCCGGGCTCGACTCCTGGCATCTCCGCCTCCGGAACCGCGAACGGCATCGTCTGGGCGGTGGAAAACTCGAACCCGGCGATCCTCCACGCCTTCGACGCCGCGGACCTGTCGCACGAGTTGTACAACTCGAGCCAGGCGGCGGGCGGACGCGATGCGTTCGGCGCCGGCAACAAGTTCATCACGCCGACCATTGTGAACGGGCGCGTCTTCGTCGGCACGCCTACCGGAGTTGCGGTTTTCAGCCGTTTCGGCCCCGGCGCACCGACCGGCCTGCGCATCACACCCCAGTAGCTGCCGCTCCGGCCGCTCGTGTCTTTCCGGTTTCATTTGAGTAAGATGGCGCGCATGAGAGCCACCTTCATGCGAACCGCCGCAGCGCTGCTGGCGCTGCCGACCATTGTCCTGACCCAGTCCGCGCCGGCTGACGGCGTGTCAGCGCGTGCGAAAGAACTCCAGAACCGGGCGATCGTCATCGATTCGCACGACGACACCACTCAGCGCCTGTTGTCGGACAAGACCTTCGACATCAGCAAGCGCAACGCGAACGGCAACATCGACGTGCCGCGGATGCGCGAGGGCGGGCTCAATGCGCTG
>DASXIR010000030.1:0-11584 GCA_036497895.1 Vicinamibacterales bacterium | reverse complement strand
CACAAAGGCATTCAGGTCGGCGCGAAAGTCGTGGCGCTGACGGTGATCGATTTCCTGATGCGGCCGGAACTGACGACGCAGGCGTGGGATTACTTCAAGAACGTCCAGACCAAGACGACGAAGTACGTCCCGCTGATCCGTCCGGACGACAAGCCGGCGATTTGGCTGAATGCCGAGACGATGGCGAAATACCGGCCGGAGATGAAAAAGTACTATTACGACCCGACCAAGTACAAGAACTACCTCGAACAGCTCGGAATTTCATATCCGACGGTCAGGTAGTCCCCCTTCACCGCGCCCAACGGCCCCTTCGTCGCAAAGATGTTGGATGGAGGGGCTGGCGCCCGTAAAATAGACCTCATGAGAATGCTGCTCCTGGCGGTGCTGTTTGCGGTCCCGACGTCGGTATTTGCCGCCGACGGCAAGCCGGCGCCCACCTTTACCAAGGACGTCGCCCCGATCTTTTACAAAAGCTGCGTCGAGTGCCATCGGCCGACGATGTTCGCGCCGATGTCGCTGGTGTCGTTCGACGACGCGCGCCCTTGGGCCCGCTCCATCAAGCAGCGAGTCGTCGCGGGCACGATGCCGCCGTGGGGTTCCGACAACCCGCACGGGGTCTTCAAGAACGATCCGCGGCTGACAGAGAAAGAAATCGAGACCATCAGCTCCTGGGTCGATGCCGGCGCGCCGAAGGGCGACGACAAGGACCTGCCGGTCGTCCCGAAGTTCGCCGACGGCTGGACCATCGGTAAACCGGACGCCATCTTCACCATGGACGAGGAGTTCACGATTCCGGCGTCCGGAGCCATCGAGTACCAATATTTCCGCGTCCCGACCCACCTGACGGAAGACAAATGGATTCAGGCGATCGAGATCAACCCTGGCGCGCGGTCGCATGTCCACCACGTCATCGCTTTTACGCAGAAGGCTGGTGAGCCAATCAACCCGAACGGCGTCCTGGGCCCCGGCTACATCGGTGGCGTGACGCCGAATAAGCCGGGAATCACGTTCGAGCCTGGTGTCGCGCGCCTCCTTCGCGGCAACACCGACATCGTCATGCAGGTGCACTACACGACGAATGGCACGGCAGCTTCGGACAAAACGACGGTGGGCGTGATTTACGCGAAGCAGCCGCCGACCAAACTCGTCGCCGGCGGTCTGGTCGTCAATCCGCGTTTCACGATACCGGCCAATGACGGAAACGCCGAAGTGAAGGGCGTGACGATGATCCGTCAGGACACCGTGGTGACGACGCTGACGCCGCACATGCACGTGCGCGGCAAGGACATGACCTATATCGCGCACTATCCCGACGGGACGTCGGAGACGATTCTGTCAGTGCCGCGGTACGACTTCAATTGGCAGATTACTTACGAACTCGCGCAGCCGAAGACGCTGCCCAAAGGTACGCGGCTCGAGGTCATCGCGCACTACGACAACTCGACGGCCAACAAGTTCAATCCCGATCCGACCAAGGACGTGCACTGGGGCGATCAGACCTGGGAAGAGATGATGATCGGTTTCTACTCGACCGTCGTCGCGCCGCCGGCCGCCGCGTCTGCACCACAGGGACGCTGAGACAGAGAGGCGATCGACCACGGAGGCAGAGAGTCGCAGAGGATGTCGACCACCGAGACACCGGGACACTGAGAAAAATATTCTCTGTGCCTCCATGCCTCGGTGGTTCTTCACTCTCAGTGTCTCCTGTTTGCTGGGATTCTCGGCCGCGGCCTGCCGCCGCACGCCCCGTCCACAACCAGCTTTAGTCGCGCAGGTGTCCGGCACGCTCGCTGTGTCCGGTCTTTCGTCACCCGTTCGCATCGTCCGCGATCGATCGGGTGTGCCGCACATTTACGCCGGCAATCGTGACGATCTGTTCTTCGCGCAGGGCTTTGTCCAGGCACAGGACCGCCTGTTTCAGATGGACCTGTGGCGGCGCGCCGGCCAGGGCCGCCTCGCCCAGATCCTCGGCCCGAATTTCGTTGCCCGGGATGTGATGAGCCGCCGCGTGCAGTATCGCGGCAATCTCGACGCCGAGTGGGCGAGCTATGGTCCGGATGCAAGAGCGATTGCGACGGCATTCGTTGCCGGCATCAACGCCTGGGTGACACTGGCCCGTGAGCGGCCGCCCGAGGCGTTCGTCCTGGCCGGGTGGCTTCCTGAAATCTGGTCGCCGGCCGATCTTCTCAATCGGACGGACGCCTTTGCCGCGAGCGGCGACGCGATTGACGAAGTGTTTCGCGCACGCCTGGTCGCAGCTGTCGGCGCCACCCGTGTCGAGGCGCTGCTGCCGGGCGAGCCTGCGTTGATCGCGGCGCCGGGCCTGGACCTCGCGTTCATCAGCCCGATGATCGGCGATGTGATCCGGCGCGCGGGCGCACCGCCGTTTCTCGTCGGACTGGCAGCGCCAGTACCGCCGCCGCCCACTCAGATGCCGCCGGTCGTCGGCGAACAATCCAGTCCGACGTCAGCAGTTGACGGCGCTCCCGGACGCACAGCCGACCACCCATCGCGTCGGTATCTCGTTCACCTCGAGGCGCCCGGCTGGAGCGTCATCGGCGCAACCGCGCCATGGTTGCCCGGGGTCGCGATCGGTCACAACCAGCGCGTCGCCTGGGGTGCGGTGCCATTCGATGCCGACACCCAGGACATATACGTCGAGAAAGTGAATCCCTCGAACCCGCATCAGGTCGAAGACGATGGCCGCTGGGTCGACACCACCATCGTCGGCGATTCAGTGTCGGTGAAGGGGCGGCCGAAGCCATTTACGTTCGAGCACGAATTCACGCGCCACGGTCCGATCGTGACGTCCGACAAAGCGCGGAACCTGGCGTTCGTCGTCCGGTGGAGTGGAACCGAGCCCGGCGCGGCGCCTGAGTTGGCGGCGCTCTCGCTGGACATCGCACGGTCTTCGAACGAGTTCGACGTTGCCCTCAACCGTTGGAGGATGCCGGCACGCGAGTTCCGATTCGAGGATGTCGATGGCAGGTCAGGGTCGCAGGTCGCCGCGTTGATTCCGCAACGCACGCCGGGAAGCGGCGCGCTTCCGGTGCCGGGCTGGAATCATGACTACGACTGGAGTGGCTGGCGATCGGTGGGCGAGTCCTTCACTGGCGTGACGCGCAGCCGACCCTCGAGTTCCCGATCGACGGCTGCACGCGTTCTCGACAGGGCGAGAGCCGACCCGCAGCGTGTGGACGAATTACTTCGCAATTTGAGCGCCGCTGATTCCCTGAAAGCGCAGCAGCGACTCATCGTCGAGGCGATCCGCCAGCCGGCAACCGGCGACGGTTCGTCAGTGGTCAACGTCACCTTCGCGCATCCGCTGGCGGTGACCGATGCCGCGCGGGCGCGATTCAACATCGGACCGATTTCGCCGCATGGCGATATGCCGGCGTTCGAGATCGTCTCCGATCTGTCCGACTGGGATCGAACGCGCGCCATGAACGCTCCCGGTCAGTCCGAATCTCCCCTCAGCGAGCATTTCGCCGATCTCGCGAAGGCGTGGGCAGCCGGCACGACAATCGTGTTGCCATTCAGTCAAAAGGCGGTTGACGCGGCGACCGAAACGACGCTGATGCTGATAAAGAGATAGGCGCTACCGAAAGAACCCTTTGGTCACGGCAGGATCGCCGTCGTTCGGCGCGGGTTTCAGATTCAGCACCCGGCACATGAAGTCGTAGATGTGAATGTTCTGGAATGGCTGGACGATGACGCCTTCGCGAATGTCGGGCCCGGCGGCCGCGAACAGTCCATGCATCGAGCGAAGTGCCGGATCGTAGCCGTGAGAGCCGTTCCGCTGCTTCGCGTCCGGCTTCCGCTTCGCGTCGGCGCGGTGCGACGTCAGAATCCAGCCTTCGTCCACAAGCCCGACGACCGGGCCGACTCGCGGGTTGTCGCGATAATGAAAACGCACCGGTATCTGCTCGCGCCGGTAGACAGTCAGGTGCGGCACCTTGCCGTGAAGACGTCGGTAGAGCGCGTCAACGGTCCCCGAGACCGGCGCAACCTGCAGGAACTCACCGCTCTCGATCAAGTCAACCGTATCGAGATCGATGTAGTCATCGAGGAAGATCAGCCGCTGCTCGGACGAAGCGGCCATTCCGTGGTCGGAGACCACGACGACCGTGGTGCGATCGGCGAGGCCGCCCCGTTTCACCCCGTCGAGCAGTTGCTGCAGCGCCGTATCCAGATGCGAGACCGCGGTTCGCAGCTGCGGTGAACCGGGACCGAAGTCGTGACCGGCATGGTCCGCGTCTTCGAGATAGAGGGCAACGAACGAAGGCCTTTGCTCAGGCGGCAGTGCCAGCCAGTCGAGCACCTGCTGTACGCGTTCGGTAGCCGTGACGTTGGTGTCGAACGGACGCCAGTAGGTCGGCCGCACGCCGTCGATCGGCGCTTCGTCCCCCGGCCAGTACATCGCGGCCGCTCGTTCGCCCTGGCGTATCGCCGTCACCCAGATCGGCTCGCCTCCCCACCAGCGTCCATCGTGCGACGTCGGCGCCGACATCGTGAACCGCTCAGGAAAACCGGGATCCGCGATCACGTTGGCGATGATGCCGTGGTGCCCGGGATACAAGCCGGTGACGATGGTGTAGTGGTTCGGGAAGGTGAATGACGGAAATGACGGAATCAGTTCGGTGGCGCGCACGCCGTGTGCCGCGAATGCGCGCAGATTCGGCGCCGGCTCGTTCGTCGTGTAGTCCCAGCGCCAGCCGTCGAAAGACACGAGGATCAGGATCGGATCGGCTGGTGGCGCGGGTTGAGCGGCCGGCGCAGAGACTGCGAGTACGCAAGCGAGTGCGACAGCGAGCCAGCGCGGTGTCATTTCACCTGATGGCAGTGATAGCAGCCGACCGCGCGGCGGCCGCGGTTGTACTCGTAGGATCGCGCGAAATCGTACGGCGGACGCCGGAGAATCTGCGCCATGCCGGGGAGCACGACCTCGCGCATATAGGTGGCCTTCGCCTGGTTGTCCGACTCTGCCAGATAGCCGTAGATGGCGTTGCGGATCTCGGCGTCCATCCCGCTGTTGTAGGTCTCCCAGCCTCGAAGTCTGAGGTCAGGCTGGGGCAGCGCCGCTACCGCAGGCATCCGCCACGCGCGCGCGTCCGGCTGTCCGCCGTGACAGGTGTCGCAGGTGATGCGATCGGCGCCGCCCTTGAGCCGTCCGAGCGCGCTGCGCGCCCACGGCATCACATCCTGCTCCATGAACTGAACGATGTCCGCCTGATCGCGCTTCTCGCCGCCGGGTGCAATTGGATCGTCGGCGGCGTACACCGCCGCCGCGGTCTTGACGTGAAGGCCGATGAACAATCCGGTGATGGTGAGCAGGACGCCGACGAATCCGGCAAAGGCCTGGCTGGCACGGAACGGTCGCGGGTTCGGTTCCCAGGCCAGTGCGGCGCGCACGGCCGTGGCGTCACGCGGCGCGGCCGGATCGCTGCCAAGCAACTCCAGGAGCGCCGCCAGTTGGGGGCCTCGGCGGATCGAGCGGAGCATGAGCGGTGGAACGTGCCGGCGCTGAGAGCCAACGATCAGGGTGGAAGTGCCGAAGAAGCGATCGGCGGGGGTCTCGGTGCACTGGACTTCGCCAATGTCGGCGAGCGCGATTTCGTCAATCGTGTCGCGCCAGCGACAGACCAGCCGGGCGTCGGTCAGCCGGTAACGCTCGCCCGCCAGACACCGCGCGAGATGCCACGGGCGGCTGCTCCACAGCAGCCGCTCCCATGGCAGAAGAACCGGAACCGACACGGCGTCCCTATGATGTCGGCTTTCCGAAATTGACCTTCGGCACCTGCTTGGCGTCGGCCGGCGCTTCGAAGAACGGATAGTCCTTGAAGCCGAACAGCTTTGCGGTCAGGTTGCCGGGGAATTCGCGTCGCGACGTGTTGTATTCGCGAACCTTGTCGTTGTAACGTCCGCGTTCGACGGCAAGCCGGTTTTCGGTACCGGAGAGCTCGTCCATCAGGCGATTGAACTGTTCGTTCGCCTTGAGGTTCGGATAGTTCTCAACCACCGCGAGCAGCCGGCCGAGCGCAGAGGTCTGCTTGTTTGCCGCCTCGATGCTTTCCTCGGGCGACTTCGCCGCCAGCAGCTGCGACCGTGCATCCGCGATCTCCTTGAAGACGGCTTCCTCGTGCTGCGCGTAGCCCTTGGTCGTCTCGACGAGGTTGGGGATGAGATCGTTGCGGCGCTGCAACTGGTTCTCGACCTGCGCCCATTGCGCCTTGACCGCCTCTTCCTGTCCGACGAACTTGTTGTACGAACAACCGGTCAACGGCAGTGCGACGATCGCGAGCATGGCCGTCTGAATGAGAGTTCTTCGCGTCATCTTCATACCTGCATTCTACCAACTCGAGCCGCCGCCGCCGCCACCGCTGCTGCCGCCGCCGAAACCGCCAAAACCGCCGCCGAACCCGCCGCCGCCCCCACCCCCGCCGAAGCCGCCGCCGAATGGTCCGACCCCGCTCGACCAGCCGCCCAGGCCGCCCATGAACATGCCGCGGCGTCCAGGCCCGCCGCCGATGCGGCTCAGGATCAGAACGATGATGAAGATCAGGATCGGCAGCCAGATCGGCGCCGAACGCCCGCGGTTGACCCGGCCGCTCGGGACGCGGACGCCCTCGAGCGTGACATTGCGGCCCTGCGCGATGCGGCCGATGATGCGTTCGGTGCCCGCGGCGAGCCCGGCGCCGTAACGCCCGTTGCGAAACTCCGGCGTCATGTACTGGCGGCTGGTTTCACCGGCGTAGCCGTCGGTGATCCATTCCTCCAGGTCGTAGCCGACCTCGACCCAGACCTTGCGCTCCTTCATCGCCAGCAGGATCAGCAGGCCGTTGTTCTTGCCCTTCTGTCCGATGCCGCGGCCGCGGTTTTCGAACATCTTCACCGCGTATTCGCGGATGTCGCCGTACGGCTCGATGGTCGGCACCGTCGCCACGACCACGACGTCGCCGCTCGCCGCCTGCAGCACGCGGATCATCCGCTCCATCTGCGAAGCGCTACTGGCGTCGACGACATGAGCGAAGTCGTTGACCGGCTGGGTGAGCTCCGGGATCGCCGGATCCGGCGCTGCCGCCGAGACGATGCCCGCGGCGAGGCAGAACAGTGCCGCGAGCACGTATTTCGCCAGCCTTCCGGGACGGATCACCGTGCGCTCCACTGGTCCACCCGAGCGACGAGACGCTGGACTGCGTCGAGATAGCCCGGGAAGATGCGCGCCGCTTCCTCCGACGAGATGTCATCAGTGCCAGCGAGCCGGGTCACTTCGGTGATCTGTCCGGCGGCCACACCCAACATCCGCTCGACATGACGGGCGGCCGTCGCCTCGTCGTTCGCGGCGTGGCCGTCGAGCCGCGCGAAACTCGAGACCAGGCCCGCGAACGCCGCGGCCGATCGCACAACCAGCACGGCGAGGGCACCGCCGTTCCCTCTGGTTTCGAGAAAGCCCTCCCGGAGATGAATCAGGTGACTGCGCGCCTGCACCTCACACGCCCGGCGAACGTCGGCTGGATCGACTGTCGCCGAATCGAACGGTGCGCGTCCGGACACGACGACGTGGTCGGCGAGGATGGCGCCGAACTCGAGCGGAAAGGCGTCGAGCGATCGTTCGAACTCGCCGGCGGCGACCAGCAGCGGCGTCGCCAGACCAGCCTCGTGCCATGACTCGACCGACGTCGCGCACGCGCGCAGATCGTCAGCGGTCAGCGACTCGATCACCGCCAGTGTTCGAGTCGGCGGCGCGGCGTGTCCGTGGCCACCATGGGAATCGTGTGGGTCGTGCGCCGGACGAGCGCGGAGTCCATACATCGACAACGATTGGAGCCGGCTGCCGAAGACACGCCGGAGCTCACGTTCAAGTCCCTGCACCGCATCAGGAATGGCCATGGGCATATTGTACGGTCCTTGGGACTTGGTGCTTGGTTCTTGGTCCGTTCCTGGTCCATGGTCCGTTCTTGGTCCTTCGTCCGTCGTTGGTCCGTGGTCCTTGGTCCGGGTCCTTGGTCCTGGTCCTTCGTCCGAGTCCTTCGTCCGAGTCCTTCGTCCATGGTCCTTCGCGGTGATGGCGGGGACCACGGACCAAGGACGGACCACACACCAGGAACGGACCAGGACCGAAGAACCAAGCACCAAGGACTACAATTGAGCGCCAATGAATCTTCGTCGCGTGAATATCGGTTGCTTCGGCGGCGGTACGGGATTGCCGAGCCTGCTCGGCGGGCTCAAACACAATCCGTGGCTGCAGCTGAACGCCGTCGTCACGATGTTCGACAGCGGCGGTAGTTCGGGACAATTGCGGGACGAGTTGGGCGTGCTGCCGCCGGGCGACATCCTGAAGTGCGCGCTGGCCCTGTCGCGCAACACCCGCGAGGCGCGCCGCGTCCTGCTGGCACGGCTGCCGACACTCGAGCACGCCAGGCTGGGCGGTCACACCGGCGGCAATCTGCTGCTGTCGATGATGCAGCGTTACAGCGGCGACTTCCTCGACGCGATCGATGGCCTCCGCGCGCTGCTCGGTTGCTCGGGGCGGGTGTGGCCGGTCAGCGTCGAACAGGCATCGGTGTGCGCCGCCTACGGTGACGGCTCGTCCACGCGCGGCGAGGTTGAAGTCGACGCCGGGCAATCCTCCGGACGATTCGTCGAGCGGATCTGGCTCGAACCGCCGGTCTCGATTCATCCACTGGTGGCGCAGGCGATCGGCGGCTTCGAGGCGGTGATTGTCGGTCCGGGCAGCTTTTACACGAGTTTGATGCCGATCTTCCTCGTGAAAGGTGTCGCCGACGCGCTGGCCACGACCAACGGTCCGGTGGTGCTCATCGCCAATCTGCTGACGGAAGGGCGGGGCATGCTCGGATTTACTGCTGCTGATGCCGTGGCGCGGATCGAGGAAGCGTCCGGGCGTCGAGTCGATGTCGTCATCGCGAATACGAAATTCCCGTCGCCGCAGGTCCTGGGTCGCTATGCGCTCGAGCACAAGGAACCGCTGGCGATCGGCGCGCTGCCGGATCACTGCGAGCTGGTCGGTGGGGAGTTCTGGACCGGCGAGATCGCCCGGCACGATCGGATGCGCCTGGCATACGCCATCTGGAGCGTGCTGTCCCGGCGGCTGCTGACGGCGAGTTAAAGGTCCGACCTGTCGCTTCGCTCAACGATGGAGCAGTTCCGCGACGGTGTAGATTCGCCCGCCCTTCATCACGCGGCGCACGTCGCGGGTGTTCCTGATATCGACCAGCGGATCACTACCCAGAAACGTCAGGTCGGCACGCTTGCCCACCTCGATGGTTCCGATCTCATCGGCGAGACCAAGCGCCTGCGCCGCGTTGACGGTTGCGGTCACCAGCGCCTGAAACGGCGTCAACCCCGCGTGGACATAGGCTTCGAGCTCGACGTGCAGACCAAGGCCGTACGGCACGATCGGCGAGTCGGTGCCGGCAACAATCCGTCCGCCGCCGGTGCTGATTGCCTTCAGCGTCGTCTCGAACGGTTTCACGCGCTGATCGAGAGCAGGGTCGGCCGTTGCTGCCGCCAGATCCGCGAGCCGGCTGACCAGCGGCAGCGGAAACAGAGCCAGGCGCTGATCGAAGAGCAGCGACTTGTCACCCGTCTCGCGCGCGTTGAAGGCGCCTTCGATGCCGATGGTCGGAGTCAGCGTCACGCCGGATTTCGCGATCAAATCGATGACGTCCTGATAGGAACGGTTGGTCGCACTGAGCTTCGGTGAGTACCCGCGCCGGCTGGTGCCGCGCAGATGTTCGATGCCGTCGATGCCGAACGCAACCGCCGGGTAGAGTTCGTGCGAGGTGACGATCCGATTCTGGTTGTGCGCGTAGTCCACGACGCGCTTTTGCAGGCGGTCCGGCAGCCGGACGTAGGTCTTGAAGAAGTCGACGCCGAGTTGGGAGCCGCGATCCATCTCGCGATCGAGTTGTGCCTCGGAAGTGACCGCGACGCCGCCCGGATAGTAGGCGCGGACGCCATCGAACGGGTCGCCGGCGATGAACAGCCGCGGACCTGGCCGCCGGCCGGCGTCGAACGCTTCGCGTTGCTCGAGGCCGGCGTATGCGTTGATCGCCGGAATCCGCACGCTGGTGATCCCATAGGCCAGCCAGATCCTTCCGAAGTTTCCGCCGTAGCCATCGTCGAGGTGCGCGTGCATCTCGACGAGGCCGGGCATGACGTATTCGGTTGAGGCGTCCACGACTGCGCCGACGTGCAACTCGTCGCGGTGTCCAACAATCTCCGTGATGAAACCGCGTTCGATGACGATGTCCGACTCGCCGCGCAGTCCTTCAATGGTGCCGTCGAAAACGTGACCGGCGTGCACCACGATGCGCGCCGGCGTCGGGCTGGTGCGCCACGACAGGTCGAGCGGAATCGTGTCCGGCGGTCCGCCGTCCGCCAGCACGCGGCGCAGACCCGCAGGCGTCTGGTAGATGATGTGGCGGGAGTCTCCCTCCCAGCTCGGCGACTCGGGCTGATCGTCGGCGATCGGAAACGGCGGAGCAGTCGCCGCGCCCTTTCCGTCAACGTTCGCCGTCCACAGTCTGCCTTCCGTCACGAAGGCCATCTGCGTGCCGTTGGGCGACCACACCGGCCCGGTGTCCTGGCGATTGCCGACGGAATGTTCAGGAAACAGGATTGTGTTCGTGCGCTGCTGGAACTCGAAGCTGTACACCGACAGTTGATTCAGACCCTCGCGATAACGATTGGAGTAAGGGAGCAGTTCTCCCATCGCCACCGATCGGCTGTCGGAGGCCCACGTCGGCCGGCCCAGTTCGTGGCCGCTGGGCGAAATGAAGCCCGCCGGTTGACTGCCAGGAGCGACAGGCACACTCAACATCCCGGTGCGGTCGACCAGCACGGCGATATGCGTGCCGTCGGGTGACCAGGCGGGACCCGACAAGGAACCCTGCTCGTGCGTGAGCTGCAGATCCGCGCCGGTAGCGAGGTCGCGAATCCAGAGATCCATGTGTCCGCCGCGATCGCTGACGAAGGCGAGGCGCCGGCCGTCCGGCGACCAGGCCGGGTCGATGTCAACGGCGGGATCGCTGGTCAGCTGAATCGGTGAGCTGCCGATCGGCATCAGCCAGAGGTCGCCGAGCGCAGTGAACGCGACCGCCTTTCCGTCAGGAGACACCACCGGGTTGACGATGCCGGCGACCCGCTGAGGATCGTCCGGTTCGAGCGGGCGGTGCGCGATCGAGAACGTTCGACGCTGCAGCAAAACGCTTGCGAAAAACGGAATCGTTCGCTGGTCTTGTCCCGACGCGTCGGCTCGCACGATGTGGCCGTTGGCGGTAAAGATGAATTCAGTTGGCGAAATCCACTGAGGCCGGAACGGGAACACGTCGCCGCTCTGCGAGAGCCATACGATGCGTCCCGCCGTCGAGCCGTTGCCGCTGGCGTTCAGGTTGCCGTCTACGGTAGTGAAGGCGACTGCGGTTCCGTCAGGACTCCATCCGGCGCCGGCCGGCATGCCGTGACTGTCTTTTGTCGAGATCAGGAGACGCTCGCGACCTGAGGCGTCCACCATCCACAGCCCCGGCGTGGCGCCGCGGGGCTGGTGGCCTTCGTCGCGGGA
>DASXIR010000029.1:0-3004 GCA_036497895.1 Vicinamibacterales bacterium | reverse complement strand
TCGAACGAGGTGTAGGCGTTGACGTGGGGACCCAGCCGCGCGCCGATCGATTCGAAGTATGAAACCAGCTCGCCCGGCTTGAAGTGTGCGCTCCCGTTGAAGGCCATGTGCTCGATGAGATGCGCGAGGCCCTGCTGATCGTCGGCCTCGTACACCGAGCCGGCGCGCACCGCCAGGCGTAACGAGACACGCTTGGCCGGCCGGCTGTTCTGACGGACGAAATATTTCAGGCCGTTGGGCAGCGTCGCGGTGTGTACCGCAGGATCGAACGGCAGCGTGTCCTGAGGGTTGAACGTTCGCGGCGCAGTTGGCGCTTGCGCGAGGGTGGCGGCCACCGGGAACAGCAGCGGCACCGACAGCACCAGCGCGAGACCAACCGACCGGCGCGCTCGGAAACGAACGTCCATCCTTGTCCTCCAGGTTATCGAGCGATCGTAGCACTGGGCAAAGCCAATCACGACACCGTTCGAGTCCGCGTACAATCGCCGCATGGACAGAAATGACGATGTGGTGATTTTGAGTGCAGCGCGTACGCCGATCGGGTCGTTCGGCGGCATGTTCAGGGATGTCAGCGCCGTCGAGCTGGGTGCGGTCGCTATTCGCGAGGCGGTCGCGCGCTCCGGTATCGAGCCGCAGGACGCCGGCGACGTCATCATCGGCTGTGTGCTGCAAGCTGGCGCCGGCATGAACGTCGCGCGGCAGTGCGCGCTGAAGGCAGGCTTTCCCGTCGAAGTGCCGGCGGAAACGGTGAATCGGGTCTGCGGGTCCGGACTGCAGGCGGTGGTGCACGCCGTCGAAGCCATCCGCGTCGGCTATGTGGACACGGTGATCGCCGGCGGCACCGAGTCGATGTCGAACGCCCCGTACCTGTTGAAAGGCGCGCGCTGGGGCTACCGCATGGGCAACGCCGAAGCGACCGATTCGATGCTGGCGGAAGGATTGACCTGCGCGATCGGAATGACCCATATGGGCATCACTGCAGAGGAAGTCGCGACGGGCTACGGCGTATCGCGTGCGGATCAGGACGCTTTCGCCGCGGAGAGTCAGCTCCGCGCGGTGACCGCGATGGCGGACGGCCGCTTCCGCGACGAGATCGTCGCCGTTGCGCTTCCGCAACGCAAAGGCGACCCGGTGCTTGCCACCAGCGACGAGTACCCGCGGCCGGGCACCACTGTCGAGAAGCTCGCGGCGTTGAAACCGGCGTTCCGGAAGGATGGGTCGGTCACCGCCGGCAACGCCTCCGGCCTCAACGATGGCGCCGCGGCGCTGGTCGTCTGCTCGGCGGCCAAGGCGCGCGCCGTCGGCACCGGGCCGCTGGCGCGAATCCTGGGGTCTGCATCGACCGGTGTCGATCCCAAGGTCATGGGCATTGGTCCAGTGTCGGCGGTGCGCAAGGCGCTCGCGCGTGCGGGCCGATCGATTGCCGACGTCGACCTGTTCGAGCTGAACGAGGCGTTCGCCGCCCAGGCAGTCGCCGTCACCCGCGAGCTCGGCCTGGATCCCTTGAAGGTCAACGTCAACGGCGGGGCGATCGCGCTCGGCCATCCGATTGGCGCCAGCGGCGCGCGGATTCTTACGACGCTGGTGTACGCGCTCCGCGCGAGAAAGCAGCGGCTGGGCGTCGCGTCGCTGTGCATCGGCGGCGGGATGGGGATTGCGATGGTCGTTGAGGCGATGTGACGGGGCAGGTGCGGGGTGCGAGGTGCGAGGCGAGGTGCAGAGTGCGAGGTGCGACGTCCGGCGCTGAACATGAGCAGTGACACGCCGATCGGGCAGGGCGCTGGCGCCGGCGCGGACTGTGTGCGGGTGGCCGCCGGCGTTATCGACGCCTTGATCCGTCACGCACGCGAAGACGCGACCTTCGAATGCTGTGGGTTATTGATTGGGGCTGGCCTCGCGGTTGCCGAAGCTGTGCGGGCGCGAAACATCGCATCCGATCCGGCCACTCGATTCACGGTCGAGCCCGGGGATCACATCAAAGCCCGTCGAGCCGCGCGCGCTAGTGGCCTGGAGGTGATCGGCTTCTACCATTCGCACCCCCGCACCGCCGCGATGCCATCAGAAACCGACATCGCCGAAAACTCTTACCCCGGCGTCATCCACGCCATCGTCAGCCTCGCCGCCGCTGTCCCAGTCGTTGAAATGTTTCGATTCAGCGCCACCGGCTACGAGAAGCTTCAAGTCTTAAGATCCTCAGATTAGATCCTTAGATCCTCACGTCCTCAAATCCTCAAATCCTCAAATCCTCAAATCCTCAAATCCTCAAATCCTCAAATTACTCATCTCTCAACGCCGTCAGCGGATCCACCCGACTCGCGCGCAGCGCGGGTATCAGGCTGGCGGCGATCGCGATGGCGACGAGCAACGTTGAAACGAACGCGAAGGTCAGCGCGTCGGTCGGGCTCGTGGCGAACAGCAGACTGCTCAGCAGACGCGTGAGCGCGAATGCCAGCGTGAGGCCGACCACGATGCCCACAACCGCCAGCCGGAGGCCCTGGCCGAGCACATCGAGGATGACGTCGCGAGGTTGAGCGCCGAGCGCCATCCGCACGCCGATCTCACGACGGCGCTGCGCGACAATGAAGGCGAGGACGCCGTAGAGGCCGATCGCGGCCAGCGAGACCGCGACGGCGCCGAACACGGTCAACAACGTCACGCTGAAGCGGCGGCGGGTCATCGAATTCGACAGCCATTCGTCCATCGTCTTCACTGCGCCGATCGGTTGGTCCTTGTCGATGGACCAGATCGCATTGCGAAGGCCGGCCTGAAGGTTCTCTGGCGCCTCGAAGACGCCGGTCCGGCTGCCACCCGGATCGGCGAACCTGATCGCGAAGACCATGAACGGCCACGCGTCCTGCCGGTACGGCGCATAGATGGTCGGCACCGGTGGCATGTCGAGTGCCGCGGCGTGAATGTCGGCGACGACGCCAACCACGGTGATGGTGGGTTCGTTGATCGAGAAATGCTGTCCGATCGGATCCCGCCCGGGCCAGAAGCGCTGCGC
>DASXIR010000028.1:0-12840 GCA_036497895.1 Vicinamibacterales bacterium | reverse complement strand
GGCCTGGTCTACCTCCTGATCGTGGTGAATTTCCAGTCGTGGCTGGATCCGTTCATCATCATCTCGGCGCTGCCGGCGGCGCTGGCCGGCATCGTGTGGTTCCTGTTCCTGTCGCACACCACGTTCAGCGTGCCGTCGCTGACCGGCGCGATCATGTGCATGGGCGTCGCCACCGCCAACAGCATCCTCGTGGTCAGCTTCGCGAAAGACGAGCTGTCGGGCGGCGCGTCGCCGGTGGACGCCGCGATCGCCGCCGGCTTCACGCGCTTCCGTCCGGTGCTGATGACCGCACTGGCGATGATCATCGGCATGGTGCCGATGGCGTTGGGTTTCGGAGAAGGCGGCGAGCAGAACGCGCCGCTCGGACGCGCGGTGATCGGCGGCCTGGCGTTCGCGACGGTGGCGACCCTGTTGTTCGTTCCGGCAGTGTTCGCGTTGTTTCATCGAAGACAGACGCACGAAGCGAGCGGAGCGCCCGCTCACGCGGAGATCACAAACTGATGTCGAAGCAGAAAACCCGCGGGCCGATCATCGGCGGCGTGCTGCTGGTGGTGACGGGGATCGGACTCGCCTTCTGGGGCGTATCGACCCGTGCCAAGGCCCTGTCGGTCGTGACCAGAGAGACTCGCGAACTGGCGGTACCGACCGTCGCAGTCATCAAGCCCGAGCGCGGCGCACCCCAGCAGGACATCGTGCTCCCGGGCACGATGCAAGCCTTCACCGACGCGGCGATCTACGCCCGGACCAACGGCTACCTGCGCAAGTGGTACGTAGACATCGGTTCACGGGTCAAGGCGGGACAGGTGCTGGCCGACATCGACACCCCCGAAGTCGATCAGCAGCTGGAGCAGGCCCGCGCCGACCTGGCGACCGCCGAGGCCAACCAGCGCCTCGCGCAGTCCACCGCCGAACGGTATCGCGACCTGATCAAGACCGACTCGGTGTCGAGGCAGGACCTCGACAACGCCAACGGCGCCCTCGAGGCACGGATGACCGGTGTCACCTCCTCCAGCGCGAACGTGCGTCGGCTCGAACAGCTCCATGGCTTCGGCAAGCTCACGGCTCCGTTCGACGGAGTCATCACCGCGCGCAGCACCGACGTCGGCGCGTTGATCGATTCGGGCAGCAACGCCAAGGAACTGTTTCACATCGCCGCGGTCCAGCGCCTCCGCGTCTTCGTCAACGTCCCCGAGATTTACTCGCGCGCGGCGGTGCAGGGGATGAAGGCCGATTTGACCTTGAGCGAATTCCCGGGACGGACGTTTGTCGGCACGCTGGCGCGCACCTCGCAATCGATCGATGTCGCGTCGCGCACGCTGCTGACTGAAATTGACGTCGACAATCCCAAGGGCGAGCTGCTGCCCGGGTCCTACGCCGAGGTGCACCTGAAACTGCCGTCGAGCACCTCGACGTTCAAGCTGCCGGTGAACGCCGTGATATTCGGCACCGACGGCGTGCGCGCTGCGGTCGTGGGCGCTGACGGCATCGTCAATCTCCGGCCGATCACGCTCGGCCGCGACTACGGCAACAGCCTCGAGGTCGTTGCCGGCCTCACCGGAACCGAGCAGGTCGTCGTGAATCCGCCTGACTCGCTCGAAACCGGGCAGCAGGTGCGGATCGGCGGGGTCAGCGAGCAATGAACGACGGCTCGGCAGGCCGATTCACCGCGCGACTGGCGACGCTGGTCGTAACACTGGCCGTAACGCTGATCGTGACGCTGTCTGCCTGCGCACCGAAGGTCAAGTACGTCGCGCCCGTGGTCGAGACGCCGGCCGCCTTCAAGGAAATCGGCAACTGGAAGCCGGCACAGCCAAGCGACACCGCATTGCGTGGCGACTGGTGGACGCTGTTCGACGATCCGCAACTCGACGCGCTCGAGCGGCAGGTCGATATCTCCAACCAGAACCTGAAGGCCGCGGAGGCCGAGTTCATGGCGGCGCGCGCGCTGGTGCGCAACACCCGGTCGCAACTGTTTCCGCAAGTCAGTCTTGGTCCATCGATCAGCGCGTCGCAGCCGTCCGGGAACCGGGCGATCTCTTCGTTTCACGACGCCTACGCCGACTTCCTGCTGCCCGGCTACGTATCCTACGAAGTCGACGTCTGGGGGCGCATCCACAACGCGGTCAGCGCCAGCCGCGCCAATGCGCAGGCGACCGCAGCGGACGTCGAGGCGGCGCGGCTCAGCATCCACGCTGAACTGGCGGTCGACTACTTCGCACTGCGCGGTGTCGATCGGGTACGGCAGCTGCTCGACTCTGCGGTCGCCTCTTACGAGCGCGCGCTCGAACTGACCCAGAACCGGTTTCAGGGCGGCATCGCCTCGCAGGCCGACGTCGCGCTCGCCGAGACCCAGCTCGAGACGACACGCGCACAGGCGGTGGACGTGGACGTCAGTCGCGCCTCGCTCGAGCATGCGATTGCCCTCCTCCTCGGGCGGCCGGCAGCGGAGTTCACGATTGCGGTAACCCCGCTCGACACGGCCCCGCCGGACGTGCCGGTCGGGGTGCCATCGGAACTGCTCGAACGGCGTCCGGACATCGCGGCCGCCGAGCGTCGAGTCGCCTCGGCGAACGCGGAGGTCGGCGTGGCCACTTCGGCGCTCTATCCAATCATCACACTCAACGGCGCTGCCGGATTCGAAAGCAGTTCGTTCGGCAACTGGTTATCGGCGGCGAGCAGCTTCTGGACGATCGCCCCGGTGGCGCTGATCAACGTGTTCGACGCCGGCAAGCGGCATTCGGTGGTCGATCAGGCGCGCGCCAACTACGACGAGGCTGGCGCGTTGTACCGTCAGTCGGTGCTCGCGGCGTTCCGCGAGGTCGAGGATCAGCTTTCGACGCTGCGGATTCTCGACGAGGAAGCCGCCGTCCAGCGGCGCGCGGTGGACGCGGCAGAACGCTCGCTGACGCAGGCCACCAACCGCTACCGCGGCGGACTGGCCAGCTATCTCGAAGTGACCGTAGCCCAGGCCGTCGCCCTCTCCAACCAGCGTACGGCGGTCGACATCCTGACCCGGCGGATGGGCGCCAGCGTGCTTCTGATGAAGGGACTCGGCGGCGGTTGGCAGGTGGCGACTCTCCCGACGCCCTGACTGCGTCGGCGGGAGGAGTGATGACGTTCGACTTCTAACGCGCGCTTTGGTTTCGCAACCAGGCGCGCGCTTCTTCGTACTCCGGGCACGCGTCGGCGACCAGTTTCCAGAATTTCGGCGAATGATCGAGCCGCCTCAGGTGCATCAGCTCGTGGATCAGCACGTAGTCGCGCACCGAATCGGGCATCGTCACCAGCCGCCAGTTCAGGCAGATGAGACCGCTGCGCGAGCAAGACCCCCAACGCCAGCGCTGATTGCGGATGCTGATGCGCGACACGGTCAGCCCGAACCGCGCTGCCAGTTCGAGGAGCCGCGCCGGCAGTTCTCGGGTCGCGAGGGCGCGCAACGCGCGCTGCTCGGCATGACTGAGTGCGGGCTCGGCGCTCCCATCGGCCGCTCGCCGTTCGCGATCGAGTTCCACGCGCCGCAACTGCGCCTCGATCCACGCGCGCTCCTTCTCAGCGAATTGTTCAGCCTCGCGTCTCGATCCCCATCGCGGTACAGTGACGCGGACGGTACCGTCCTGGGTGACGCGAATGAGATAGCGGCGCGCGCGCGGGTGACGGACAAACATCAGAGGCGGTTCCGACACTCCTGGCAGGATCGGCGCGACTGGTGCGGCTGACGAGATTTGCGGCGTAATGGCGCGCGTCCGCGCCTTCGGGGACGGCGTTCGCACGTCGAAGTTCAGTGGCAGCTGCATCAGTGCCCGCCGAATACCAGGAACCCGCGCTTGCGCAGGCTGTCTGCCAGCTTGACTTCCATGCCGACCGCCCGCTCGTACGACATCGGATTCAGGTGGGCGAACAGGCGCGGGACCAGACGCTCGCCGCAACGCTTGACGACCGCGGCGGCCTTCACGCCGTTCTTGTGATTCTGAAATCGCTGTTCGACGGGAAGTCCGGTCATGCCGACGTAGTATCCGGCTTTACCGTCCCCGTTTGGATTGCGGAGGTAGACGACGTAAACGCTGTGATGATCAGAAGGCCCCGGTGTGCGCGCCAAGTTTCCTGTCCAGGGTCACGAGCGGCATTCGAAGCGCGCGGGCAAGCCAGAGGTAACTGGCATCGTAGGCTGTGAGTCCGGTCTCGAGTCCGAGTTTGACGACTTGCTCCTGATCGATACCGCGAAAGCGCAGGCCCAGCCCCTCAAGGACATCGAGCGCTTCGAGAAACAACGCGGTCGCCGCCGGCTGTTTCCTCGAGCGCCTCCAGGCGACGTTCATCAATTCGAAAACGATCAGCGTCGGCGCATGAAGGCGATGACCCTCGATCTCGTCGATGACCGCGTCGGCACTCGGCTCGGCAAATGCCAACGCCGCCAGCGCCGACGCGTCGATCACCTTATCGGGCATCCCGCATCTCGCGGATGATGTCGGTTGCGTTGTCCCCCACAGGGAGATTCAGCTTCCGGATTCGATCGTAAACAGCGCGAGCCGAGATCGTGGGGACATCGTCCACTGCTCGCTCGATGAGGTCGAGCAATTCCCCCTGCAGCGAGCGACGGTTGCGTGCCGCCCGGGCGCGCAGTCGCTTCACCACTTCGTCGGGGACGTTCTTGATTGAGAGGCTGGCAGACATGGTTCCATTATGACTCCATTCGGGAACCGTGTCTAGGCCTCGACTTCTTCCTCGTCTGGGAAAGGCAGGCCGTCCGTCAGTTCTGGCGCCTGGAGCATGCGGGGGACCCGATCGATCGGCTCGAGCTGTTTCAGGTCGTCTCCGCCGTTCGCCGCTTGCAAGTCCTTGAAGCGGCGGGCTTTGACCAGCACGTTGCCCTCGAGCGACCCCACCGCTTCGTTGTACGCCTCGAGACTGGACTTCAAGCGGACGCCGAGCTTGTCGAACTTCTCTCCGAGCGAGCGAACAGCGTCGTAGAGACTCTTCCCGAGATCGCTGATCTTGCGGGCGTTCTCCTCCATCGCTTCCTGCTGCCAGCCGTAGGCAACCGCGCGAAGGAGCGCAATGAGCGTCGTCGGGCTGGCCGGAATCACGCGTTTCTCGACCCCGGCCTCGATCAGCGACGGATCCTGTTCGAGCGCCGCGCTGAAGAACATCTCGCCGGGGAGGAACATGACGACGAACTCCGGCGTGGACGCCACCTTGTCGAAATAGCTCTTCGCAGACAGCTGGGCGATGTGGGTTCGCACTTGACGGGCGTGCTCGCCAAGCAGGGTCTGACGCGCCGGTTCGTCTGGTGCCTCGAGCGCGCGGAGGTAGGCATCGAGCGGCGCCTTGGCATCGATCACGATCTGTTTGCCACCCGGCAGACGTACGACCACATCGGGCCGAATCCGCGTGTCATCGTCGCCGAGCAGCGTGTGTTGCTCCATGAAGTCGCAGTGCTCGACCATGCCGGACAGCTCGATCACGCGCTTCAGCTGCAGCTCGCCCCAGCGGCCACGGACGCCCGGCCGCTTGAGCGCGTCGGTGAGGCGCCGCGTCTCGTCTCGGAGTCCCTGGCCCGCAGTATCGAGCGACGCGATCCGCTGCATCAGCTGGGCGCCGCTCTCGACGCGACGACGCTCGGAATCCTTGATCTCGCGATCAACCTGATCGAGTGTTCTCGCCATCGGCGCCAGCAGATCCTCGATCGCCTTCTTGCGCGCGTCGATGTCGCCGGCGGCTTGAGTACGGGCGTCGCGCAGCCGCGTTTCGGCGAGCGACAGGAATGCTTCGTTGTTGGTTTTGAGCGCTTCCGCGCTGAGCGCCTGGAACGTGTCGCGCAGCTTACCTTCCGCCTCGCCGTATGCCTTGAGTCGCTCGGCGTGGACAGCCCGATCTCTCTCGAGCTCGACGTGGAGCCGGTGATGTTCTGTCTGGAGACGCGCGTGGGCGGGACGGGAGGCCAACCAGCCCACCAGCGCGCCAACCCCAAGCGCGATGAGCAGAGCGACGATGAAGGGCAGGTATGCGATGGCCACTAGTATGACATCACCGGGACATCACAAACGGCAGCCATGCGTCGGGCAGCTGCAGCTCGGCGGCGTGCGCGGCGAACGCCATCGCCCGCGCCTGAACCGCCGGCGCCAGCTGACGGGCTCGCAGTCCCGCGCTGATCGCCTGCAGCGCATGGCGCGCTTCGATCTGCGCCTGCCGTCTCTTGTCGGCGTACTGACCGGGCCCTTTCGAGGCAGCCGAGACCGCCGACGCGCGCGCCACCTTCAACATGTCGAGCCGTGCGTGATTCACGGGTTCGAACGGGAGCTGGGACTGAAAGCGCGCTTCGGACGCCGTGTCCAGGTCGCCGGCGGCCTTCAGCGCCCGTTCGCGTTCGAGCTCGGCGCGATGACACTCGAAGCACAGTGCTCCGCTGCGCGCTCCAACCACCCCGGTTCCGAGGCGCGACTGGCCGCGGTGCTCCGTGCACAGGACCTTCGGGCGCCGGCCCTCAAGCTCGCCGCCTGGGAACGTAACCCATTCATCCGCAACAACATCTGAGACGAGTCGGCCTTTTCCGTTCGACATGAGATCAGTGTAGACGGGGGGTGTGACAGGACAGGTCACTCCCGAGGACTCCTTTCGGACTCTGCTACTAAACGGCGAGGTATTGGACAGGGTTCCCGGCGGCCGCGACGAACCTCGCAAAATCAGAGGCCGAGATGACGTAGGTTGCAGTGTTGATGTTCGGATGGAATCCGAGCTTGTCCGCCGCCTGAAGGTCGCGATCGAGGACCAGGCGCACGGCGTGGTCGTGGTTATTGATCAGCCCGAACGGTGAGACCGATCCGGGCGTGAGGCCGAGATGCGACATCAGCCGGTCCGGGGAGGCGAAGCTCAGTTTGCCGTCGCCAATCTGCTCGGCCACCGCTTTCAGATCCGCCCTCTTGGTGTGTTCGAGCACGACCAGATAGTGGCGATTGCCTTTCTGGTTTCGAAGGAACAGGTTCTTGCAATGCGTCCCATCGATGCCTGACCAGTAACGCGCGGCCTCCTCCGCCGTCGCGACTGGTGGATGCTCGTGGCGCAGGAATGGAATCCCGAGCGCGTTGAGTGCCTCGATGACAGGACGTTCCAGGTCGCTCACGGAAATCTCCCGACTGCGGCCAGCAGATCGAGACGGGCGCGCCGCAGGTCGTCCTCGACAAGCGCCATCGCGGTGTCCACGTCGCGTGCGGTCCGCTCGGCGTCGATCACCTCGATATTGGTCGCGGCGCCCGCCCGGAAGCTGATATTCGTGATTCGCACCACTTCCTGCGCCTGATCCGCGGCGGCGCGCGCCGCGACCAGCGCCCGTTCGCCGCTGGCGATCGCTTCGCGCGCGGTCCGTACCTGCGAATTCGCCTGCGTCACGGCGCCCGTCAACGTCACGCGCGCAAGCTCGAACGCGGCCTGCCGCTGTGTCTTGACGCCCGTCCGCTGGCCGCTGTCGAAAATCGGAACATTCGCCTGCAGCAGGAATCGCCAGCTGTTGGCAGGCAGGAAGAACTGTGAGGGATAGGTCGTCGACGGCGAAAACAGTGCGTCGAGCGTCGGCCACCAGTCCTTTCCGCTGTCGCGGAAAATGCGTTCGGCGGCGTCCTGCTCTCCGGCAAACAGCTTGAGGTCGGTGCGTGTCTGGAGCAACGGCGCCAGCGTGTCAGGCGGAAGCTCGAACACCGGATCTTCGACGGCATCGACCGGACCATCGACCACAATCAGCACGCCGAGCGCCTCCTGCGCCCGGTACAGCGCCAGTTGTGCGACTTCGACCAGTCCGATATCCGTCGAGTACAGCTGCTGGGCCCGCAACG
This sequence comes from Vicinamibacterales bacterium, assembly GCA_036497895.1. Lineage (GTDB taxonomy): Bacteria > Acidobacteriota > Vicinamibacteria > Vicinamibacterales > CAVVIG01 > CAVQFC01. The sequence continues at coordinate 5,017 of DASXIR010000028.1, read as the reverse complement.
AGTTCAAGCGGCTGCCTGCGCCGCTCTGCTCCAGCTGGGTGGCAAGGTCGAAATGCGCCTTCGCGCTGTCGCGCGCACGCGCATTGGACTCGACGATGTGATGCTGGGTGACGATCGTCAGGTACACGTCGGCGGCGGAAAGCGCGACCTGCCGGCGCGTATCGGCGACGGTAAGGTCGGCGACGTTCTTCTGATCCTGTGCCTGCGCCCGTCGCGCCCATGCGGCGGCCGCCACCAATGGGTAGTCGGCGGTAATCGACGCGGTCACCTGATTCTGAGGCGTGACGGTCGCCCCGTCGAAGTCAACGCCGGTATTCAGGGTCGTGGTCGTGACCGCGCCGTTGAGCTGCAGTCGAGTCGCGCCTCGAGCCTGGCGGATCAGACCCTCGGCGCGCAGGATTCCGGTCGCGGCTTCGGCCATCGTGGGATTTTTCTCGATCGCCTGGCTGACGGCGTCCTTGAACGTAACGCGCGCAACCGGCGCCGGCGCCTGCGCCCACACCGGCGCGGCGAGAACGACGTTAAGCGCGACGACGGCCGAAGCTCTTGACCACGACATAAAGCACTGGAATGAACGCAAGGTTGAGGAACGTGGACGCGATCATGCCGCCGACGACGGCGGTGCCGACTGAATGACGCGCTTCGCGTCCGGCGCCGCTCGCCACCACCAACGGCATCACGCCGAGAATGAACGCGAGTGACGTCATCAGAATCGGCCGCAGCCGGATCCGGGCCGCCTCCACCGCCGCGTCGGCGATCGACAGGCCACGCCCGCGCAATTGCTCGGCGAACTCGACGATGAGAATGCCGTTTTTCGCAGACAACCCAATCAGCATCACCAGGCCGATCTGGCAGTAGACATCGTCGATCAGCCCACGGCCCCATTGCGCGAGCAGCGCGCCCATGATGGCCAGCGGCACCGACAGCAGGATGATGAACGGCAGCGTGACGCTTTCGTATTGTGCCGCCAGCGTCAGGTACACCAGCAGCAGACCGAGACCAAAGATCAGCGCCGACTGTTTGCCGGCGCGTACCTCTTCGAGCGAAATCCCGGACCATGCGTAGGTCATGCCCTGCGGCAGTTCCCGATCCGACAGCGCCGCCATCGTCGTCAACGCCTGGCCGGAGCTGAAGCCGGGCGCAGCGGATCCGTTGATCTCCGCCGATCTGAACAGGTTGAAATGGTTGATGCTCTTGGGCGCGGTCGCTTCCTTGACCGACACGACATTGCTGAGCGGCATCATTTGGCCTGCGGTCGTCCGTACCGAGTACCGCGCGATATCCGAAGGACTGGCACGGAACTGCGGGTCGGCCTGGACGTAGACGCGGTAGGACCGGTTGTTGAAATCGAAATCGTTGACGTACGACGAGCCGAGCAGCACCTGCATGGTGTCGGTGATGTCACCGATCGACACGCCGAGACTCTTGGCCTGTTCGCGATCGACATTGACGATGACCTGCGGATCGTTGGCGGTGAACTGCGTGAAGAGACTTGCCAGGCCGGGCGTCTGATTGCCGCGGCTGATCAACTGCTGGCTGGCACGCTCGAGGTCCTCGATCGGACCGCCGGTCTGGTCGAGCAGTTCGTAGGTGAAGCCACCGAATTGACCAAGGCCGTTGATCGAGGGCGGCAGGAAGGGGAACACCAACGCTCCGGTGATCTGGCTGAACCGGCCGAACAACTGACCGACCACGGCCTGGACCGAGTGCGCATCGCCTTTCCGCTCGGCGAAGTCCTTGAGTTGCGCGAACACGATGCCCTGGTTCGGCGCGGCGCCCGCGAAGCTGAACCCGACAGCCGCGAACACCCGGCTCATCTCGGGTATCGGCTTCATCACGTCCTCGACCTGGCGGACGATGTCCTTGGTGTAGTCGAGCGAAGCTCCGGGCGGCGCCTGGATCAGAATGAAGATGTATCCCTGATCCTCGTCGGGCACGAACCCGGTCGGCACGCGGTTGTAGACCCAGTAGGTGAACGCGAGCAGACCCACGAACAGCAGCGAAACGACCACCCGCCCGCGGACCAGAACGCGAAGGATCGACACCAGCATCGCCGTGCCGCCGTCGATGACGCGGTTGACGCCCGAGAAGAACCTGCTCTTGGGCTTCTCACCGCGGGCGAGCAACAACGCCGCCAGCGACGGCGTCAGGGTCAACGCGTTGAATGCCGAAATGACCATCGACACCGCGATCGTGAGCGCGAACTGCTGGTACAGCCGTCCGGTGGTGCCTGGGAAGAATGCCACCGGAACAAATACCGCTGCCAGCACGAGAGCCGTGGCGATCACGGCACCGGTCACCTCGCTCATCGCGACCGATGCAGCTTCAGCCGCCGGCCGATGTTCGTCGTGGATGTGACGCTCGATGTTTTCGATCACCACGATCGCATCGTCCACGACGAGACCGGTGGCGAGCGTGATACCGAAGAGCGTCAAGGTGTTGATCGAGAACCCGAACAGCTTGACGAACGCGAACGTGCCGATCAGCGAGACCGGAATGGTGATGGCGGGGATCAGCGTGGTGCGCCAATTCTGCAGGAACAGGAACATGACCAGCACGACCAGGACGATCGCTTCGAGCAGCGTCGTCACGACTTCGCGGATGGACTCCGCCACCACCGTGGTCGTATCGAAGGCGACCTCGATCTTCAAGCCCGGCGGGAAACGCTTCGACAATCGAGCGATTTCGGCGTTGACGTCGCGGTAGACCTGCAGCGCGTTCGCCGTGGGCAGTTGCAGCACACCGAATCCAACCGCGTCACGCCCCTGATAGCGCGACACCGTGGAGTAACTCTCCGAGCCCAGTTCGGCGCGCCCGATATCCCGCACCCGCACCAGCGAGCCGTCCCCGGATCGTTTCACGATGACGTCCTCGAACTGCGCCGGGTCGGTCAGCCGGCCGGGCGCGCGAACGCTAATGGTGAAGGTCTGGCCCTTCCGCGCCGGCTGCTGTCCAACCGAGCCCGCGGCGATCTGGACGTTCTGTTCGCGCAAGGCCGACACCACATCGTCCGCGGTGAGGCCGCGTCCGGCGAGCCGGTTGGGGTCCAGCCAGACACGCATCGCGTACCGGCCGATGCCGAATACCTGAACGTCGCCGACGCCCGGGATGCGTTTGATTTCGTCGACGACGAACCGGTCGAGATAGTTGCTGATGAAGAGCGGGTCGTATTGGCCCTGCTCGGAGAACGCCGCCGCCGCCAGGACGAAGTTGCTCGAGACCTTGGTCACCGCGAGGCCGACCTGCTTGACTTCGTTCGGCAGCCGTCCTTCCGCCTGGGAGATTCGATTCTGGACGTCCACGGCGGCCAGGTCGAGATTGCGGTCGACATCGAAGGTGACCGTGATCGCGCAGGATCCGTCGTTACCGCTGGTCGACTGGATGTACTGCATCCCCTGCACGCCGTTGATGGCCTGCTCGAGCGGTGTGGTCACGGCGGTTTCGACCGTCTGCGCGCTGGCGCCGTTGTAGAACGCCGACACCAGCACCTGGGGCGGCGCCAGTTCGGGAAACTGGGCGATCGGCAGCGTCGGGATCGCAATCGCCCCCGCCAGGATGATGACGAGCGCGCACACGCTCGCGAGAATCGGACGCTTGATGAAAGTATCTACGAACACGTTCAGCGAGTCTCTTGAGGGACCGGCGCGGCTGGCGCCTGCGATGCGATCGGAGCGCCGTCCGCGAGCTTCTGCGCTCCGGACACCACGACCTTCTCGCCCGGCTTGAGGCCATCGAGGACGGGATACGCCTCTCCGACGATGGGGCCGACGGTGATCGCTCGTTGCTTGGCGACCAGCTTGCCGCCGGCGTCTTCCGCCACGAACGCAAAGAACTGTCCGCTCACCCGCAGCACCGCGGTGACCGGCACCACGAGTCCGTCGGTTGTGCTCCAGATGATGCGCGCCCGGACGTACTGGGCGGCGCGCAGCTTTTCGTCGGGGTTCCGAACCTGTCCCTTGACCAGCACTGACTGCGTCTGATCGTCCACATGGGGCGAAATGAAATTGACGACCGTGGTCGCGACTGGCCCGGCCGCGCTGCCGCTCAGGATCTGGATCGGCAATCCCAGTCGCAGCGAAGACGCGCGCTCGATCGGCACCGACACGTTGAGCTCGAGCACGCCGTTCTGATCGATCGTCGTGAGCACAGTCTGCGGCGTCACCTGGTTGCCGACGCGAGCCGGCACGTCTCCAACCACGCCGGCGGTCGGCGCCGCGATGGTGAAGTAACGCAACTGCACCTGCTGCTGCTGGACCTGGGCCTGCAGCGAGCTCAACTGCGCCTCGGCGGCCTGCTGGTTGGTGTCCGCCTGCTCCATTTCCTGTTTGCTGATTGCACCGGCGGTGTAGAGCTCGTGCGCACGCTGCGCCTGCTGTCGCGCGAAATTCAGCGCGACTTCCCGGGCGGCCCGATCGGCTTCCTGACCCGAGACGGCTGCCTGTTGGCGGCGCGGATCGATCTGGACCAGCGGCGCGCCTTCCCGGACGCGATCGCCGGGCTTGATGAAAATCTGGGTGATTTGCCCGTCGATCTGCGGCTGAATGGCGGTCGACTTCAACGACTTGAGCGTCGCGACGTATTCTGTCGCATCCTCAATCGGCTTGAGCGCTGCCGGTGCCAGCACGACTGGTGTCGGTGGAAAACTGGGCGGTCCGCCTGAAGCGCCCTGGTTACATGCCGAGCCTGCGCACGCGGTCAACAGCGTGGCGGCGAGGAGACGACGTCGCAGCATCATTTATTCTAACCATGCGCGCGATTCCCGCTGCCCTGTCACTTATACGGTCGCGGCGCGAGTCGGATGCTCCTAGTATCGTCTCGGCCGCGTGTAGAATTCCAACGTGCCGCGCAACGCTGAAGTTATCCGCCAGTGGACGATCCTTCGCGAGGTTGAACGGGCCCGCAACGCCGGGGTCACCATCGACGAACTGGCGGCGCTCTGTGCCGTCACCACACGAACGATTCGCCGCGATCTGCAGGCCCTCGAGGAAGCCGGCTTCCCGCTGTACGACGACCGCTC
>DASXIR010000027.1:0-20811 GCA_036497895.1 Vicinamibacterales bacterium | reverse complement strand
GAACAGCGGCCGATTGCGCCGCGGCCGCATCACCTGTTCGATGCGGGCTTTCGTCAGGATCGGCGAGGCGGCTCCGGTCGCGGTGACGACGATGTCGCTGGCGGCCAGCACGGCGTCCATCTCGTCCCAGGGCGCAGCGCTGGCGCCGCCGATTGCCTCGGCGGTCCGCGCGGCATGAGCCATCGTGCGGCTGAGGATCGTGACGTTCTGCACGCCCTGCGACTTCAGGTGCATCGCGGTCAGCTTGCCCATCTCGCCGGCGCCGATGACCGCGACGCTGCGGCCGGTGATGTCGCCGAAGATTTTTCGAGCCAGCGAGACCGCGGCGAAGCTGACCGACACCGCGCCCGAACCCAGCCCGGTCTCGGTGCGCACCCGTTTGCCGACCGCGAACGAGGCGTGAAACAGCCGGTTCAGCACCGGTCCCGAGGTCTGTGCGTCGGCCGCGACCGTGTGCGCGTCCTTCACCTGGCCGAGAATCTGCGGCTCGCCGACCACCAGCGAGTCGAGTCCCGCTGCAACCCTGAAGAGATGGCGCGCCATGTCGAGGTCGGTGACGTCGTACAGATGCGGGGTCAGGTCCGCGGGCGCGATGCCGTTGAAGTCCGCCAGAAAGCGAACCAGATCGGCACGCGTGGTCGCGGCTTCGTCGCAGGCGACGTACAGCTCGGCGCGGTTGCACGTCGACACAATCACGGCCTCGCGCGCCGAGCCGCGGGCAGCGAGGGCAGCCAGCGCCTCGACAGCGACGGCGCGCGTCTGGAAATCTACGCGTTCGCGCACTTCGATCGGCGCGGTGCGATGGCTGATTCCGACGAGCAGGAGGTTCATGCGGTCCAGGTCCTTGGTGCCTGGTTCCTGTTGCCTGGTCCGTCCTTGGTCCAAGGTCCGTTCTGGGTCCAAGGTCCCTGGTCCGCGTCCGCCCCCGGCACGAGTCCGAAAGCGGACCAAGGACTGAGGGCCATCGACGGACCACTGACCGGGAATGTCGGACGGACTGAGCACGAAGTCCCAGGCACCATGGACTAGAAGTTATGACTCGATGTGAAGAAATAGCTGATCGGAACGAAATTCAGCAACACGATCGCGAATCCAAGCGCCGAGAGGTACGCGGCGCGTCTGCCGCCCCACCCGATGCGGCGCGCGGCGAACAGCTCGAACGAATAGACAAACCAGCAGAGCAGCGCCACGAAAATCTTCGGATCCAGCAGCGACATCGCCTGGACCCGCGGGTCGCCCGACGCGTAACCGACTCGCGCCTGTGCCGCCCAGATTCCGCCAACAATGATACCGATGGTCAGGGCGATCCAGCCGATGACGATGGCGCGCTGATTCATCCGGTCGAGCACCTGCAGCGACGGGAGGCGAGCATAGAAAAAACCGAGATGCTTCGCCTTGATTTCCTTGAACAGCAGGACGTAGGCGATCCCGATGACGCAGGCGAGCGCGAAGCTCGCGTAGGCAAATAACAGCGACGACACGTGGACGCCGAACAGCGGGCCCTGCAGCACCGGCGCGCGGTCTTCAACGCCGGGATGGACGACCGGAATGGTCTGGAGCGCGACCAGCAGCGGCAGAATGAACACGCCCATCGCGCGCTCGTCCGTCGTCATCTCGGTGCAGAGATAGGCCAGTGCCAGCAGCCAGACGAACGTCGAAATCGCCGACGTCGCTCCTGCCACCGGCACGTGTCCGAACTCCATCGTCTGCATTCCGATGGCGAAGGTATGTGCCAGCGTCGCCGCGACCAGCAGCGTGGTGGCGGTGCGCCCCAGCAGCGGAGTCCGCTGCGCGAAATGCCACGCGTACGCCACCAGCGACGCCGCGTACAGGACGAGAGGGACGACGTTCATGTGCTCAGCGCGTGGACGGCGTCGGCGCGAAGTAACCGAGCTTGGTGCGCGCGGTCATGTTCGGCTTGCCGACGCGTACGATGACCCGACGCCACGCACCGTCGCGCTTCGGGTTGCGCGAGGTGTAGCCGACGGTGTACTGGCTCGAGAGCTCGTCGGAAATCTGTCCGTAGACGTTGTTGAGATCCGAGACCTGATTCGGAAAGAACGAGCGGCCGCCAGTTTCCTGCGAGAACTGCCGCAGCACGAACTCGGCTTCCTTGAAGCCCTTGCTGACGATCGCCGAGCCCTCGTTGGCCCTCAGTCCGATCGAGTAGATGGCGGTTTCGGATCGCTTGGCGAGGTCGAGCACCTCTTCGAACGGCAGCAGGCTCGACGTGTCTTCGCCGTCCGACAGCACGATGATCGCCTGACGGCGAATTTCGTCGGAATTCTTGGCGACCACCTTCTTCAAGTCCTTGAGCGCGATGTACACCGCGTTGAACAGAGAGGTGGAGCCGCCGGCCGACGTCTTGCGGATGGCGCCCTCGAGTTCGGACGCGCTGTTGGTGAAGTTCTGCAGCACCACGACGCGGCTGTCGAAGTCGATGACTTCGGCGAGATCCTGTGCCCGGAGGCGTTTGCCGAAGCCGATTGCGGCTTCCTGGGCGGTCGGCAGCTTGGATTCCATGCTGGCGCTGGTGTCCATGAGCAACGCCAGCGCAATCGGCAGGTTGGTGCGGTTGAAGAACGTGACGTCCTGCTTGACGCCGTCTTCGAACACGTTGAAGTCGTCGGCGGTCAGGTCAGTCACGTAGTGCGCCGGGCCATCGGTGACCGTGACGTTGAGCGAGACGACATCGATCCCGGCGCGAAACGGTGCCTGCGGCGGCGGCTGTTGGGGCGCTTGCTGGGGCGCTTGCTGAGGCACCTGCGCCGTCGTAATCACGCCGACCGACGCGATCGCGATGATGACCGCGACGGCCGCTTTCACTTTTTATCCTTTGGTTCGCGGATGAGGGTACCGCGCGCCGTCAGGTTGGGTTTGGCCGCCGCGACCGTCACCTTCTCCGGCGGAATCAGCGTGGTCGGCCGGGCGTATGTGACCCGGTACTGATGGGTCAACTGGTCTGCGAGCTGTGTCAGCTTGCCGCCGAGCGCCATGCTCGTCAGCAGCTGATCGAAGCTGCCGCCGGAGTCGCGCGTGCCGACGTCGAGGACCATTGCCCGATTTCGCATCTCGTCGCTGATGGAAGCGGTTGGATGACCGACCGCGATGGCATAGAAGGCCGCGCCGGCGTCACGCAGCGGGCCCAGCACCTGGTCGTAGTGATAGTTGCTCAATTCAGGTCCCTCGGCCGTGATTGCGACGATCACGGGCCGTTGCGCCTCTCGCTTCTTGAACCCTTTCGCGGTTTCGTAGATTCCGTCGAGCAGGTAGGCGCCGCTGCTGCGCTGCGACCAGAGGCGATCGATCCCCTTCTTCAGGTTGACCAGGTTGGTCGTGTAGTCCGTGAGGATAGTCGGGCGCTCGGCGATCGCGATGACGGCCACCTCATTCCTGACGCTGCCTTCGCCGGCGTCGGCGAGTGCGGTCACGAAACCGGGGAGCGCCTGACGATAATGGGCGATGTAATCGCGGGCGGCCTGGCTGTTGTCGATGAGCAGCGCGACCTGCATGGGCTCGGTGGCAGGTGCGACTTTGAGCACTTCGCGCGCGACGTTGTCCTCGCGCACGATGAAATCGGACGGACCGAGGTCGGGTACCGGCGCCCCGGCTTCGTTCAGGACACTGACATACAATGCCCGCTGGATGGTCTGAGCGACGAGCTGTCCCTGGCCGACGACCGCGAGCCCGGCGAGCAGGGTCGCGGCGGCCAACGCGCGTCTGGTATCCATGAGGGCAGTATAGGTCCCGCTTTTCAGGAGCGTCAAGGGAATGGGACCGCAAAAATGGTTTGAAATCTGTGGGTTGCGGGGAGGTGACGGTGGTACGGCTCAGTGCCCCATTTCTTGACACCCCTCAGGTCGCATGCTATAAACCAACGGCTTTTCCAAAGTCGCGTTTTCTCTCGCGCGACACGTCATTCCAATGCTGTCAGCCTACATACCCATCGCCATTTTTGTCGTCGTCGCGACCGGGTTCGCGATTTTCACGCTCGTGTTTGCCGGGTTGATTCACCCGGAAAAGTACAACAAGGTCAAGCTGGAGCCGTACGAGTGCGGCATCGAACCGGTGACCGACGCGCGCGATCGCTACAGCATCCGTTACTACCTGGTGGCGATGCTGTTCGTGATCTTCGACGTCGAGACCGTGTTCATGTTCCCGTGGGCGGTCATCTTCAACAAGCTGCTGCTGTTCGGCCTCATCGAGATGCTGGTCTTCATCTTCATCCTGGTCGTCGGCTACTACTACGCCTGGCAAAAGGGCGCGCTCGAGTGGGTGTAGATGGCTGACGATCCGAAGACTCCAGAACCCCCAGCGCCACCAGCCGGCCCCGACGTTGCGAAACCTGCGGCCCCGCCCGCAGCGGCGCCTGCCGCGCCAGCTGGGGCTGCGCCGCCGAAACCGGCTGTGCCCAGGCCCGCGCCAGCAGCGAAGCCGCCAGCCGCAGCCGGGGAAGCGCACGTCCCCAAGGCGGCTCCGGCCACCGGGCCGCCCGATCAGCCACCGCCCGCTGATATGGCGGCGCCCGCGTATATTGCGGGTCTGCAGGCCGCCCTGCCGGAAGGGGTCACTCAACTCAGCTATTATCTCGGTGACTGGACGATCATCGTGCCGGTCGCGCACATCCTCGATGCGGCGCGCTACCTGAGGGATGCCGCCGATGCGCGTTTCGATTTCCTCTCGGACCTCACTGCGACCGACTGGCCGCCCCGCACGGCAGCCCGGTTCGACGTGGTCTACTGCCTGTACTCGACGTTCAACCGTCATCGAGTGCGGCTCAAGACCAAAGTTTCCGAGACCGACCCGGTTCCCTCTGCCACCAGCCTCTGGCCGGCCGCCGACTGGCTGGAGCGCGAGGTCTACGACATGTTCGGCGTGAATTTCACCGGGCATCCGGACCGCCGGCGCATCCTGATGCCGGACGACTGGCAGGGCTTTCCGCAACGGAAAGACTATCCGCTCGAGGGTCCGGGCGAGCTGCTGATGGAGAATCCGCTCGACTGGTTGAAGCTGCGCCAGGCCAGGGAGCAGGCGGACATTGAATAGCACGGTTCGGTCGAACGGATAGCCTCGGACGCCGACCCGGAACATAGAACCGACGCAGGAATCATGGAGACACCGGTAGTTCATCACGGCGCGATGTTCGACACGAACGAGCTCGTGATCAACATGGGCCCGCAGCATCCGAGCACGCACGGCGTGCTGCGCGTGGTGCTGCGGCTCGATGGCGAAAAAGTGGTCGATGGCGACGTGGTGATCGGTTACCTGCACCGCGGCATCGAGAAGCTCAGCGAGAACCGCAACTGGACGCAGATCATCCTGCTGACCGATCGGATGGACTACGTCGCCGCCGCCACCAACAACGTCGGCTACTGCGAGACGGTGGAGAAGCTGCTCTCGGTCGAGGTGCCGCGCCGGGCCCGCTACGTCCGGACCATCCTGTGCGAGCTGCAGCGGATTGCCAGCCACTGTTTGTGGATCGGCACGCACGCGATGGACATCGGGGCGATGACGGTGTTCCTGTACGCGTTCCGCGAACGCGAGCTGATTCTCGATCTCTTCGAGGAGATGTGTGGCGCCCGTCTGACCTACAACTCGATGCGCATCGGCGGTCTGCCGCAGGACGTGCCGCCCGGCTGGCCGGCCAAGGTGCTGCAGTTTGTCGAGATCATGAGCCAGAAGGTCGACGAGTACGAAGAGCTCCTGACCCACAACCGCATCTGGCTCGAACGCACCAAGGGCATCGGCGTGATCAGCGGCCCGGCGGCAGTCGCACTCGGCTTGAGCGGTCCGCCGCTGCGCGGTTCGGGCGTGCCGCGCGACATTCGCAAGGACGAACCGTACGCGGCCTACGACGAAATGCAGTTCGACGTCGCGATCGGGACGGTCGGCGACACCTACGATCGCTATCTGGTCCGGATGGAGGAGTTCCGTCAGTCGCTGCGCATCGTCAAGCAGGCGACCGAAGGACTGCCGGAAGGGCCGATCGTCGGCAAGGTGCCGCGCCTCATCAAGCCTGCGGCGGGCGAGACCTATCACGCCATCGAGTCGCCGAAAGGCGAACTCGGCTACTTCATCGTCAGCGACGGCAAGTCCACCAACCCGTACCGTTTCCGGGTGCGGCCGCCATCGTTCTGCAACCTGCAGGGACTTCGTCCGCTGATCAAGGGCCACCTGATCGCCGACGTGGTTGCCCTGATCGGTTCGCTCGACGTCGTGCTCGGCGAGGTTGATCGATGATTGATAACTTCGTCATTCCGCTCGTGAAGATCCTGGTCGTGCTCAACGCGACGCTGGTTGCGGTCACCTACATGGTGCTGCTCGAGCGCAAGGTCATCGCGTGGGCGCAGTCGCGGCTGGGACCGATGCGGGTCGGCCCGTACGGCGTGCTCCAGCCGGTGGCGGACGCCATCAAGCTGATGCTCAAGGAAGACATCACGCCGGTGAAAGCCGACAAGTGGGTCTTCACCGCCGCGCCGATCATCTCGATGGTGCCGGCGCTGATCGTCTACGCGGTGATTCCGTTCGGACCCGAGGTGTCGATCTTCGGGCACAAGGTGGCGCTTTACGTCACCGACGTCAACGTCGGTCTGCTCTACATCGTGTCGGTCGCCTCGGTCGGCGTCTACGGCATCATCCTCGCGGGCTACGCCTCGAACAGCAAATTCCCGCTGCTCGCCAGCCTGCGCGCCTCGGCGCAGTTGATCAGCTACGAGGTTTCGATCACGCTTACTCTGGTCAGCGTGATTCTGATGGCCGGCTCGCTCAGCATGGTGAGCATCGTGCACGCCCAGCAGAATCAAGGCGTCTGGTACATGTTCGTGCAGCCGCTCGCATTCGGCATCTTCGTCATCGGCGGCTTGGCGGAAACCAACCGCGCGCCGTTCGACATGCCGGAAGCGGAGCAGGAGCTGACCGGCGGGTTCCACACGGAATACAGCGGTATGCGCTTCGCGCTGTTCTTCCTCGCCGAATACGCCAACATGATCGTCGTCTCGTCGGTGGCGACGACGCTGTTTCTGGGCGGGTGGCTGCGGCCGTTTCCAAACGTCGCGATGTTGAGTTTCCTGGACATCGTGCCGAGCTGGACCTGGTTCCTGATCAAGTCGTTCCTGTTTCTCTATTTCTTCATCTGGATCCGCGCGACCCTGCCGCGTTATCGCTACGACCAGCTGATGCGACTCGGGTGGAAGGTGTTGATCCCGCTGGCGATCGCCAATCTGGTGGTCACCGGCTTTGTGAAAGTGTTGCTGAGCTGATGGGGCAGGCCATCGCGTTCTACGTCATTGCGGCGGTCATCCTCGGCTTCGCCGTGCTGGTGGTCACGACCAGGGACACCGTCCACAGCGTGCTGTTCCTGGTGCTGGATTTCCTGGGAGTCGCGGCCCTCTACGTGCTGCTGCACGCGCCGTTTCTCGCCGCCATCCAGATTCTGGTCTACGCCGGCGGCATCGTCGTGCTCTACCTGTTCGTGGTCATGCTGGTAAATCTGAAGCGGCCGCCGGAGGCGCACAGCGATCCGCACCGACGCGGCAAGCTGGGATTCTGGCTTGCCGGCGCCGTGCTCGCCGAATTGGCGGCAATTACGGCCTTGTCGGCGAAGCTTCCGCCCACGGCTCCGCTCCCGGCCGCGGCGATGCCGGTCGTCGGCAACACCGAACAGGTCGGCTGGCTGCTGTATACGAGCTATCTGATTCCTTTCGAGATCGCCTCGATGCTGCTGCTGGTCGCGATGATCGGCGCCATCGTGCTTGCGAAAAGAGAGCTCTAGCAGCCATTTCATGATCACTACTACCCACTACCAGTTGCTCTCCGCCGCGCTGTTCATCATCGGCGTCGCGGGCGTAATGGTCCGGCGCAACATCATCATCATCTTCATGTCGATCGAGTTGATCCTGAACGCGGTCAACATCAATTTGATCGCGTTCTCGGATTCGCTTCAGAACGAAGTCGGCCAGGTGTTCGCGATCTTCGTGATCGCGGTGGCCGCGGCCGAAGCGGCGGTCGGTCTCGGCATCATCCTCGCGTTCTATCGCAACAAAGAGACGATCAACATCGACGAAATGAACCTCATGAAATGGTAGTCGGGTAGGTCGAAGACAAACGCATGCGCTACATCTGGTTAATTCCGCTTCTGCCCGGAATCGGGGCGGCCGTCAACGGCCTGCTCGGCATCCGCTATTTCTCCAAGCGGACCGCCGGCATGGTCGCCTGCGCGATGATGACGGCGGCGCTGGGCGTGTCGCTGTTCGCGTTCTGGCAGCTGCTCGAGCTTCCCGGCGACGCACGAGCCTTCGACGTCACCATCGCACAGTGGATTCCGTCGATTCCGCTCGCCACCAACACCGGCATCGGCGACTTTGCGGTGACCTGGGGATTCCGAATCGATCCGCTGTCGGGGATGATGATCCTGATCATCACCGGCATCGGTACGTTGATCCACGTCTACTCGACCTCCTACATGGCCGACGAGCCGCGCGGCGGCGTGGCGCGCTTCTTCTGCTATCTGAACCTGTTCTGCTTCTTCATGCTCATGCTCGTCCTGGGAAACAACTTCCTGGTGATGTTCGTGGGCTGGGAAGGCGTCGGCCTCTGCTCGTACCTGCTGATCGGTTACTGGTACGAGAAGAAAAGTGCGGGAGACGCGGGCAAGAAGGCCTTCATCACCAACCGCGTCGGCGACTGGGCGTTCGTCCTCGGCGTCTTCCTGATTTACTACACCTTCGGCACGCTCGACTTCCGAGCGGTGCAGAACGCCGCGTCGGTCATGCCGATCGAGACCGCGCACTTCGGCGTGCTCTCGTTCATCTGCCTGTTCCTGTTCATCGGCGCCACCGGCAAGAGCGCACAGATTCCGCTGTACGTCTGGCTGCCGGACGCGATGGAAGGCCCGACGCCGGTATCCGCCCTCATCCACGCGGCGACGATGGTCACGTCGGGCATCTACATGATCGGCCGCAACGCGGTGCTCTTCACGCACGCGCCGCAGGTCATGATGATCGTCGCCATCGTCGGGGTGCTGACCGCGCTGATGGCGGCGTCGATCGGCCTGGTGCAGTACGACATCAAGAAGGTGCTGGCGTACTCGACCGTTTCCCAGCTCGGTTACATGTTCACCGCCGTCGGAGTCGGCGCGTTCTCCGCCGGCGCGTTCCACCTGATGACCCACGCCTTCTTCAAGGCGCTGCTCTTCCTCGGCAGCGGCTCGGTCATCCACGCCATGGCGGGCGAGCAGGACATGCGCAAGATGGGCGGGCTCAAGAAATACATGCCCGTCACGTTCGTGACGATGATGATCGGCACGCTTGCGATTGCCGGCATCTTTCCGTTCGCCGGGTTCTTCAGCAAGGACGAGATTCTGTTTCGGGCGTTCCTGTTCAACAAGCTGATCTGGGTGCTCGCCGTGGCCGCCGCCCTGATGACCGCGTTCTACATGGCTCGCCTGATGTTCATGACGTTCTACACCAGCTATCGCGGTCCCGCATGGGAAAGCGGTCACGGTCATGGAGCTGCGGCGCCTGCGATTGCACCGGCCGAACATGCCCGCGACACTCGTCTCGCGGCGGCGCACGGCGCGGTTCATCCCGCCGACACGCTCGCCCACGGTCATGCGGCGAAGCACGACCACGAACTGTCGCACGGTCCCGCCGCCCAGGCGGATGACGACCACGGCGGCGGTCACGGTCACGGTCCGTGGCACGGGCCACACGAGTCGCCGACGCCAATGACCTTCCCGCTGATGGCGCTGGCGGTCGGCGCGATCGTCGCGGGATTCGTCGGCATCCCGGGTGCGCTTGGCGGCAGCAACGAAATAGAGCGCTTCCTCGAGCCGAGCTTCACCCCGTCGCACGTCGAGCGGTCCGCCGGTGAACTGCGGCCCAATGACGTCGTCGCCGGCTCCGACCTCGAACACGGAAAACCGGCGGCCGGCGAGGTTAAAGCACTCGAGCACGAGGGCGGTGCGGTCGAGGAATCCGGCGAGCACGTCTCCCGCGCCGAGGAACTCGGACTGATGGCGCTGTCGCTGTTCATCGCCATCAGCGGCATCATGCTGGCCCGCAAGTTCTACGTGACCAGCCCCGAAATTTCGACTGACCTCGCCGAGCGCTTCGCCGGCGCACATACAGTGCTTTCCAACAAGTACTACGTCGACGAGCTCTACGACGCCACGGTGATTGCAGGGACCTTCGCCGCCGGCGACGGCCTCTGGGCGGTGGACCGCAACGTGGTGGACGGCGCGGTCAACGGCAGCGGCTGGATCACCGTGATCGCGGCGTGGCTCTCGGGTTTGACCGATCGCGCGGTCGTCGACGGTGCGGTCAACCTGGTCGCGCGGATCGTGCAGGAATCGAGTCTCGCCTGGAGACGGATCCAGACCGGCCTCGTGCAGAACTACGCGCTCTTGATGCTGTTCGGCATCTTCGCGTTCGTCAGCGTTTATCTGTTCGTGCGGTAACTATGGATCATTATCTTTCCCTCATCCTGTTCACGCCGCTGGCGGGCGCGCTCCTGTTGCTCCTGGTCAACAAGGAGAACGAGAACGCCATCAAGTGGATCGCGAACACGGTCGCCTTCATCGGGTTCGTGATTTCAGTGCCGTTGTGGTTCTGGTTCAACCCGCAGCAGGCCGATTTCCAGTTCGTCGAGCGCGCGCCCTGGATTCCGTCGATTGGCGCCGAATACTTCCTCGGCGTGGACGGCCTCAGCACGCTGCTGATCCTGCTGACCACGATGATGGGCTTCATCGCGATCCTGTCGTCGTGGAACGCCATTCACGAGCGCACCAAGGAGTACTACATTTTCCTGCTGGTGCTGCAGACCGGCATGCTCGGCGCGTTCATGTCGCTCGATTTCCTGCTCTTCTTCCTGTTCTGGGAAGTGATGCTGGTGCCGATGTATTTCCTGATCGGCATCTGGGGCAGCGCCAACCGCCTCTACTCGGCGATCAAGTTCTTCCTCTACACGCTGGTGGGCGGCGTGATCATGCTGCTCGGTATCCTGGCGCTGTACTTCTACGCGCACAGCGTCACCGGGGTCTACAGCTTCGATCTCACGATGTTCCACAAGCTGAACATCCCTTACGACCTGCAGTGGTGGCTGTTCCTGGCGTTCTTCCTGGGCTTCGCGGTCAAGGTGCCGATGTTCCCGTTCCACACCTGGCTGCCTGACGCGCATACGGATGCGCCGACCGCTGGGTCGGTGATTCTGGCGGCCGTCATGCTGAAGATGGGCACCTACGGGTTCCTGCGTTTCAGCCTGCCGATTCTTCCAGAAGCGAGCCGCCACTTCGTCCCGATGATGGTGCTGCTGTCGATCATCGGCATCGTCTACGGCGCACTGGTGGCGCTGGCCCAGAAGGACTGGAAGCGGCTGGTTGCGTACTCGTCGGTCAGCCACATGGCGATGGTCATGCTCGGCATGTTCGCGCTGAACCCGGTCGGCATCACTGGCAGCATCATCCAGCAGCTCAATCACGGCATCTCGACCGGCGGACTCTTCCTGCTGGTCGGCGTCGTCTACGAGCGTCGTCACACCCGCGAGATTTCCGAATACGGCGGCCTCTCGAAAGTAATGCCGGTCTACGCGGCGATCTTCCTGGTGATGACGATGTCGTCGATTGGCCTGCCGACACTGAACGGATTCATCGGCGAAATCCTGATCCTGCAGGGCGTGTTCGTGGCCAACAAGATGTGGGCGTTCTTTGCCGGCAGCGGCGTCGTCCTCGGCGCCGCCTACATGCTGTACCTCTATCAGCGCACGATGTTCGGCAAGATCGAGAACCCGAAGAACGAGCGGCTGCTCGACCTCAGCCATCGCGAGTTCGCGACGTTTGCGCCGCTGCTCATCCTGGCGGTCTGGATGGGTCTGTACCCAGCGCCGTTCCTGCGGCGTCTCGAGATGTCGGTCCGTCACATCGTCGGCCGCGTGAATCCGCAGTACGAGGCCAAGTACGCCGCCGATTGCGACACCAAGCCGCCTACCGCTGAAGCGATTGCGGCGTCGAACAACGCCGCCGCAAAGTTCCTGTCGCTGATGCCGTGCGACGTCAACGGTAACCCGCTGCCGGCGACCGCTGCCGGTCAGACGCCCGAGAGGCGTTGATGCCGCCCGGGATCTCGCTCAGCGATTTCTACTACATCACCCCGGAGCTGGTGCTCACCGGCGGGGCGCTGCTGCTGTTGATCGCGGACGTCCTGCTGCCGCGCGCGCAGCGGGCGGCGCTCGCGTGGGTGACGCTGCTGGTGCTCGGCGTCACGGCGCTGTCGCTGATCCCGTTTGCGTCGACCCGCGTCGAAGTCGCCCACGGCCTGCTTGCCGTGGATCAGTTCGCGCTGTTTTTCAAGGTGCTGTTTCTCGGCGCCGCCGCCATCACCGTGCTGATGTCGATCCCGTATCTGCAGGTCGAGGGCGCGTCCCCAGGCGAGTATTACTTCTTGATCCTGTGCGCGACGCTCGGGATGATGGTGATGGCCGGCGGGATCGATCTCATCACCATCTTCATCGGCCTCGAGACCATGGCGGTGTCGTTCTACATCCTGGCCGGCTTCATCAAGCCGAGCCAGCGATCGAACGAAGCAGCGGTCAAGTACTTCCTGCTTGGCGCCTTCTCGCTCGGCATTCTGCTTTACGGGATGTCGCTGATGTACGGCCTGTCAGGGACGACCAACCTGCGTGTCATGGCTGCCTCGTTTGCCGGGCAGGAGCACGATCCGCGGCTGGTGCTGGCGGTGATCCTGGTCGTCGCCGGCGTCGGGTTCAAAATCGCCGCGGTGCCGTTTCACATGTGGGCGCCGGACGTTTACGAAGGCGCGCCGACTCCGGTCACCGCCTTCCTGTCGGTCGGATCGAAAGCCGCATCGTTCGCCATGTTGATCCGCATCTTCGTCGAAGGGATGCCGACGATGGGCGAGGACTGGCGGCTGCTGTTCTGGGTGCTGTCGGTCGCGACGATGACCGCGGGAAACATCGCCGCGGTCACGCAGTCGAATATCAAACGCATGCTGGCGTACTCGTCGATCGCGCATGCCGGCTACCTGCTGATGGGCGTGGTTGCCGGAACGTCACGCGGCATCACCGCGATGCTGGTTTACCTGTTCATCTATTCGTTCATGCAGCTCGGGGCGTTCGGCGTCGTGGTGCTGCTGCGGCGCGCCGATGTCGTCGGGGACGAGCTGAAGGACTTCAGCGGTCTGAGCTTCCGCAATCCGTTCGCGGCGTTTGCGATGCTGGTGTTCATGCTGTCGCTCGGCGGCATTCCGCCAACCGCCGGATTCATGGGCAAGCTGTGGCTGTTCGGCGCCGCGATCGACTCGCACTGCTACTGGCTGGCCGTCATCGGCGTGCTGAACAGCGTCGTCTCGCTCTACTACTACGTCCGCATTGTCGTCTTCATGTACCTGAAGAAGGAAACCGTTGGCTCGACACCGCGCCTCACTCCGGCGCTGGGGCTGGTGCTCGGCGTTGCCGTCCTCGGCACCATCTTCCTCGGCGTCTACCCGCGACTGCTGTTCGAGCTGGCCGACGCGTCCGCGAAAACCCTTGGTGTAGCTGGAGTTACAGCCGCACTCCGCTAGTCGGCCGGCCGGCGGTCGGTCCAGGGTCAGTCGCGTCCAGTTAAGTGAAGTTTTTCACAAGGTACGATATACTGCCCAGTCGGCGTCGGAGACAACTCAGAGATAATGGTCTGCCCATGACGCCCGAAGACTCTGATTCGGATCTCGCCCGGAGCACCCGCGCGATGCAGAAGCGGGTGGAGCAGGCGGGTTCCGCAGCGGGTGCGGGATACACGCTCATCGGCGCGATTCTGGTGCTGGG
Source organism: Vicinamibacterales bacterium (assembly GCA_036497895.1). Classification (GTDB taxonomy): domain Bacteria; phylum Acidobacteriota; class Vicinamibacteria; order Vicinamibacterales; family CAVVIG01; genus CAVQFC01. The sequence goes on along the minus strand of DASXIR010000027.1, from coordinate 6,996 downwards.
CGGTATCGGCTACGCTGTTGACGCGTGGCGGGGCAGCTCGCACTGGGGATTGCTCACCGGCCTGATCCTGGGCGTGGTGGTCGGGATGTACGAGCTGGCGAAGACGGTGTTCCTGAAGAAATGAAACCGGTGGCGTGGATGATCGGTGCGGGCCTGCTTTCGTGGTCGGCGGCGACGCTCGGTTTTGGCGCACAGAATGCGACGGCGACGCTGCTCGGAATGCTCGGCCCTCTCGGAGTGGCCGTCGTGACGTGGCTGCTGGCGGAGCGGACCTACCGCCGCAATCCCGAAGGACTGACCGGGATGATGGCCGCCGGGTTCTTTGGAAAGATGGTGTTTTTCGGCGTGTATGTCGCGATCGTGCTCAAGGGCCTGTCGCAGCCGGCCGTGCCGTTCATCGCAAGTTTTACGGGTTCGTTCATCGCACTGCATTTGACTGAGGCGATCGCACTGCGGCGCCTGTTCGCGTCCTAACAACAACGATGTTCGTCCAGGAAATTGCACAAGAACACGCCGCCGCCGCGGTGGAGGGACACGCCGGCAAGTTCGACGCCGGCGAAACCATCATCCATCACGTCGCCAACAGCAGCATCAGTGAGCCGCTGATCAAGCTGCCGACGATCATGGGCATCGACTTTTCGGTGACCAAGCATGTCTTCATGCTGTGGCTGGTCGCGGCCACGTTGTTCGTCGTGATTACCTGGCTGGTGCGGCGCTACCTGAAGCAGGACCGGCTGATTCCCTCGGGCGCCATGAACGGGCTCGAAGCGGTCGTCGAGTTCGTGCGCGACGAGATGGTGCGGCCCAACGTCGGTAACAAATGGGTCACCACGTGGGCGCCGCTGATGCTCACGTTTTTCTTCTTCATCCTGGGCGCCAACCTGATCGGCCTGATTCCGATCTTCGATGTCCTCGGGCTGCTCGATCACTACGTCCTGCACACCGCTGAAGGCTCCTTCGTCAAGGAAGTCATGCACGGCGGCACGACGGCGACGGCCAACTACAACGTGACCGCGGCGCTGGCGACCATCACCTTCGGCGCGATCATCGTCGCCGGTTCGAAAGCGCACGGGGCGGTGAAGCACTGGATGAACCTGGTCCCGCACGGGTTGGCGTGGCCGATCTACATCCTGCTGATTCCGATCGAGATCATGGGGATGTTCGTGCGGCCGTTCGCGCTGACGATGCGACTTGCCGCGAACATGACCGGCGGTCATATCGCGATTCTGGCGATTCTGTCCTTCGTATTCCTGTTCGCGGAGATGGGTGGCGCCCTGACCGGCATCGGTGCCGGCGTGATCGCGTCGGTGCCGCTCGCGGTCGGGATCTCGGGCCTCGAAATCATCGTGGTCCTGGTGCAGGCGTACGTATTCACACTCTTGACCGCCGTATTCATCGGCATGGCCATTCACGTTCATCACTGAGCGACAACAAGGGAGAAGAAGAGGCAATGGATAAGATTCACTATTTTGGTGCCGCGATCGGGCTCGGCATGATTGTCATCGGCGCCGCCCTCGGCATCGGCAAGTTCGCTGCGGCAGCTGCCGAGAGCATCGCCCGGCAGCCCAGCGCCGCCGACAAGATCACCGGCGCGGTGAACCTGCCGCTGTTCCTGCTTGAAGGCGTCGCGATTCTGGCCGAAGTGTTCGTCCTGCTGATCGTGTTGATGAAGTAGCGCTCGGCGCAAGCCGAACGCCAGCGAGATTGCCATGAATAATCCGTTAGTTCAGCCGGATCCGGGGCTGTTCATCTGGACGATCGTCACCTTCCTCGTCCTGTTGACGCTGCTGGCGAAGTTCGCCTGGGGACCGCTGCTGGCGGCACTCGAAAGCCGGCAGGCGCTGATTCGCAAGTCGTTGGACGATGCGGCGCAGGCCAAGAGCGAACTGGAGCGGCTGAACGTCGAAGCTGCTCAGATCATCCAGCAGGCGCGCGTGGACGCGGATGGCATCATCGTCCAGAGCCGAGTCGACGGCGACCGGCTTCGCGAGGAACTCCGGACGAAGGCGCGCGCCGAAGCCGACCACATCGTGAAAAATGCTGAGCGGCAGATTCAATTGGAGACAAGTCGCGCTCTCGAGCAGCTGCGACACGAAGCCGTGGATCTGTCGGTGATGATCGCCTCGAAAATACTGCAACGAGATGTCTCCAAGGCCGACAACGAGCGCCTCATAGACGAGGCGATCAAGCAGGTCGAATCCCGCCGCAACTGATCACCTTCGAGTCCCGCTTCCGCCCATGGCGGATTCGGGACTTCGGTTTTCCGGATCCGGTCACCGTTCTGTCCTCCGCCCGTCAAAATTGACACCTAAATTATTGCGTGCGTACACCTATGGTGTTACGCTCGCCGCCCGGTGCTGAAAATCGCATCGATCCCATCATCGAACCGAGGAGGGTTTTAGATGAGACCTCGAGGGCTTCACCTGTTTGTGGCCGCGTTGGCGGTCCTGGTATTCACATCGACCGGTTTCGCACAGGGCGGCGGCGCGAGCACGACCGGTTCAATCAACGGCAAGGTAAGCGACACCAGCGGCGCGGTGCTGCCTGGCGTCACCGTGACCGCGACGAGCCCGTCGATGCTCGGTGCGCAGACGACGGTCACCGAAGCCGGCGGCGGATATCGATTCCCCGCGGTGCCTCCCGGCACCTACACCGTCACGTTCGAACTCGCTGGCTTCAACACGCTGAAGCGCGAGAACATCCAGATCGCGCTCGGTTTCGCCGCCACGCTCAACATTGAGCTCGCGATCGCCTCGCTGCAGGAAACTGTGACGGTCAGCGGCGACTCGCCGGTCATTGACACGACCAACACGCAGGTCCAGCAGAACTTCAAGCTCGCCGCGCTGGAGGAGATTCCAAACTCGCGCGACATGTGGTCCCTCCTCGCCGTGACGCCGTCGGTCTCGATGGCGCGCATCGACGTCGGCGGCAACCGCGCGGGCACGCAGACGACCTACTCGGCCTACGGCTACAGCGGCCAGAACCGCGTGCTCGTCGAGAGCATCAACACGACGGAAGGCACGAGCGGCGCAGGTTTCTACACGGACTACGGGTCATTCGAAGAAGTGTATTTCGGCACGATCGGCCAGGGCGCGGAAATGCCCACGCCAGGTGTGCAGAGCAATTTCCTCGGCAAGTCGGGCGGCAACAAGTTCCAGGGCGAGGTGTACAAGGACTTCGAGACCAACGGTTTCCAGTCCGACAACATCGCCGGCAACTTGCCGCCGCAGTTTGCGTACAACCCGACCACGCTGCCGAACGGCATCCGCGATCACAGCAACGAGCTGCAGAAGTACAACGACTTCAACCTGAACGTCGGCGGCCCGATCGCGAAGGACAAGATCTGGTGGTTCTTCTCGTATCGCTATCAGACCACCGCTGTCGGCCAGCCGAACTTCGTCGGCCCGATTGCCGGCCAGGCGTTCAACACCAAGCTGTGGAATCCGTCCGGCAAGGTCACCTGGCAGCTCAACAAGAACAACAAGTTGATCGGCTACTACCAATGGGGCCAGAAGGTTCAGCCGAACCGCCTGCCCAGCAGCACGCTCAACTACACCGACCTGTCGCAGACGCTCGCGCAGACTTCGGCGAGCTTGGTGTACAAGGGCGAGTGGAACGGCACGCTGACGAACAACCTCTACGCGGAAGCGCGCTATGGCGTGTTCGGCTACTACTTCCCGCTCGTGTCGAACCTCGGTCCCACCGCGACCGGCACGAACCCGGAAATCTGGGACACCGGCACGTCGAACTTCGTCTCCGGCGGTGACCAGTTGGAGCAGACCAACCGCCGCCGGCGTCAGTACACCGGTTCGATGACGTACTTCAAGAACGGCACGGGCGGCACGCACAACCTGAAGTTCGGCGCGGAATACCTCGTCGAGACGGGCTGGTACGGCTCGACGCAGCTATACTCGGGCGACGTCCGCGAAACCTTCGTCAACGGTGTGCCGTCGAACATCCGCATCGGCGTCCCGACGGCGACGGCGGTCAACTCGATCTCCCCGTCATCGATTCCGGGGCTGACGAGCATCGACGCGCTGTCGACGTTTGATTTCTTCCTCACCGATCAGTACACGATCGGCCGCGCCACGATCAACGGCGGCATCCGGTTCGACCACTACAACTCGTACTCGCCGGCCCAGACGACGCTCGCGTATAACTATGGTCCTGTGAACGTGGCGTCGGTGTCGTATCCGGACACGAGCTACGCCAAGTTCAACAACTTCGCGCCCCGCATCGGCGCGACGTATGACCTGACTGGCGACGGCAAGACCATCCTGAAGGCCAACTACGGTCTCTACTGGTTCAATCCGGGTCCGACGCTCGCGTCGCTCGCGAATCCGAACGCAGCGGCCAAATTCGTCCAGTATCAGTGGAAACCGACGGCCGCCCAGTGCCCGACGGGAACGTACTGCGTGTATCAGCCGGGACAGGAATGGACCGTGCAGTCCACCGTGCTCGCGGGCACGACCACCGTGAGTTCGAACCTCGTCGACCCGCACTCGAATCAGGCGACGGCCTACGTCGAGCGGCAGTTGACGGAAGGCGTTGGCCTCCGCACCGGGTTCGTATACCTCGGCGTGTCGAACCAGTACGGCACGTTCCAGCCGCTGCGGCCGTCGTCGCTCTACACCGTGCCGTTCAACGTCACCGATCCGAACCACAACGTGGACACGTTCCTCGGCATCCCGAACGCGCAGGCGACGACCGCGTCAGCCGCCAACGTGATCGCGAACTCGCCGGACAACGGCGTCTACAAGACGTACGAACTGTCGGTCAACAAGCGCATGAGCCACCACTACTCGGTGGGCGGCGGCTTCAACTACACCTGGATCAACGACTATCCGGTCGGCTATCCGAACTCGCCGAACTCGCCGGGTCAGTCCCAGTATTCGAACTACGGCGCGAAGTTCAACGCGCAGGTCGAGCTGCCGTGGGGCATTCTCGGGAGCGTCGTCTACCGCTTCCAGGCGGGCCAGAACTACGCGCAGACGTACACCGTTACCGCTCCGGCATCCTGCGCGTGCACGTTCAGCGCGGGCGGCGGCGGCCAGACGGGTGGCCAGACCCTGGCGGCGGCGCCCAGCATCTCGTCTACGGTGGTCTTCCTCACGCCGTACAACCAGTACCGGATGGACAACATCTCGGTGCTCGACCTGCGCGGCGAGAAGACGGTGAACCTGCCAGCCAACCTGAAGCTGCGCCTGTTCATCGACGGCTACAACCTGACGAACGCCTACGCCGGTGAGACGATCAGCTTCACGGCTGGAACGTCCTTCCAGCAGCCGACCGCGATCCTCGGACCGCGCACCGGCCGCATTGGCTTCCGCTTCATCTGGTAGTCGTTCAAGCCAGCTAAGACGGTAGGGCACGCGGGTCATTCACAAAGCCGGGTGGGTTCGTCCCACCCGGCTTATTTTTTTTGCCGCTCGAGTATCTGGCGCAGCTGCGCGATGTCGCGCCCGTATCGCGCAAGCGGCGCGGTTTCGACGAATCGCTGGAGGTACGGCCGCGCCTCATCGTGCAAGCCGGCGTCGTCCAGCGTCACGGCCAGGTTGTAGAGCGCGTCGTAGAGGCGCGGGTTAAGCTGCACCGCCGTTTTCCAGTGGTCGATCGCCTGATCGGGATGCCCCTCGCCGGCCAGCAGCGCCGCCAGCGCGTTGTGAGCCGCCGCAAGACGCGGATCGAGTTCGAGCGCGCGCGAGAGATCCGCGGACGCCAGGTCGCGCTCACCGGCTCGTAGCTCATCCACGCCGAGATTCTCGTACGCTGTCGCCGACGTTGGATCCAGTTCCAGCACTTTCCGGTACGCCGCGCGAGCCGCATCGTGCTGTCCCAGCTTCGAATACACGCTGCCGAGCGAGTTGTACGCCTCGACCTCGTCCGGATGCGCCGCGATGACCGTCTGCAGCACGTCGATCGCCTTCCGGTCCGCGCCGGACTCCTCGAAGTAACCCGCCAGGACCACGAGCACGCGTTGATCGGCGATGCCGCCCTTGACGATGCCCTCGAGCGTGGCGATGGCGCCGGGCAGATCGCCGGTCTCGCGCTGCATCGACGCGTACATGCCGTAGGCCGTTGTGAAGCCCGGATGCTGCGCGATGATCGTCCGCACGGCCGCCATGGCCGGCTGACGCGAGCCGGCGTTGAAGACGCTCGTCGCTTCGTTCAAATCGTTCGAGACCGAAATCAGCGTCTTTGGATCGTCCGCGTCCGTGTAGACGCGCCGTCCTGGGTCGGCGCTCATCGCGACGTAGCCGAGCGCCTGCAGCCGCTGTCGCGCATCGGCGTTGAGCGTCGTCTTTTCGGCGGCGCTGCCGCGCGACTGGAACCCGGCCGTCACGTCGCGCAGGCGCGCGTCGAGCGTGCGTGCGCGCGCCGGGTCGCGCGTGAAGAGATTCGTCGTCTCGTGCGGATCCGCGGCGAGGTCGTAGAGCTCGGGGATCGGCAGATCGATCAGCTTGAACTCGCGCGTGACGAGGCCGGTCAGCGGCGCCCAGTTGCGCGTGAGATTCGCGTCCATCGCTTCGATGTACGCGGCGGAAGTCTCGTCCGCGCCAGACGCGATCGCCGGAAGAATCGAGCGGCCCTCGAAACCCGCAGGCGCCGCGACGCCGACCAGATCGAGCACCGAGGGTGCGAGATCGATCAGGCGCACGAGTGCGTCGTCGGCGGATCCAGCAGCCCCCAGTCCTGGGCCCCAGATGATCCACGGCACCCGCATCGTGACGTCGTAGACAAACACGCCGTGGGTGCGCTCGCCGTGTTCGCCCAGGCTCTCGCCATGGTCCGCAACGATCATGACCAGCGTGCGATCGAGCTGACCGGCTGCCCGCAGGTCGTCCAGCAGCCGGCCAATCATCGCGTCGGCATATGCGACCTCGGCATCGTACGGCTCGTGCTGGCTCGCATACGGTTCCGGAGCGCGGTAGGGCTCGTGCGGGTCGTACAGGTGGACCCAGGCGAAGAAGGGCAGCCCTGAGCCCTGAACAATCC
>DASXIR010000026.1:0-6653 GCA_036497895.1 Vicinamibacterales bacterium | reverse complement strand
ACGAGCGCTCGGGTCAGCGTGCGACCGTCAGCGGGATCGGCCATTACAGCGCGCCAGTGTGGAGCCACACAAAGATCGCTTGAGCGAGGGAGTAATTGCGGCCGTCTCGAACGCACTCCGAATCGCGGCCGCGAACGTGGACGCGATCCGATCGTATCCCGCGGCGGTCGGGTGCAATCCGTCGGGGCCGATCAGCGACGTGGTGTCGCCGTTGAAATTCTGGTAGACGTCCGCGAGCGGCACTCCTTCGGAGTTCGCCAGGTCCCTCAATCGATCGTTGTAGCCCGGCACCAGGCTCCAGCCCAGGCCGCGATCCGGACAGCAGCCGTTCGGATTCTGTGGCGGCAGTGTTCCGAGCACCGGGCGCATCCCGCGATTCTTCGCGTCGTCGATCATGCGCTTGAGCACAGCGATCATCGATGGCTCGATCGACGCATCGCGATCGCCCAGGTCGTTGGCGCCGTCCATGATCAGCACACTCTCGAACGAACCGCTCGAGATGAGCCCGGTGTATCTCGTGTAGGTGTTGGGATCGGTGACCGCCTCCGAAGGCTTCCCGCCGTTGCTGACGGTCGGAGACTGACTCACATATCGGCCGCGCAGATCAGCCTGAAGCACGCCGGGATACGTCTGCGAGACCGGGAACTGAACCGCCGGACGCTGGATCGCGGTCGTTGAAGACCCGCTGAGAGAATCCGTGCCGTTCTCGCCCCAGGTCATGCTGTCGCCGAACGCGAGAAAGCGCTCGACCGCGAGCTTTGGTGGCAAAGCGATGGTGACGGTGAACGTGCAGGCACTGGTCCGCTGTTTCGCGTCCGACACGGTGCAGTTGACAGTCGAAGTGCCAGTGGAAAAGGTGGACCCGCTCGATGGCGTGCAGGTCGGTCCGGTGATCGGAGCGAAACCCGAGGTCACCGTCGGCGCCGGATACGTGACCGTAATATCGCCGGGAGCCTGCGTCATAAACGCCGCCGGGCATGTAAGGCTCGGCGCCCCCGGGTCGGGCGGCGGAGTCGGGGTCGGCGTCGTGGCGCTGGCGCCACAACCCGCCGCCGCAGTGGCCAGCAACATCGATCCGACATGGAATACCCGGCGACTGATTCTGAAACGTTTCACAATTATCGACACTGCTTCAATCGTACAACGCCGTGCCACTTTTTCGAGTCATCGATCGTAGGTCGGAATGAACGTAATCGGACGCTCGCTTGTGAACGATGGTTGAAACAGATCGGTCTGTGCGTAGCCGTCCATGTCTCTGCCGATTGGCAGGCCGAGGAAATACAGGATCGTCGGCGTGACGTCAACCACGGACGCGCGTGCCTGGCGCCGTCCACGCAACACCGATGCGCCGTACGCCATCAGGAATCCATCCGGCGCCGCTTCGTGGGTGCCGCTGACGTCGGGATCGCCGATCAGGCGCTCGACCAGCCGCTTGCCGAAGCCGAGCGGTTCCATTCCGTAGCCGGACACCACCAGCAGCAGATCTTCCGGGCCGAGACTACTCATCGCGGCGCCGATCGCCTCGTCGATCATCGCGTAGTGGCGCTCGAGCGTCGGCCCGAGCCGGCGACGTTCGTCCTCCGTCACATCGCCAAATTCAGACGGCGTGGCGTAGCGCAGGTAGTAGTGCCCGATCGAATCCAGGCCCTGATACCGCGTCAGCGAGACCTGAACCGGCCGCGTTGCTGCCAGCGTCCGGCTGATGCGCTCGTAGATGCGATCGACGCGCGCCGGCGTCTGACGGCGAGGTTCATCATCACCGGCCCCGGTCGACGCCAGCGCAGGCGACGACGACTCCGCCAGCGCCTCGTCCATCGCGGCCTGGGCGTCGGTCTGTAACTCCGGCGGATACAACACCGATGAGTGGTCGAGGGCGGCTGGCGTCAGCGCGACGCGATGGAACGCGTCGCTGACGAGATATCCGCGCACGACCGGCGCAGGCTGCGTCAGCGGCCAGCCGACGACGCCGACCGAAAAGCCATCGACGCTGAGAATGCTCCACAGCGTCCGGGCTCGAAAGGTCGCGGACGTATGTGGCTGCTCGACCAGAAATCCGAAACGCTCGAGGCCATGAGCGAAACAGTAGTCGGGCAACAGTTGAAGGGATCCGCGATTATCGGCAATCTCGTAAATCGCCGCCGAGCGGACGCCGTTCTTCTGGGGCAGCTTGCCGGTCGCGACGGCCGCCCAGACCGCCTCGGCCGACGTCGGGTGCAGCGTCGCCAGGTGACGGACCGCGCCGGCGTCGAGGATCCGCCCGAAATTCGGCAGCCGGCCCTCGGCGGTCGCGCCGGTGATCAAATCGAGCGACGCCGCGTCGATCGCGATCACCGTGACCCGCGCGGTTCCTTCGTTTCTCGTGAGATCCATGTCCGCGTCGATCGCACGCGCTTCGAGCGCCAGCGGACGCGCGCGGCCGCGTTGCAACAGTGGCCCGGCGATCGAACCGACAATCAGGACCAGGAGCAGCGTCGCCCATAAGACCCGGCCGCCCGGCGCCTTCCGGCGCAACAACGCCAGCACCACACAGCCTGCCGATACGCCCGCAAGGATCAGCGCGGTCCGTTCAACGCCGGCCGCCGTCGGTTCGTCGAGCACCAGGGCAAACGTCCACAGGTTGCGCCAGAACAACGTCGAACCGGCCGCGGCCGCCATCGCGCACAGCCACACCATCACGGCGACGCTGAGCCACGCAGGCGAAAACAGATCGCGCGCGAACAGTTGCCGGACGACCAGCAGGATGTAGAAGATCGCGGTGAGGTGCACGGCGTAGAACAGGCCGACCGTCGCGATCAGCGGCAGCAACCGCGCCGGCTCGAGCGGCCACGCGGGATTCAGCTCCAGCACGAGAATCAGTACGTAGGCCGTCGCAATCATGGCCGCGGCCATGGAGTTGCACAGCATCCGCAGGTATCTCAAAATCGCTGCAGTATACTGCCCGAGTGCCGATCGACGTCGCTGCGGAAGTGACCGCCAACCATCGGTTGTCGAACGATTACAACGTGCTGGCGCTTGCGGCTCCAGCGATCGCGGCCGCGGCAACTCCCGGACAGTTCGTAATGGTGAAGGCGGGCGGCGGATTCGATCCGTTGTTGCGACGGCCGTTCTCCGTGTTCGAAGTCCTGCGCGATAACACGGGCGCGCCCGCCGGCATCTCGATTCTGAGTAAGCGTATCGGCGCCTCGACCTCGCTGATTTTCGACGCGCGCGTCGGACAGCGGCTCAGCTGCCTGGGCCCGCTCGGCCGCCCTTTCTCGCTCGTCGATCCGCCCACCGAGGCATGGATGGTGGCCGGCGGCGTCGGTCTCGCGCCGTTCGCGACACTCGCCCAGGCGCTTCGCTCCCGAAGTGTGACGACCAGGCTGTTCTACGGCGCACGCAGCGGCGGGGAGCTTTTCTACCTCGATTTTTTCCGGGCGCTGAACGTCGAACTGGTGCTGACCACCGAAGACGGAAGCGCGGGCGAGCGCGGCCGTATCGTGGCGCCGCTCGATCGCGCGCTGGCCGCGCGCCCGTCAACCTCGCCGGTCGTGATCTATGCGTGCGGTCCGGAGGGAATGCTCGCGGCGACCGCCCGCACGTCGATCGCGCACAAACGGCCGTGCCAGGTCTCGGTGGAGCGAGTGATGGGCTGCGGCCTTGGCGGCTGTTACAGCTGTGTCATCCCGATGCGCAGCGACGATGGCCAATTCCACAACGTGCGTTCGTGTCTGTCCGGACCGGTCATGCAAGCGGATCAGATCGGATGGGACTGAGGAGCCTTGAGTCGGCGGTGACATGGATCTCTCGGTAAACATCGGATCACTCACGCTCAAGAACCCGCTCATGGCAGCGAGCGGCTGCTTCGGCTACGGCGTGGAGTACGCCGACGTCGTGGACCTGTCATCGCTTGGCGGGATCGTGTCGAAGGGCCTGTTCCTCAAAGAGCGCGAAGGCCACCCCGCTCCACGCATCGTCGAAACCCCTGCCGGGATGCTGAACGCGATCGGCCTCCAGGGCATCGGTGCGCGGCGCTTCATCGAGGAGAAGCTGCCGGAGCTTCGCGCGCGGCGTGCCACCGTGATCGTCAACGTCTGCGGCACAACCCTCGACGAGTATGTGGAAGTGTCGCAGATGCTCGCGGACGCCGAAGGGGTCGCCGCGATCGAGCTGAACATCTCCTGCCCGAACATCAAGGAAGGCGGCATCCAGTTTGGCTGCAGCCTTACCGGCACGTTCGATGTCGTGAGCGCGGTGCGGCGAGTCGTCACGCTGCCGGTGATCCCCAAGCTGACGCCGAACGTGACCGATGTGGCTTCGTTCGCCCGTGCCGCCGAAGATGCCGGCGCCGATGCGGTATCGCTGGTCAATACATTCCTGGCGATGGTCATCGACGTCGAGAGTCGTCGGCCGAAAATCTCGAATGTGGTCGGCGGCCTCAGCGGTCCGGCGATCCGGCCGATCGCGGTACGCATGGTCTACGAATGCCGGCAACTCGTGAAGATTCCGATCATCGGGATGGGCGGCATCGCCGAACCGCGGGACGTCATCGAGTTCATGATCGCAGGCGCGAGCGCGGTCCAGGTCGGCACCGCGAACTTCGTCGATCCGTTCATCTGGACCCGACTGCTCGATGGCCTCCAGGATTACATGCACCGGCACGAGATCGCGCGCGTGGCCGATCTGGTCGGCACCGTGCGGACGCACGAACACAGAGGGGATGCCAGGAGTCATGGATAGCGTACTGGTCGCACTGGACGTCGACACGGTGGCTGAGGCCCGCACACTCGCCGGACAGCTTCGCGGCGTGGTCGGTGGATTCAAGATCGGGAGCAGGTTGTTCACCAGCACGGGTCCGGCGTTCGTCGAGGAGCTGGCGGCGCGCGGCGATCGTGTGTTTCTCGACCTGAAGTTTCACGACATTCCGAACACCGTCGCCGGAGCGGTCGCGGCCGCCACCCGCCTCGGCGTCTGGATGCTGAACGTTCATGCCTCGGGTGGCGTCGACATGATGCGCGCCGCGCGGGCAGCCGGGGACGAGGAGGCCGCGAAGCACTCTCGGACATCTCCCCTGATCATCGCGGTCACGGTGCTGACCAGCCTGTCGCAGGAGGCGCTGTCTGCGATCGGCTTCGGCAATCCGATGACCGCGCAGGTAGAACGCCTCGCGGCGATGACGAAAGCTGCCGGCCTCGATGGCGTGGTTGCCTCACCACACGAAATTGCGATCGTCAGGAAACGCTGTGGGGACACGTTCGCGATCGTCACGCCCGGCATCCGCGGCGCCGGCGACGCGAAAGGCGATCAGCAGCGGACGATGAGCGCGGGCCAGGCGCTGGCGGCGGGTGCGACCTATCTCGTCGTCGGACGACCGATCATCGCCGCTGCGGATCCAGCCGCCGCGGCCGCCCGGATCATTGACGACTGCCGCGCGTCGGCGTCGTGATCGCGCTGACGCTATATTCGCGGCCCGGCTGTCATCTGTGCGATGAAATGAAGGCAGTCATTGAGCTGGTCGTACCGGCCATCGCTCAGCCGGTCAGCGTGGAGATCGTGGACATCTCCGCCGATGCGTCTCTCGAGGCCGCCTACGGTCTCGAGATTCCCGTATTGCTTGTGAATGGAAAGAAAGCGGCGAAGTACCGCATCGCCGAAGCGGACCTACGGCGACTGCTGGAGAGGTGAGGCAGAACGACGGGTCAGGCTGGTGAGGCGGTAATGAGAACCGCTCACCAAACCGACCCGACCTCTCCGCTCTTACTTCCCGGTGATCACGAAGTGCCCGCGACGGTTCTGCCGCCAGCAGGACTCGACTTCCTCGCTGCAGAGCGGCGCTTCCTTGCCCTTGCTGATCACGGTGAGCTGCGTCGTCTGCACACCGAGGCTTACCAGGTAGTCCCTGATGGCGTTGGCGCGGCGCGATCCCAGCCCGAGGTTGTATTCCGCGCTGCCGCGCGAATCGCAATGACCCTCGACTGTCACCTGCACGCTCTTCCATCGCTTGAGCCAATCGGCATCTTTCTGCAGGACCGGCTTGGCCTCGTCGCTGATGTCCGACTTGTCCAGTTCGAAGAACGAATCTGACAGCAAGTGCTCGGCGTTGAGTTGATCCACGGACTTTTGCGAAAAGACTTCGTCCTCGCTTAGGGCCCGCGGTGCGGGAGCCGGCGCGGGCCGGGGCGCCGGCGGCGGCGGTGGTGGCGGTGGCGTCACGGGCGCAGCCGGCGGTGGTGGTGGCGGCGCCGGAGCGGCCGCAGGCGCTTTCTTGTTGCAGCCGGCAATTGCGAGGGCGAACACCGTTCCGAGTGCAATGTTTGAAAACAGTCCTTTGAGACGAATCATCATTACTCCTGAGGTTGCGAGCTTACAGAGTTTGAATTCCCACTGTCAATCGAGCCAGTGTCTCCCGACGCTACAATGCGCCGGTGGAACACCTCTTGCGCGCCACCGCGAAGGCGGAAACGCGCCATTTCTGGTTCCGCGGCTTCCGTGCGTTCGTGACGCCGCTCCTCGAGTCAGCCGCTGCGGGTCGATCCGGCCTGCGCCTGCTCGATTGCGGGTGTGGAACCGGGGCGAACGTGGAACTGCTGAGCCGGTTCGGAAGTGCCTTCGGCTTTGACCTTTCCGACACCGGACTTCGGCTCGGCCGTCAGGCCGGCCGGATGCGACTCGCC
>DASXIR010000025.1:0-2565 GCA_036497895.1 Vicinamibacterales bacterium | reverse complement strand
AGGAGCTTCAGTCCGCCGCCGACCTCGCCACCGAACCCTGACAAAATCGTAATTCGATTACAATAACGATACAAACTGCCATGGGAAAAGTTCCCTAACAGATTGATATCACGCGGGTTTCTGGGGCCTTACGAGGATTCTTGCTCAGGCATACCGTTTGCCCTTTCACTCGCTCAGTTCCAGTGAGTCTCATGACCCACACGCCTCCCCGACTCGATTCGCGCGCCCTCCGGCGTAAGGGAACCTCGTCTGTCCCGCCGGCGCCGGTCGACCCCGAGCCGGCCCCGGCCGCCGTGGTCCCGGCTCTGCCCGAAGACAAGTTCTTCCGCCACATCGTCAGCAGCATGCGCAACGGTGTGATCGCGTTTCGCCGCGATGGCACGCTGGCATTGATGAATGCCGAGGCGTACCGGATCTTTTCGATCGAGCAGCAAGCCCACGATGTCGGCCGGCCGTTCGGCGACGTGCTGCGCGACCGTCCCGAGATCCTGCGGATCCTGTCTACGGCATTCGAGTTGAGCCACCTGCCGAATCGCGCGGAAGCGCGGCTCCGCGATCTCGACCGCGTGATCGGTTACACGCTGTCGCAGGTCAAGAGCGACGATGGAACGGCGATTGGCGCGGTGTTGTTCTTCAAGGACCTGACGCAGGTCGAACAGCTCGAGGAGCGCGAACGGTTGCGCGATCGCCTGGCTTCGCTCGGCGAGATGGCCGCGGGCATCGCCCATGAGTTGAAAAACCCGCTCGCCGGCATCGAGGTGATGGCGGGTCTGCTGCGCCGCCAAGTTCCTGACTCGAAAGACGCACAGTCACTGCTCGCCGACATCCTCAGCGAAGCCAAGCTGGCCAACGCCATCGTCGTCGAGATGCTGGAATTCGTCCGCCCGGTTCGTCTGCAGGTCGAGCGCACCGATCTCTCCGATGTGGTGCAGCAGTCGGTGACGATGGCCGAGTCGAAGGCGCGGCGCGGCCAGGTGACCGTCGCCGTGCACGTCGAACAGGGACTGCCGATGATCGAGGCCGACCACAACCAGCTGTCGCAGGTGTTCACCAATCTGCTGGCGAACGCCTTCGAGGCCCTGGTTGGCAGCGGTCACATTTCGATTTCGGCGGTCGCCGGCTCCATCGAAGGCGACCCGGCCGTGGCCGGCGCCGTGCCGGCGATGCCGGCAGTGGTGGTTGACGTGATCGACGACGGACCGGGGTTGCCGGCGGACGTGACCGACAAGATTTTCAACCCGTTCTTCACGACCAAGGTGACGGGTACAGGACTGGGTCTGGCGATCGTCAGAAAGATCGTCGACGCGCACGACGGGCGCATCGACGTCAGCAGTACTCCGGGAGCGGGCGCACGGTTCCGCGTCACCCTGCCGGTCACGAGCGCGTCGGGATGGTTCAAGTAGATCAGGTGGGGCCGGCGAGACACAGGTAGAGCCGGTGGGCCGGGTGGCTCTGGTGGGCCAGACAGGCCAGCGAGGGAGAAGACGATGGGTCGAATTCTGATTGCGGACGATCATGATGCGCTGCGGCGCGGGCTCGCCCGCGGCCTTTCTGAGGCCGGGCACGAAATCGAGGAAGCTTCGAACGGCAATCTCGCCATTGAGCGCCTGACCGACAGCTATTTCGACGTCGTGCTGAGCGACCTCAAGATGGGCGGCAGCGACGGCATGGACGTGCTCCGCACCACGCGCGCTCTGCACCCCACCACGGCAGTCATCCTGATGACTGCATTCGGATCGGTGAACACCGCCGTCGAGGCGATGAAGATCGGCGCCTTCGACTACGTGCAGAAGCCGTTCGAAATCGAGGAGATGGAGGTCAAGATCGAGAAGGCGCTCGAAGTCCGTCGCCTGAAGAACGAGCTCGCCTACCTCCGCGGCACCCAGCAGGACATCTACGAATTCGATCGCATCGTCGGCTCGAGCCCACCGCTGCAACGTGTGCTCGATATCGTCAAGAAGGTGGCAAAGAGCAACACCACGGTGCTCATCCGCGGCGAAACGGGCACCGGCAAGGAGCTGATCGCGGGCGCGACGCACCACAACTCGCTGCGCGCGGCGCGGAACTTCGTCAAGGTGAACTGCGCGGCGCTGCAGGAAAACCTGCTCGAATCCGAACTGTTCGGTCACGAGAAGGGCGCGTTCACCGGCGCGGACAAACAGCGCATCGGCCGCTTCGAGCAGGCGGACGGGGGCACGCTGTTCCTCGACGAAATCGGCGACATGAGCCCGAGCACACAGGCGAAGATCCTGCGGGTGTTGCAGGAGCACGAGTTCGAACGGCTCGGCGGCACCCGGACGCTGAAGGTGGACGTGCGGCTGATTGCCGCGACCAACCGCGATCTTTCGGCGATGGTGCAGTCCGGACACTTCCGCGAGGACCTGTATTACCGCCTCAACGTGGTCTCGATCGAGATGCCGCCGTTGCGCGAGCGCAAGGACGACATCGTGCCGCTGGCGCAGACCTTCATCCGCCGGTTCGCCGGCGAGCTGAAGAAGAAGATCGACGGACTCGAGCCGGAAGCGCAGAAGCTGCTGATGCGCTACAACTGGCCGGGCAACATCC
>DASXIR010000024.1:0-3393 GCA_036497895.1 Vicinamibacterales bacterium | reverse complement strand
AGTTCCACCTGCAGATCGCCGACGCGCACGACTTTGACCTGGAGATTCACCGTCGCATGCGGGCGTCCGCCCAGGTCGATCGCGGCCACGGCGAGCGTCTCGTCCATCGGCATGACGAAATAGCCGGCCCGGTTGATGCCCTTGCGATCGCCGAGCGCCTTCGAGACAGCTTCGCCGAACGCGATGCCAAGGTCCTCAACCGTGTGGTGCTGATCGACATCGAGGTCGCCGCGCGCATCGACGGTCAGATCGAAGGCGCCGTGCCGGGCCACCAGCTCCAGCATGTGATCGAGAAAGCGGATGCCGGTCCGCACCCGGTATGTGCCTTTGCCGTCGAGGCTGATCCCCAGCGAAATCTGCGTCTCCGTCGTCTGGCGGTCGATCAGCGCGCGGCGCATAGCACCTCTTCCATGGCCGCCAGTGCGCGCTGCGTGTGTTCGACGATGCCGGTGGCGATCCGAAGGCAGCCGGCGCATCCGGGCTCGGTCGAGCGATCGCGCAGGTACACGCCGCGCGCGAACGCCCCCTTTACGATCGCGTCCGTACGGTCGCCGGCGCCGACCAGGACGAAGTTGGAATGGCTCTTCACATAAGTCAACCCGAGCCGCTCGCACGCGGCGTAGACGAGCGCCTTCGACTCGGCCACCTGGCGCAGGTATTCATTCAGGTGATCGAGGTCGGCCAGCGCGGCCTGCACCGCGACGACGGCGGCGATGCTGACGCTGTAGACCGGAATCGCCTGGCGGATTCGATCGACCGTCTCCGGCGCGCCGACCAGGCAGCCGATCCGCAGGCCGGCCAGGCCGAAGGCTTTCGAAAATGTCCGGCCGACGATCACGTTCGGGAACGCGTCCAGCTCCGGGATGAAGCTGACCCCGGCGAACTCGGCATAGGCTTCGTCAACGAACGCGACCGCGCCCTGTGGCAGACGGCGCGCGATTGTGCGAATGGCATCGAGCGGCATGCTGACGCCGGTGGGATTGTTCGGGTTGGTGAGAAAGACCACCCGCGTGTGCGGCGTGATCGCGGCCAGCACCTCGTCGAGCGGGAACGCGAAATCCGGTTTCGGCATCACCTGCACGAGCGTGCCGCCGGCGACCGCGGTGTCGAAGCGAAAAATCTCGAATGCCGGCTCCGGCACGATGGCTTCGTATGCGGTCTCTCCGGGCGCCGCCCGCAGGTAGGACACCGCGAGCGCCATGATGCCCTCGTCGAGGCCATTGACCAGCGTCACCCGATCGGGATCGACCTTCAGGTAGCGGGCGACTGCGGCGGTGGTTTCGGCGTACGGTGGATAGAAGCCGATCTGTTCCGGCCGCAAACCCGCCAGAGCCTCGATCACTTTTGGCGAACAGCCGCCGGTGTTTTCGTTCTGGTGCAGCCGCAGTCCGTCGTAGAGTTCCGGTGGTTTCTGATAGTGGTTCATATCAATGGCTGAGGGCTAATGGCTGATGGCTAATGGCTGATGGCTAACCGACACGCGTCAGCGTTTGCTGCCCAGACGAATCTCGATCGATTCTGCGTGACCCTCGAGTCCTTCGGCCCTCGCCAGCGGCACGATTGTAGGTGCGAGTCGCGCGAGTCCGGCGCGGGTCAGCCGCTGAACCGACATCACACGGACGAAATCGGCGGCCGACAACCCGCCGCGAAAGCGGGCGGCGCCTGAGGTCGGCAGCACGTGATTCGATCCGGTGGCGTAGTCGCCGGCGGCCTGCGCGGTGTACGGTCCGATGAACACGGCGCCGGCGGTGAGCGGCCGGCGCGCCAGCGTCTCGCGATCCAGCACCAGATGCTCCGGCGCGAAGCGATTGGCCAGCGTCATCGCATCGGTCGCGTTCTTCGCGACAATCACAGCGCCGTTCGTCTTCAGCGCCCGCCTGACGATCTCGCGTCCCTCGCCTCGCTCGGTGACCTCTCTGATCACACGCTTGGCCAGTGGTGTGCTCCAGGTGATGAGAATCGCTCGCGCGTCAGGATCGTGTTCAGCCTGGGCGATCAGATCCGCCGCGATCCACGAGGCGCGTCCGCTTCCGGCGACGATGACAATTTCGGTCGGTCCGGCATAGAAATCGATCGCACAGTCGCCGGCGACCAGCGCCTTGGCAGCGGCGACGTAGCGATTGCCCGGCCCGACGATCTTGTCGACGCGCGGAATGGTTTGCGTCCCGTAGGCGAGCGCCGCAATGGCGTGCGCTCCGCCGATCCGGAACAGCCGGGTCACGCCGGCTTCCAGTGCGGCCGCCATCACCGCCGGCTCCGGTCGTGGACACACCGCGACGATGTCACGAACCCCGGCCACTCGCGCCGGTACTGCGGTCATCAGCAGAGACGAGGGCAGCGGAAAACGGCCGCCCGGCACATAGCAGCCGACCCGTGCGAGCGGCTCGATGCGCTGCTCGACGGTGACTCCCGGTGCGACCTGCAGATCGACATGCTCCGGAATCTGGCGGAAGGCGACCCGGGCGATGTTTGCGGCAGCCTGCGCGATCGCCCGCCGTACGACCGGGTCGACGCCGGCGGCGGCGACCCGCATCTCGCGCGCGGAAACCTCGAGCGGTCCGGACACGCCGTCGAAACGCCGCGCAAACTTTGCGAGCGCGGGGCCGCCGCCGGTCCGGACGCCGTCCACGATCGTCCGCACCCGGCGCTCCAGGGCGCGATCGCCGCTCCGGCCAGCAGCCAGCAGCCGTTCGATCGATCGCGTGTCACTTGCCTCGACGATTCTCATAGCACGATCTTATTGAGCGGATACTCGACGATGCCTTCGGCGCGCGCCGCCTTGAGCTTGGGAATCAGGTCGCGAACCGTGCGTTCCTCGATGATAGTGTTGACGGCCGCCCAGTGATCGTCGCTGAGCGCCGAAATCGTCGGCCGTTGCAGCGCCGGCAGCAGTGCCAGGACCGCGGCGAGATCGTCGCGCCGGACATTCAGCATCAGACCGACGCGGCCCTGCGCTTCGATCGCGGCCTTCAACAGCAGCGCGATGTTCTCGAGCTTGGTGCGTTTGGCCGGATCGGCCAGCGCAGTGTGGTTCGCGATCATCTGCGTGTTCGATTCCATCACCACGTCCAGAATTCGCAGCCGGTTTGCACGCAATGACGATCCGGTTTCGGTCACTTCGACGATCGCGTCAGCCAGCATCGGCGGCTTCACTTCGGTCGCGCCCCACGAGAACTCGACCTTGACGTTGACCTGCTGCCTCGCGAAGTAGGCGCGGGTCGCGCGAACCAACTCGGTGGCGATGGTTTTGCCTTCGAGGTCCTTCGCGGATCGGAACGGCGAGTCCTCGGGAGCGGCGAGCACCCACTTCACCTTGCCGAAGCTCTGCTTGGCGTAGATCAGATCCGCGATACTGGTCAGCACGCCGGTCTTGCCGTCGCCGGCTTCATGCTC
>DASXIR010000023.1:0-10200 GCA_036497895.1 Vicinamibacterales bacterium | reverse complement strand
GGGCCGCGTTGCCCAGGCATGCGACAAGAATCAGTGTCGCGCACATGCCCTGCATGGTTATCGCCTCAAGTCTGCGCTGACGCGAGTCGTTTTCTGCGCACCGATGAGCACGGTCTGATGTTTTTCGCCCAGCTGCGGATGACGCCACGTCAGCTCGTGACTGCCGACTCGGACCGAGACGTCCCCAAGCGGCGTCATCCCAAGGCTCCGGCCATCGACGAACACTTCGGCCCACGGCTGGGCGTTGACCGACAGGGTGCCGTTCGGTAGAGGCACGGCTACGCGGACCGATTTTCCGGCCGCAATGGTGACCGTCGACGGAATACGCACGTCGATGCTCTCGTTGACGAGCTCGAACTGATGGCGGCCAGCCGGCAGCATCAGCGGTTCGGCGGTCGACAGCCCGATCAAATGACCGCCTTCCATGACCCGAAGTTCGAGCGGCGACTCGAACGCCACCTTGCCCGCTCCGCCGCGAGCCTCGGTCGGCAACGCGACGAACACCGACGCGGTGGCGCCCGAGGTGACATCGACGGTGCGCGTGACGACGCTATCGCCCTGTTTCACGGCGACGACGTGGCGGGCCACATTCAATTTAGGGACGGTCAGCGGCGTGACGCCGGCAGCACTGCCGTCAATCGTCACGCGGGCGCCGGAAGGATCGGACGTGACTTCGATCTGGCCGGACGCAGCTGCCGGTGGCGGCAGGTCCACGTGCTCGGACAAGCGCACGCCTTCTTCCACGCGCAAGGGCAGATGACGCTCCGCTTCGCCTGATCGGAATACCACGTCGTGATCGCCGGTTGGCAATTCGAGATTGAGCGGCGTGATGCCAACGCTGGTCCCGTCCACCGACACCCGCGCACCTTCAGGACGCGAGCTGAGCGTGACGTGGCCGGTTGCCGCAACCGGACGCGCGGGCGTGCGCCACGGCGAACGTGCGTATAAGAAACCCAGTCCGGCCGCCAGGCAGAGCGTCCCGACCGCAATTGCGGCCGGCACATGCCGGCGGCGACGGGGCTTGGGAAGAGCCGGGGGAGCCGACTCCAGTTCGAAAATGTCGAGTGTGTCCCCTTCCTCGACATTCGGACTGATCAATCGGACGTTGGCTTCGCGCGCACGTTCGGCGAGGCGCTGTGGTTCGGCCTTGGCGGCAGCGGCGTCCGTTCGACCCGATGGCGAGACAGCGAGTTTCGACATAAAAAGCGGTCGAAAACTGTAATGCAATCTGATGCCCGTACCGACCGCGCGACTTTTAGGCGAATCACGCTAATAAGTCATCTCTCTGTCAGATATTTATCAGCTTGATTCGTTCTCTCCGGGCTGTTTTTGCTGAGGAAAGACCGCGACACGGTTGCGTTGCTGCACGTGTGGATGTAGGTTCGCCTGCACGGGACTTCACAATCCCGCGCCCGGTGCCGCGCCGTATCGAAGGGCCTCATGAAGACGATTTTGATCCTGGTGTTGACGGGTACGCTGCTCGGAATCGTGGTCGCATCGCTGGTGGTGCCGCCCGCGCTGTCGTGGTACTCAGCGCCTGGCGGTCTTCCGGAGGGCGCGAAGATTCAGGCGGTGGTCGAGATCCCAGAGATCATCCGGTATGCGACCGGAAAATTGATGCGCGGCCAGGCGATCGGCGGAGCGATTGGCGCGGTGCTGGGTCTGGGTGCCGGCATCTATTTCGGCAGAAACGCTCGCGCCCCTGCCGCGTAACAACACGGCTCGGGACAGGCTTCTCAGCTCAGCTGCTTGCCAGCGTTTCGGTCATGAGCCTGAGGTCGCGAACGATCAGCGGGCTCACCCAGGGCAACGTCGCCGGCCACGATTCGAGATTCAGCTCGACGTGCAGGATCCCCTCATCGAGCCGCACGAACCCGACTGCTCCCGGATTTCGCACGTGGACTGTATTGCCCCGCCAGGTATAGGTCGCCATGAAATGCGCCCACTTGCCGTTCAGCTCGGCGGTCATCTCCCGCTTGAACAGCTCGAACGGTTTCTGGGTGCGCGCCTTGAAGACGTGCCGGCGGCCGCCGTTCGAAACGGTGTGGTCAACCATGATCGCGTAGCGGGATTGTAACCGCGAGGCAGACTGTCCTAGCAGCGCCAGCGCGCCAGGGTTCGACCCAACACGACGGTCCACGCGAGCGCGATGAGGGCAATGCCGAAAGCCATACCGCTCAAAGTTACGGCACGCGCACCCCAGTCACAATAGCCGGAAGCTACTAGCGAAAATGCACTAAGTTGCCTCGGGAGCAGGAGGCGACGTCCCGGCGCTGAACGGTGAACTCCCGTTACGGGGTGGGAATCACCAGCTTCTGTCCGATCTTGATCGCGTTCGGATCCTTGAGCTGGTCGGTATTGGCGTTGAAGATATCCATGTAGCGGTTGGCGTCGCCGAGATAACGCTTCGACAGCTTGGAGAGCGTGTCACCGGAAGCCACCGTATGCACGCCGAATACGTCCGATCGCTCGGCGCGGATATCGGCGACGACCTCCTGCTCCCAGCCTCCGTGCGTTTTGATGTTGTCCCAGAGCTGATTTGCATCGAGCTGGTACTCGGTTTTGCCAGAGATTTTCAGTTTTCCGCCGTCTTCCTTGACGTCAGGATTCTTCAGGCCAACCGTATTGGCCAGCTGAAAGAGATCGCTGTACTTGTCCATCAATGCCATTGGGTCTCTCCGTGTACGGAATGCGCGAACTCGGCACTCTAGCACCGCTGACGGTGTCTCTGAACACTGTTTCGATTGCCAGCGCGCAATCAAACCCGAAGCTGCGACAGCAGCGCTTAGAATGGTCGAGGAGGGATTGATGACACGACGGCTGATGACGACGACGGTGGTGGCGCTCGCGATCGCAGCCGGAGTGATGGGTGCCGACACAAAATTCCTCAGCACTTACAGAGCGCCCGGCTTGCCGCCGCAGAATTTCAACGGTCAGACGGTCGTCGCGCTCATCATCACTGATGACATGTCTCTGCGTATGAGCACGGAAGAGGCGATGTCGCAGCAGCTCACGAAGCACGGCGTGAAAGGACTCGCCGCGTACCGCGTCATTCCGGCTCCGGAGCTGAAGGATCCTCAAAAGGCCAAGGGCTGGATTCAGAAGGCCGGCGCCACCGGGGTCGTGGTCATGCGCCTCGTCGACATCAAGCAAGAGAGCGCCGCGCCGCCGGTCGTCTGGAACACTTACCCGTACAACTCGTTCTGGGACTATTACCCGTACGGCTGGAACTCGCAAATCATAATCATCAACGCTCCCGACGATACCAAGGTGACGGTCGAAACCGTCATCTACGATCTGTCCAAGGATCGCCTGCTGTGGTCAGGAACAAGCGAATCGACCAACCCCAAGGGCGCGCGCAGCCTGGTTCAAGGGATCGTTGATGCCACCGCGGACGAAATGAAGAAACAGGGCCTGGTCGTCAAGTAGGCGCCGAACTTCTTCACGTCGGACGAGTGGCCCATCCTCTCCGCGATCATGCCGCGTCGATGTCCACCTGATCCGCCGTCACCACGCAAGGTCCGATGGCGCTGCCTCGGCGGTTGCGCGCCACCGTGACGCAGTGTTAGGTTTTCCCGTGCGTACTCGAACGGCTGTGTTTGCCGCCTGTCTGGCGTTGACGGTGCTCGTTCCGGGGCGCGCACGCGCCCAGGTGACAGCCCAGTTGCCGGCCACGATAAGCCCACCCTGGGACAAAGGCATTCAGCCGATCAGTCGCGAGAGCTATTGGAATGCGGTGGAGTGCGGCAAGCAGGGCGGCGACCGTCCGGCGTGTGTCTTCTACGACGGTGACGTTTGCAAGAACACCGATTTCACCATGGCGCTGTTCACACCCTACAAGCAGATCGCGTACGAGGTCTGGCAGGCGGTCAAGCAGCATCAGCCGGCGCCGACGCCGAGTTTCAGCGCGGCCGGGCGCACCCGGATCACGGTTGGCATCACGCCGATTGCCACGGCGAAGAATCCGATTACGTCGGTGGTCATCAAGCGCGGCGCCACTGCGGTGAACCCCGCCACGCAGTCGCTCGACAACGGCGGTGGACGATTCATCTTCGATTTTTCGGCCTTTGCTCCCACCGCGGACATCACCATCGAGATGATCGGCAGCGCGCGCACCCGATCCTGCGCAGTCGAACGGTCAGTGCTGAAGTTGTTTCGCTGACCGGATGGCATGCCGTGAAACAGCGTCATATTTCTCGCGCGTCGGTGGCAACCACCCGCGCGGCGACAGTCCGCCGCGACCATCGCGAAGGTCTCTTGACCACTCACCAGGTGATCGCCAGTCCCGAGACGAGGTTGCGTTACCGGATCGATCGCCTGCTCGGTGAAGGCGGTTTCGGTCAGGTCTATCTCGCGACGCGCATCGGACGATCGGCCGCAGTGCCGATGACGGTGTGCGTCAAGGCCAGTGCGCGGATCGACGGGTGGTTGCGCGAGGCGTATTTCGGCCAGTTGCTTGACGGCCATCCGCGCGCCATCCGCATGTTCGATGCGTTTCCACTGTTGCGCCCCGACGGCTCGGTCCTGTATTGCCTCGCGCTCGAGTACGCGCGCTTCGGTGATCTGAGCCTGTATTTTCGCGGCGAGGCCCGTGGCTGGACCGAATCAGTCGTGCGCCGCGAGATCGCCGGCATCCTCGAAGTGCTCGGCAAGCTCCACCGCGGGCACATGCTCCACCGTGACCTCACTCCGGTCAACGTCTTCGTCTGCGAGAATCGCCGGCTCAAGCTCGGTGACTTCGGGATCGTGCGACAGCAAAGCGATCGGCGCGGAATCACCGCCCGCACCATGAACGCGCTGACCGCGCCGAGCGACATCCTCGCCGGAGTGGCGCCGAAGTGGCAGGCGCGCGACGATGTGTATCAGGTGGGACAACTGCTGGGGATGTTGATCAAGGGCGATACCGGATCGCGGCTGCGTGCGCACGATGTGCGCGATCTCGCGTGCAGCGATCCGCTCAAGGAAATCGTCCATCGCTGCATCGGCGAACGGCGGAAACGGTATGAAAGCGCCGACGAGTTGATTGCGGCGCTGCGGCGGCCGGCGCCGCAGCTGAAAGCCGGCGTCCTGCGTTCGCTCAAAGGCGTGCACCTCGCGTTCACCGGCATCCTGACGAAGCGGCGCAGCGTGGCCATCCTCGCAGCGAAGCGCGCCGGCGGCATCGTCCACGGCATGCCATCTGCGCGCACTCGTGTCGTGGTTCGAGGCAAGCCCAACGCGCAGCAGGCAGTCGGGCGGGACGCGGGGCTCAAGCTGATGGAAATCAAGCGCCTGCGCGAGAAGGGCCATCGGATCACGCTGCTGAACGAAGCGCAATTCTGGCGACTGACGCAGCGGCGCTGATCGGTGGCGTCCGAGGTGCCTTAACGATCCGCTTCAGCCGTTGTAGCGCACCAGCACGACCGTGACATCGTCGCTCTGCGTGGCGCCCTCGCAGAAGGTGTGGACGTCCGCCAGCAACGCCTCGAGCACCTGTTGCGGACTCTCTCCGCGGTGCGCCTCGGCGCAGGCGATCAGGCGATCGTCGGTGAACTCGTCGCCGGAGGGGTTCATCGCTTCGGTCACCCCGTCGCTGAACGCCACGATGATGTCGCCCGGCGCCAGCGTGATCGTCTCCTCTTCGAAGACCGCCCGCTCGAACATTCCGAGAACCACGCCGCCGGTCTCGAGGCGTCGGAGGCCGGACGCGGTCAGCAGCAACGGCGCATTGTGTCCGGCGTTGCAGTAGGTCAGCGCGCCGTCAGGCGCCAGCATCCCGTAGAACGCGGTCAGGAAGCGCGCTTCGATCGCGCGGCGGAAGAGTCCGTGGTTGAGCCGTGTGACGAGAGACGCGGCGCCCGGCTGATAGGTGGCCTCTGCGCTGAACATGCCGAGTACGGCTGCCGCAAGAAGAGCCGCCGGCGATCCCTTGCCGGCGACATCGCCGACGATGAAGCCGAACTGACCGGAGGGTAGATCGACGTAGTCGTAGAAGTCGCCGCCCACGGCCCGGCACGCAATCGTAGCCGCGCCGGTGGAGAAAAAGGCGCCTTCGCGGTGGGCCGTCGGCAGCAGCGATTGCTGAATCGCGGCCGCGACCTTGAGCTCCTGTTCGAACTTGGCCTTGTCGAGCGCCTCGCGGTAGAGCCTCGCGTTTTCGATCGCCAGCGCCGCCTCCGCCGAAAGCGTGTCGAGCGCCGCATGCGCCGAGGCGGATCGAAGCGCGCCGCGCTCGCGGCTGTCGAGATAAAGCACGCCGATGATTTCCTCGGCGCCCTTCTGCTCGGCCCGCTCGACGTAACGAATCAACCGGAGCGGTGTGCACAGCACCTGGCGGATGCCGAGCGCGACCGTGCCGGTGTGCAACTGTGCGAGGTCGCCGTCAAACAGGTCCTCGACGATGGTCTGCTTGCCGGTGGCGAAGACCTGCTCGGGAATCTTGCGGCTGGTCTCGAAGGTCCGGCCCGACAGCGTCACCTTGCCGCGCGCGCGCGCCAGCTTGAACTCCAGCGTGTGTGACCGATCGGCGAGCATGATGAACCCGCGTTCGGCGCTGGTGACCTCGATCGCCGAGTCGAGCACCATCGCCAGCACCTCGTCGATGACTCGACCCGACCCGAGCGCGCGAAGGCCGTCGAGCAGCGCCGCCATCTGCCGCAGTTCGCCGGCGGCTGACACCGCGCTCTTCTCCACCGACGGCGCCTCATCGTCCAGGAAGAAGGCGATCTCGGTGTCGCCGGCCTGGCCGAGGCGGATCTGATCGCCGTGTGCCAGGATCTTTTCGGTAATCTTGGCGCCGTTGACGAAAGTGCCGAAGCGCGACTCCTTGTCGCGGATCGTGCAGGTCCCGTTCTGGGCGGTGATTTCGGCGTGGACCCGGGATATGTCGGCGCCCGTCAGGCGAAGATCGGTCTCGCTGCGGCGTCCGATGGTGAATACCGGCTTGTCGATGTTCACGATCCGCCGGCCAAGTGCGTCGGTGATAACCAGTCTCGGCGTCTGTGCCTGTTCGTCCATGGGAAACAAAATTATAAGCGAACCATCGCGCGCACGTTCTCGTCTGAATCTAGAATCGGGAGGATGTCCATGCCATCGATCGGTCCGATCGCCTTCGTCGTATTGTTCACGCTGGCCGCACCGGCGCCTCGCGCCGAAGCCCAGTCCAACCCGGCAACCGGCGCGTCGAACGCGCCGTTCTGGACCGGCATGTCGGACGCAGCCGCCTTCGAGCGTGCGATGGATGCCCGGCTCGCGCATGCGAGCCAGCTCCTCGACGCGATGGTCGCCGCGACCGGCCCGCGAACGGTCGCCGACACGCTTCGCGCCTTCGATGACGTGCAGCTCGAACTGGATGCCGTCAGTTCGCAGGCCGGACTGATCCAGTCGGTGCATCCTGACGCCAAGGTCCGCGAAACCGCAGAGCGGGTCTCGCAGAAGGCGGGGGCACTGATCACGAAGATTTCGCTGAACCGCGACGCCTACGATGCGATTCGGGCGATCGACGTCAGCGCTGCCGATCCGGAAACACGCTACTACGCGCAGCGAACATTGCGCGACTTCCATCTCGCCGGCGTGGACAAGGACGAAACGGCACGGAAGCGGATCCAGACGCTGCGCGACGAGCTGGTGCAGGCTGGTCAGGCATTCGACCGCAACATCCGCGAGGATCTGCGCACCGTCACCGCGAAGTCGGAAACCGATCTCGAAGGCCTGCCCCGCGATTTCATCGCCCGGCATAAGCCCGACGCGAACGGCAACATCACCCTGACGATCGATTATCCCGACTCGCTGCCGGTGTTCTCTTACGCTCGCAACGAGGACCTGCGCAAGCGGATGTTCATGGAATACAACAACCGCGCCTACCCGAAGAACATCGCGGTGCTCGACCAGATGATGGCGAAGCGCTCCGAGCTGGCGCGGCTCATCGGCTATCCGACGTGGGCCGACTACATCACGGCCGACAAGATGGTCGAGACCGCGAAAAACGCGTCCACCTTCATCGATCGCATCGTCGCCGCGTCCGGGCCACAGGCGAAGGTGGAGTACGCCACGCTGCTGAAGCGGAAACAGCAGGACGTCCCTGGCGCGACCGTCATCAACGCCTGGGAAAAGACCTATTACAGCGAGCTCGTGCGCAAGGCGAGCTACGACTTCGACTCGCAGACGGTGCGGCCGTACTTTCCGTTCGATCGCGTCAAGCAGGGACTGTTCGACGTCACCAGCCGGCTGTTTGGAGTGACCTACCGGCCGGTGAAGGATGTGGCGGTGTGGGATCCGTCGGTCGAGGCGTTCGAAATGCTGCAGGACGGCCGGGTCGTCGGCCGCTTTTATCTCGACATGCATCCGCGCCCGAACAAGTACAACCACGCGGCGGAGTTCGGGATTCGCACCGGCGTCGCAGGCCGCCAGCTGCCCGAGGCGGCGCTGATCTGCAACCTGCCTGGCGGGGAGGCCGGCGATCCTGGTCTGATGACGCACGATGATGTGGTCACGTTCTTTCACGAGTTTGGACACCTGGTCCACGCCCTGATTGGAGGTCATCACGAGTGGGTCGGCATCGGCGGCACCAGCACCGAGCAGGACTTCGTGGAAGCACCGTCGCAGATGCTCGAAGAATGGACCTGGGATCCAGCGACGCTGGCCACCTTCGCGAAGCACTACGAGACGAACCAGCCCATTCCGGCGGCGCTGGTCAAGCAGATGCGCCGCGCCAACGAATTCGGCAAGGCGCTGGTCGTGCGCCAGCAGATGGTCTACGCAAGGCTGTCGTTGTCGATTTACGACCGGGATCCAGCGGGCCTGGATACCACCGCAATGGTCAAGAAGCTGCAGACCGAGCTGCTGCCGTTCCCGTTTGTCGAGGGAACGCACTTTCAAACCGCGTTCGGTCACCTCGATGGCTACTCGGCGGTCTACTACACCTACATGTGGTCTCTCGTCATCGCCAAGGATCTGTTCAGCCAGTTCGATCACGCGAACCTGCTGGCGCCCGGCGTCGCACACAAATACCGGGACACGATCCTCGCGCCCGGCGGCTCGAAACCCGCGGCAGCGCTGGTGCACGATTTCCTGGGGCGTTCGTTCGACTTCAAGGCCTGGGAGGCCTGGTTGAATCGGAGCGAGAACTAAAGACAGTAGGAGCGGCCCGAGGTGCTAGGTGCGGGGTGCGGGGTGCGAGCGTGCCAGAATGACTCGTGCCGCGCTTCAAGCTGACCATCGAGTACGCCGGCACCGATTACAGCGGCTGGCAGATTCAGAAGAACGCCCGCACGATTCAAGGTGAGATCGATCGCGCGGTCCGATCGATCACGGGGCGCAGGGATTTCGAGCTGTACGGATCCGGCCGCACCGATGCTGGCGTCCACGCACTCGGCCAGGTTGCGCACCTCGACGTCGCAACCGTCGTGCCGGCAGACGCACTGCGCCAGCGCCTGAACGACGAATTGCCCGACGACATCAACATCCTGTCGATCGAGCAGGTTCCCCATCGCTTCCATGCGCGGCACCACGCAGTCGGACGGCGATACCTCTATCAGATTGCCAGACGCCGGCCCGGGAACGCGAAACCGTTCGTCTGGTGGGTCAAGGAGCCGATCGATGTCGGGCAGATGCGCGAGGCGGCGGCGGCGCTCCTCGGCCTCCGCGACTTCAAGTCCTTCGCCGCGAGTGCGGATCGGGAGCCCGGCGAACCGCCGCCATCGACGCTCGTGTTGATGGAACGGCTCGAGTTCGTGGAACAGGGCGATCTGCTGCTCGTCGGCGTGGAGGGTTCGCACTTTCTCTGGAAGATGGTGCGCCGCATCGTCGGCGTGCTGGTCGAGATCGGCCGCGGTCAACTGACGCCTGCGGCGACGGCGCTGTTTCTTTCGGGTCCGTCGGCGCTGCCGGCCCGCCTCACCGCGCCCGCGTCAGGATTGTTTCTCGAACGCGTCTACTACCAGGGTGATCCGCGCGACGCGCCGCTCCAGCCGGCGACGCCGCTTCGTTAGCGCGCCCGGGCGTCAGCGCCGGAGCGGTGTGCCATCGGGCGCCACGCGAACGCCGAGGACGAGTCGAACCATTTCGGCGTAGCTGGCCGTACCGCTCTCGACATGGTTGGCTTTCAGATAGCTGTCGTAGATGCGCCAGCCGACCGTTGCCACCTGGGGGTTAATCTGCTGCTGCCGGCGCGCGATCGCCATCAGGTCGGCGCGGGGACCGGGCCCCAGCTGCGCCGCGATC